>JAIXLE010000207.1 GCA_026931725.1 Bacteroidales bacterium
GCCGTCTCCGGCCAGAACCCGTCACTACTGCCCGAAAGGGCGTGAACGGTTACCAAAAGAGTTCCGCGAACCGTTGAACGCCCCCACGGCGTAATCGAGTCGCTTGTCGAACAAGTAGCCCCACAGCATGGCCCCAATCTGCCGATTCAGGTTCAAATTGGTGGTGAAAAGGGATCGTTCCGGGGTAATGAGCCAATAATTCGAGACAGCGTACTGGTCGTACGACAACGGCGTAAAGAATCGCCCAACACGGAGTTGCACCTCATCACTCATGTGGAAATTGAGGAATGCATTCAGCAAGTTGATGTTGTTCACACCGCGGTTGATCGCCAGTTCGTACTCGATCGGCTTGGTGATATGGCCGTTGAAGAAGATCCGCTGCCGGGGCAAGTAGAATCCACTGTTCGCGGGGTTCTGATCCTGCCCCCAGACGCGGCCTTCAATCTGCGATTCATAGTGAATCTGCAGTTGAAATCGCTCATCCGTGCTTTCCAAGCGGAACCCCGGGCCAAAACTGGCTTGCAAGGGAAAGCGTCCTTGCTTGCGCGCCGCGGATTCTGGGAAGCCTGGAACGGGGATAAATGGGCCAAACAACCCTTCCGTGTAATCCGGCGCGGGAGAATCCCCATCGGGGTCCGAAACGCGATCACGGAGTGTCTGTGCGGGGTCTGGCGTGGTCGGGGAGCGTGTCGCGGATTGCGATTGCAGTTCCTGACGAAGTCGTTCGATCTCCTGGGTTTGTAAACGCTGTGATTCTTCCAGCGCACGCAACCGATCCGCGTCTGGCACCGACGGAGTCTGAGCGATTACCGGAGACGATAGCGAAAGCATCGCCCATCCCAGAATCCACAGATTGATTCTGGCTCGGAGAAACGGCATCCCCCCCCCGCATGCTCGCCCCACCCGACCCGGCCGCGTTGCCGTGCCATGCAGAACGGTTTGCCTCGTGGTAACAGGTGTGTCACCCCCCCCCCAAGGATTGCACACCGTACATTCATGATTTTCTGATAATCGTGGCGTATAACGACCATCGACACTCGGGTAAATGGCAACACCACGCTCCCCAAACACCTCCGGGATGGAGTTTGGCCCATTAGCAAGAGATTGGGGAACGCGATGATGCCGATTCTGACCAATTCTGACCAGATCCCTCCGCATGTGGGAATGCCGCACCCTGGCGGACGTGATCCAGCACTATCACTGGCACCCTCGACCATCCTGCAAAAATGGGCAGAGTGTGATTCTTTGCGTGGCCCTGGGTGCGTTCCAATTGCCCTTTTTTCACTCCGAGAGTTGGCGTACCATCCGGTTGGAACGCACACATCCGGGAGGAACCCGGATCGCCCGCGGAAGGATTCGCTATGGCATCGCCAGCACCGAGCCCGAACGACTTGACCCGTCAGCAACTCGACGAACTCGATGCCCTGTTGCAACGGATGTTGTCGTTGCCGATTACGCCACCGAACATTCCCGCGCCGCCGCCGTCTCTGGCATTACCCCAAACCCCCTCGCCATCCGCGATGCCGCTTGAGCGTTCGGCACCGCCAAGTCCTGCCTATCCGTTGCCGCCCCAATGGGACGAAGCCGCAACCCTTTCCCCCCCGCCCGGTTGGCGCAGTGATACGGCCTCCACACAACCGCGGGCTCCGTACAGTGTCGAACCGCCCGTGGGCGTGGAAGCGCTGGTGAATCGGCCTACCCCCACGCCGCCGCCGAGTTTACCCACCCCAATCAGCGCATCGCCCATCACGCCGACCCGTGACCCACGCCCGACCGTGGTGATGCCCGCAGGGGAAGCACGCCCGGAGTACGATACGCCGCTCCCCCCGATGAACCTGGCCGTTTCGCCCCCAAGCGAGCAACCAGCCCCGCCCGCCGAGTCTCCCGCGGATACGATGGAATACCCATTGGCGGGCACGTTGCGGGGTGTGGATGCGCCGTTGCTGCCGCCCGGCTACACATTGCCAGCTCCTGAGCCCGCGCCGAACACGTCCTCAATACCCGCCGCACGACCAACACCCGCAGCGCCGACCCCTGTGGAAGGGGAACCGATTCCCGCCACGTCTCCGGTCCTACCCCGTTCTCGGTTCCCGGTTCCTGTGCCGTTACTCCCTGTATTCGCCGTGAACGCCGTTTTGGAGATCGGGTTAGGATTGCTCGGCCCGGTGGGAAGCATGGCCACGCAACCGATCGGCAAACAGTGTCTGGGGTGGTCTGGTGTCCTGATGCTCGTTGCCGCGTGTGCGTGGATGGGATTGCGGATCACTGGGCTTATCGGCGGTTGAAGCGTGCGAGCGCTCGTGGTGTTGGTCGATGGTCAGGATCACAATTTCATCTGTGTAATCCGTATGATGAGACGGAGAAACCCATGTCCCCTGAGAATGAGACATGGGCCACTACTCACCGGGTCAAACGACGGGAGTCAACCTCCGCTGCCATCCGGTATCACGGGACAGCGTTTCGTGGCCGATGAGACGGTTATCGACCGGGGTCGTGTTGATGGAACCAGTCGAGGACACGCAAGAGGACATCCTCCCGGTGCGGTAGTTGCCGAATGGGATGGCCTTCATCGGGGTACAGCACCATCTGAGTTTCGACACCCGCCTCTTTCAAAGCCCGGTAAAACATTTTACCCATCGGCACCGGACAACGGCGGTCGTTGGTCGCATGGAGGATCAATGTCGGGGTTTTGACTTTATGAGCGTAGGTCAACGGGCTGTGCTTCCGCATCCGCTCCGGGACTTCCCAGGGGAAGCCGCCCATGTCGTACTCGGTCCAGCTTTGCAGGTCACTGAGATGCCACATCGCGTTCAGGTCCGTGACCGCGTTCTGGGCCACGGCGGCACGGAATTGATGGGTCTGCCCCACTAGCCAACTGGTCATGTAACCGCCGTAGCTGGTCCCATAAACGAATTGCCGTTTGGGGTCCGCGAGCCCTTGTTTCACGAGGTGATCGACACCAGCCAAAATGTCCTTCATGTCCCCGCCGCCGAAATCGTTACGGTCTGCATCCAGGAAACGCAAGCCGTATCCCGTAGACCCACGGAAGTTCGGCTGGAAAACCAGGAAGCCCCGCGTGGCGAAGAATTGGACATCAAAACCGCTCCCCGTTGCGCGATGGTGCGGGCCGCCGTGCGGATGGACCAAGAGCTTAAACGGCGGTTGCGCCACGGAGGCGGGCGGTGTCGTCAAAATTCCCTCAATGTCCTGCCCATCAAAACTCTTGTACGGAATGACCGTATCCGTGGCCCGCAGACGCTGGGGCAACTGCGGATTGCTGGCGGGCAGTCGGGCACTCCGAGGACCATGCGGGATTGGGTCCGTCTTCACGGCATCTGGTCCCGCGTCCAGGTTCACGGTCTGGGACACATTAGCGACTCCCTTGGCCGCGAAGAATGTGACACGCTGATTGTCCCGCCAGCACTCTTGCGGCAAGGGATAATCGGGCGGCAAATGCGGCGGTGGGGAGTCTTGTGGGACATGATGGTTGAACAAGACCCGCGACCGGGGTTCCTGGCCGGTGAGGTCCACCACGACAAGGTTGTAGATGTCCCGGTGCGGTCCACGGCGAGGAGAACTCAGGCAAACCAGACGTTTGCCGTCCGGGGAGATCCGCGGGGAAAACTCTGGGCCGGGGCCGTGGGTCAACGTAACCGTTCACGCCCTTTCGGGCAGTAGTGACGGGTTCTGGCCGGAGACGGCCTGCACCAGGAAATCGAGGACACCAAGCCCCTGCTGTCGACAGGATGCCACCACCGTCAGCATCCGTTCCACAAACCGGCTGCCCCGTTCGCTGTCTGTCCCAAAACTCGTCTTCCGCCAGCACACCGCGTGACGCACCGCCCGCTCGGCCGCGTTGTTCGTCGGTTCGACCCCGTCCCGACACGCGAACGTCCAGAACGACTCCTCTACCCCCAGGAGTTCCCGACACACCCCGGCCGTTTTCGGACACGAACACGCGACACCCCGCGCGAGCAGGGTCTTCACCCTCGCTCGCAGCCGCGACTGGTGTGTCTGCCAGAACCACTGTCGAGTTCGCGTCCCGTCCCGCACTTTTTGCCAGTGCGTGAACAGGATGTCGGATTGGGACAACAACGCGGTCCCAATCTCGCTTCCCGCATTCTTCCGATCGATCATCGCCTGAAAGTCCCGCCGCAGGTGGGCCCAACAGACCTGCCGGCGTGTCCCAGCCAAGTGGGTGTACACTCCGTACCGGTCGGTGGTGAGCACCCCCGGAGTTGGTCCGACCAGGGAGTCGAAGGCGGCCCGATTGCGGCCGGGACGAATCAGGAAGACCGTCAGGACAGCGGTCACCGCCACCCACAGCCACGCCTTCTTCTTCCCTTGCTTCCAGCCCGTTTCGTCGACGTTTGCGTCCTGACCCCGGGTTTGGGTCAGGACATCGGCGTGGATCGGGGCCAATGCCCAGTGCTTTAACCATCATTCTTCGCTTCGCAGGGTGGGGGTTGGCCCATCGAC
>JAIXLE010000223.1 GCA_026931725.1 Bacteroidales bacterium
GCTGTGTGTTCTGCGCGTACTGCTCCGCCGTGGCACGGGCTTGGCTTTCATGAGTGACGGCAAAATTCACATAAGCAAACCACGGTCGATCTTTGGGTAAAACGGTCGGATCACGGGTCCAATCCGCGGTCGTATCGACCCAATTCTTCGGAACATCAAAATTGAAGTCGGTCTTGCCGTTCTTCTTCGGCCAAGCCACGAAGTACCCCGCTTTCCGAAGATGCTCGACATAGGTAGCGGGGGGTTTCCGCAGTTTCGACCGCATGTGGTGTGTGCCGATCGTGGTCGGATACTGGCCGGTAATCATCCCGGAACGGGTCGGCGCACAGACGGGGCAATGCGTGAAGGCGCGATCAAACCGGGCTCCCTGCGCGGCGAACCGATCGAGTTGCGGCGTAATGGCATCCGGGTCGCCATAGCAACCCAGGTTCGGGGAAATGTCTTCTGAACCAATGAGGATGATGTTAGGCCGTTCCGCCGCGTCGGAAGGTGTCGCGCAGAGGAATAGTAACAGGGTTACCGTGACGATGCGGTATCGTGGGGATGGCATCGGTGTTCCTTCCGAAGGGGGGAATCCTTTCTATTGAACACCACTTCTTCCCCAAAGGCACGCAAAAGCGAGGGAAATTCTCCAGGAGCGTGCAAGGCCGCGTGTTCCCAGGCGGCACGTCCCCTGTCCGTTTCCCGCTGGGGAGAACATACCCCAACGCAATCCTTTCTATTCTTCGTTGGGCTTCGCGGCGGGGAAGGAACCCAACACGAAGACCGCCTCGCAGACCTCTTCCAAGGATTTGAGCGTCTTTTTGACGCGGGTATCCTCATGGTGGCCATCGAAATCGGCGAAGAAGATATACTCGCCCTTGGCTTCCTTGTAGGGGAACGACTCGATCCAGGTGAGATTGATCTTATTTTGTTTGAACAGATTGAGGACATCCGCCAAGGAACCGGGAGTGTGCGGCACCTGAAACATGACGGCGGTTTTGTCCTGGCCGGTCTTGGCGCTATCGTGCAAGGCGATCACGGCAAAGCGGGTTTCGTTCCCGGTGTAGTCCTCAATGTTGCTGAATAACACCCGCAAGCCGTAGCGTACCCCCGCTTGACGACTGGCGACGGCGGCAACATTCGGTTCCGTCTGCACGAGCCGGGCCGCATCGGCGGTGCTGGAAACTTCGTGCAGCGTAGCATGAGGCAAGTTACGGCTCAGCCAGTTGCGGCATTGTGAGAGCGCCTGGGCTTTACTGTAGACCCGACGAATTTCCGTCTGAGCGCAGTTGGCCAGCAGATGATGGTGAACACGCAGCCGAATCTCCGAGCAAATCTTGACTTGTGGCATCCGCACGAAGCAGTCCAGGGTATCGGCGATGCGGCCATCCGTGGTATTTTCGAGTGGAACCAAGCCGAAATCGGCGTGTTTCCGAGTAATTTCCTCGAACACGGCTCCGATGGTGCCTACGCGGACATATTCGACCCCTTCCCCGAAGCGATCGAGCGAGGCGATGTGGCTATAGCTGTATTCCGGGCCGAGGAAGGCAACGCGCTGTACCCGTTGAATCGCCCGGCACCCGCTAATCAGTTCCCGGAAGATCGCTCGCACGGACACGGTCTGCAACGGCCCCTTGCTGTTCGAGAGGACGTTCGCCAGCACTTCTTCTTCCCGTGCAGCAGAAAACACCTCGCCACCGACTGCGGATTTCACCTTGCCGATTTGAGCGGCGACCGATGCCCGCTTGTTCAGGAGTTCAACAATCTGGAGATCCAGTTTGTCGATTTGAACGCGCAAACCCTTGAGTTGTTCGGCCGTGCGATCATCCGATGAAGCGGGAGAATCGGTATCGGTTTTACGCGCCATGTGTCTGATGGGGTCCGAGTGTCAAGCCGGGTTTTTTCAACCAACTTAGGAGGGGGATTCCCGGTCGTCAACGCACTTCCTTCTCGATCCTGCGGATTAGCGAGGTTCGCCGCTAAGATGGTCCGTATGAGAGAAATTTCCCCGTTCGCGGAATCTTTACGCGGGGTCGCCCCCTCTGACTGAAGGACAGGGTTTCCATCTTGCCAGAATGGCAGGTCGAACAGAAATTGCCAAGGACTTCAAACAGCGTGGGTTCCGTAATCTTTTACTGTGCAAGGATTTGTGTTTCCATCCCTGCAAAGAGAACGCATGGCCCACGATTTGCAATGACAACCGGAGTCTTTTGACCCCGCGACCGTGAACCACTTTTTCCGTTGTTCACGAACGCCTGACGATGGAACCGGAACTTCACAAACACATAAACGAATTTCTATTCAGGAGCGCACGCAATGGCTGAAGAAAAAATCATCGGGATCGACTTAGGTACGACGAACTCCGCAGTCGCCGTCATGGAAGGCAACGAAGCCAAAGTCATTGCCAACCAGGAAGGCAATCGGATTACCCCATCTGTTGTGGCGTTCGCCAAGGACGGCAACCGGCTCGTGGGCGATCCGGCCAAACGGCAAGCGGTCACGAACCCACAGAAGACCATTTATTCCATCAAACGCTTCATGGGTCGTCGACACGAAGAAGTGGATAGCGAAGAAAAACTGGTGCCCTACAAGGTCGTCGGTGGTCCGCAAGATTTGGTCAAAGTCGACATCGACGGCAAGCAGTACACGCCGCCGGAAATCTCGGCCATGACGCTGCGGAAGCTGAAAGAAGCCGCCGAAGCGTACCTCGGCCACACGGTGCGGAAGGCGGTCATCACGGTGCCGGCGTACTTCAACGATGGCCAACGCCAGGCGACCATCGACGCGGCGGCCATTGCAGGATTCGATACCGAATGGGAGATCGAAGACCCCAAGACTGGTAAGAAGACCAAGCAGCGCATGCGGATCATCAACGAGCCGACCGCCGCGGCACTCGCCTACGCGCTCGACAAGAAGAAAGATGAAAAGATCGCGGTCTTCGACCTGGGGGGCGGGACGTTCGACATCAGCGTGCTGGAAGTCGGCGAAGATGGTGTCTTCCAAGTGAAATCCACCAACGGCGACACGCACCTGGGCGGGGATGACTTCGACCAAGTGTTGATCGACCACATCGCCGAGGAGTTCAAGAAGGAAAACGGCCTCGACATCCGCAAAGATCCGATGGCGATGCAGCGACTCAAGGAAGCGGCCGAACGTGCCAAGAAAGACTTGAGCCAACAGACCAGCACCAACGTCAACTTGCCGTTCATCACCGCGATCGACGGCGTGCCCAAGCACCTGGATCTGACCATCACCCGCGCCCAATTTGAGCGGATGGTCGATTTCCTGATCGAACGGTGCAAAAAACCCGTGCTGAAGGCACTCGACGATGCCGGATTCAAGCCGAATCAGATCGACGAAGTCGTACTCGTCGGCGGGATGACCCGGATGCCGCGTGTGCAGCAGTTGGTCAAAGACATCTTTGGCAAGGAAGGCCACAAGGGCGTAAACCCGGATGAAGTCGTGGCCGTCGGCGCGGCCATCCAGGGGGCACAGTTGCTCCTCGGCTCGAAGTCGGATCTGCTGCTACTGGACGTGACCCCGCTTTCGCTCGGGATCGAGACACTCGGCGGCGTGTTCACGAAACTGATCGAACGGAACACGACGATTCCGACGAAGAAGTCGCAGACCTTCACCACCGCCGCGGACAACCAACCCTCCGTCGAAGTGCAGGTGTTCCAGGGCGAACGGGCGATGGCGCAGGACAACAAGAAGATCGGCCAGTTCCAACTGGAAGGCATCCAACCGGCCCGCCGGGGGGAACCGCAGATCGAAGTGACCTTCGACCTCGATGCCAACGGGATCCTCAATGTCTCCGCCAAGGACAAGGGGACCGGCAAGGAACACAGCGTCCGTATCGAACAGTCGAGCGGGTTGAGTCAGTCCGAAATCGACAAAATGAAACGCGATGCCGAACTGCACGCCGATGAAGACAAGACCAAGCGAGAATTCGCGGATGCTCGCAACGAAGTCGAAAACAAGGTCTTCCAGCTCGACAAGATGTTGAGCGACATGGGCGACAAAGTGAGCGAATCCGACAAAGCTCCGCTCACCCGTGCGATTGAGAAAGCCCGCGAAGCCGCGAAAGGCTCGGACCTCTCGGCTCTGAAAGCCGCCACCGCGGAACTCGATCAAGCCGCACAGGCGATGGCCCGATTCGCCCAGGCCGGTGCCGCGGGCGGCCCCGATGCCAGCCCCAGTGGGGAATCGCAGAGCAAGAAGGGCGGCGATGACGTGATCGATGCCGAATATGAAGTGAAGTAACAACTCCTACACGCCATCGCACCCTCACCTGGGTTTCGGAATTGAGGTGAGGGTGCGACGTTTTCCGCCCACACGCCCCCTACGCATTCCACTCTGGGAACGGAAGGGGGCGAACGATGGGCTACGGGGGCGATTCCCTCCGTTGTTGCGATGATCGCATCAGTCCGAAATCTGACTGAGATAGTCTTCATAACTCTTCTTCGCGGCGAACTC
>JAIXLE010000234.1 GCA_026931725.1 Bacteroidales bacterium
GGGCGATCCGTTTCAGGGTCTTGATGTCCTCGGGGAGCACGAGCTGGAAGGTCTCACCGAAGTGGAAACGCATCTCGCTGACCCACTGGCTCACTAGCCCCTTCGGGGCGATGACGAGCGTCCGTTTGACCAACCCGCGAAGCTTCAGCTCACGCAGAATGAGTCCGGCCTCGATGGTCTTGCCCAGGCCGACCTCGTCCGCCAGGAGATAGCGCACCCGGTCGTTGCTAATGGCGCGGGACAGGGCCCGTATCTGGTGCGGAAGCGGGATGACGGAGGACTCTATGGGTGCCAGTAGAACATCCTGGGTCAGGGCGTCGGCTACCCGCGCGGCGGCAGCGATGTAAGCGATGTTGTCGGGCGAACCGGTGCCCGCGCTCTCCATGGACTTGAGCCTGGAAGCCGGGATGCGGACCACGGAGTCGCGCCCGGGCAGCCATACTCGGCAGGTCGTCTCACCCCAGAGTGTCTGGGCTTCGATGACCTGACAGAGCTGCCCGTGGTCCGGGCTGTAATACCACTCACCTTGTATGAAGCTGCCCATCATTTCCGTTTCTTGGCTCCAAACTTATTCCTGTGCTTTTTCCACGTGGCATCTACATCGATCCCGTCGGTTATGGCGGACTGAAGCCGATCCAATGCCGTCTTGCTGTAACCCTTGAAGGTCGTGGACTTCCTTCGCAGAACCTTGAAGCAGTCCTGATCGTCCTGAATCTTCAGCTCAAGTATCAAAGCGCTGGTCTTCGGTCCGGTTATGCCGAGCTTCTTGGCGAGGTCATCCCTGCCAAGGTTGTACTTGTCCCAGATGTTGACCTCCTGCTTGATCAAGGTCCCAGTGACCGGCTCACCGTTCTTGGCAACGCGAACCGCAATGTCGGCGTCCTTCTTGATACGGAGAAAGATCGGAATGCCATCGCCTCGGGTTTCAAGTTTGAGCTGAGCGACCTCCGGAAGAATGACGCTCCAATCATCTCCTCGCCGCCTTCTGTTGATGGCCTTTCTCAGTTCGCCTTCGGTCACTCGCTCTGCGTCATCGCGGGTCGCCGTGGCCAGGGCCAGAATCGGCCGCAATCTGGCCGCTGCCTGAATCCCTTTACGGCTTCCCGCTTGCAGGAGTTCGTCAACCTGGCTCAGCTCGCTGTCAATCAGCACCTTCAGGTCTTTGGGTGGCCGCGTCGAGACCGGCAGCACGCGTTCAGGGATGCAGTCCGCAAGCCTCTCCTTGAAGACCCGGCTGAGCAGATCGTCAAACAGCGTGACCGCTGCTTGGGCTTGAAGGTAAAGAAGGTCCTCTGAGACGTCCTGGTAATAATGAACGGCGGTGTCCCGGTGGGCATCCAAGATGGACAAGGTGGCACGCTCATCAACCGAGATCACCTTGATTTCGTTCTGGGCCACCTCCAAGCACTTGTCGAAGCCGAAGGAGTACTTCTCTCCTTTTGCGTGAACGGTCCCGGTCCTGTCTTTGATAATCGCCTTCAGTAGCATCTCGAAGGCGTGATGCAGAAGAATCAGGACGCTCTCGGAACGCCCCTGGTCATGGGGTCTGTTGAACAGCTCGATGCCAAGCACCAAGGAGTTGATGGCACGTTTCTTGAGTTCAGCCACGTCCCTCTTGGCTTTTGGCATAGCTCACTCCTCCCCTGAGCGGGTGAGCGCCTGGTCGTACCACATGAGGAGCTTCGGATCTTCCTGGAGGACGTTCTCGGGAACCTTGCGGGCCACGGTTATGATCGTGGCGTAATCGCGCTCCTGCCATGCCGTTTTGAACCCGGCGCGCACTGCCTCCAGGCGAAACACCTTCAAGCGCTTCTGGCTGGAAGTCCGGTATTCCTCGAACTCCTTGAGCAAAGCCTTCTCGCGTTTCTTCTCCATGTCACCGGCTTTGTTCGGGTCGGGTACATACCAGCGGTCCTTCCCCTTGGTCCGGAGTTCCGGGGCATCTTTAGGAAGATTGCGCAGCTCTTTGAAATTGGTAGAGAGATAGCTGTGAATCTGGCTCGGTACTTCGCCCTTGCCGTCGTAACATATGAAGGTGTCATCCAAGATCTGTGAGAGTTCCAGTGGCTTTTCGTGTTTTTGCCAACCGCCGATTTCCTTGAGGAATTGCGGGTGGAGCTCCTGGAAGGTCTGGGGCTTTTTGACGAGTTGCTGTTTAAGCCACTGGATGGCCGACGACTCGTCGGTGACGAAAAGCTGGAGCTGCAGAACCTCTCGGACGGTCATTCGCTTCTTGTCGTACTCGGTCACCTGCTCGGGGAGGAAGTACATCCCATCCCGCTCGGAGAACCGCTGGACAATCCCGGCGTAGAACTCCGCAGCGGACAGCGGAATCGTCACGCCACGCTGCACGTGAAAGGCCACCATGCGGTCAAATAGCAGGTAATTTTGGCGCTCGGCAATGATTTCAGCCAGACCGTCCCTGGAAACGAAAACCGGGAGTTGCTTCAGATGAGTGCGAACGAAGTCCCATACTCCATCCTCCGTTCCCGCTTGGAGTTTGAAGCGATCTTCAAGACCGCCATTTGGCTTGTAAGCAGAAATGACCAGGTCCTGCTTTACCGCACCCGCCGCCGTCACCTGATTGAAGCTGCCCTGTTCACGATCCAGTGTTCGGACATCGGCGACAACAAAACCAGCATCGCCGATGGCCTCCTGAATCGCCGTCCACACCAGGTTTTTCGAATTGTGGAAAACCACCGTCATCCAACGCCCCGGTTTCAACACGCGGTAGTATTCGGTAAAAGCTCTTCGCATCAAATCGGAATAAACCGAAAGCGTCTTCTGCTTCAGTTCATCCCACAACACTTCGTTCTCCAAACGTGAAAACAGGTTGTGCCAGGCCTCGATCAGCAGGTTGAGATCACCGTACTTGACCGCGTCACCAAAGGGCGGGTCGGTATAAATGTAATCAACGCTCTTGTCCGGGATGGACGACCACAATGACGATGAGGTGGAAATGGCGACCTGTTGGCTCGCTGGAAGTTGATGCGCGGAAAGCATTTTTTGGAGACGTTTGCATTTGCCATCGAGAATATACCACGGAGATATTTCTGATGCAGCAACGGGAATATAGTACATACCTGTTATAAATTGATTCGTCATCGAATAACCGGTTGGACGATATCTATTGACAAGGGACATCGTCCAATACGATGACTCCACCATGAATTTCAGAAACCCCCTTACCCTCACAGCAGGCCATTCTGCCGCAATTCGCCACATCGTGGAAAGCGCATGGAGCGCTCGCGGAAGATAAAACTGGTGATAGTGGGTAATGCCACGCTCCGCCAGGTGATTGCTATCCCTCATCTTTCCGATGGGCAGTTTCGCAGTCGGGAACCAATCCTTGGGCTGTTCATTCGCCAGGCGGCTAATCAAAGCAAAGTCATGTTCATCCGGTTTCTTGCGGTATTTGGTTTTATCGCCGGGAAGTGTGTATTCAATTTCCACCGGCACATAGGTAACCTTGCGCACGGTTTCGCCGATGGCTTTGTCGAAGTAGCTCGTGAATTTATGCTCGCAGCTTCGGGTTGTGAGAGCGGCGCGGCAGTGCGGGCATACGAATTCACCGGCGAACTTACCTGTTTTGGGATCGTAGGCCTGGTCCATAAACACCACATCGTTGGCGCAGTTCGGACAGGTGAAAACCTCGGACCAGACCACATAGTTGATACGGCCTTTGCACTTTCCGTCGGTGTGCAGGGTTTCGTACATCCAACCGAGTTCCGCATCGATCTTCTTAAAGAAACTATCGGCAGCTTTCTTGAACTCACGGGCCGAAACATCCAGATTGAGGTTGTAGGCGATGAAATTGGCAACAGGTGAAAGATCAATGAGGATTGGTCGCCGTGCTCCCCATTTGGGCGGTTGCAGACCGTTCTTTTTCCATTCCGCTTCGAGATTCGACTTGTACATTGGCTCTGGTTGGCCGCAAAGCTGCGCCGCAACGCCTGTCATGCCGGAACCTGAGAAGCCGTCAAGGACGATATCGCCCGGCTCTGTATAGTGCAGGATGCACGGCATGGTGGCCAGATGGGGGATCTTGGAATGGTACGAATGTGCTGTATAAATGGGATGCGTTTTCCCTGCACCCGTGTCGCTTGCAAATGGCTCTCGACGATAATCATCGGTTGCCGGATCGTACGGTCCTCCGTAATGCTTGATGAAGTCGGCAATCCACGGATTCGGACAGGCGGTGTAATAGGGCGGGTCGGAGAGCGCCAGGATGTCTTCGTCCTCGCCGATGGGAAATCCCTCAATCTTGCGGAACTCGGGATCTCGCAACCGCTCGCGTAACTTTTCGAGGAAGTAGGCCCGTCGGGCGTCGTCGTTTTCGAAGGTCATTCCCAAGCATTCGACCGGTTGCGGTTTCGAGTTGCGAG
>JAIXLE010000019.1 GCA_026931725.1 Bacteroidales bacterium
TTCCCCTCCTGATGACTATTCTATCGCTCGGGAAGCAACCCGCGCTGTGGTGCTAATCAGACGGAAAAGGGGCCGTATCAGATTGCCGGTCCCGTCGGAATTCCGTTCCGACTCTAGCGGAATCGTATCGTCCCCAGGGAACACCCGGCAAGGACAAAGGCTTTTCGCCGGGTTCGGGAGGGTTACGCGGATTGGCGGAAGGGTTCGGATTCGTCGGAACGGCCCGCGACTTCCGCCAGTAATTCGGCCCAGTCCGTGGAGCGGCAAGGGAAGCTGACCGCGAGCTGTTGAATATGGTCCAACAATTCTTCGATCGCATGGTACGGTTCCGCGCCCACGGCGGTATCGGCCATGGGAGTATCGGCATCGGCTTCCAGGCGGCGGATGATCGTCAGGAGTTGTTCGGGGAACCCTTTGGTGCGGCTGCCGCGTTTCTTGGAGGCGGCTTGTTGACCGAGCTGACTCCAACCAAAGATGATCCGACCCAACGCCCGGAGATCGACCGCGGCAGTCGGTTCGACATCGGGTTCCGCGAGGCCCAGGAGCCAGTAGGGGTCGGCGAGGCCCAGGAGTTTCAAGTCACCATCATCGGTCAGAACGAACGTATTGGAGACGAGCCGACCATGCACGAGGCCCGCGGCATGTCCGGCGGCGAGGCCCGCGGCGGCACCCGATACCAGTCGGAGCCAGACTCCCGGTATCGCGGCGGTGGCAGGCCATTCCAGGCTGGGGGCTCCGGTGATCCACTCCTGCACGGCAGCGGGTCGGCCCAGGATGTCCAGCACTTCCACGGTGGCGGCCAAGTTCGGATGGGCGGCTTCCCGCACGGCGGCGAACCGCTGACGGAACTCGTCGGGGTGCGTGGCATCCTGGCACTCGGATTCCGAGAGATGCCGCAGTAGGAACGTCCCGTGACTCGGTCCATCCGCACGCAGGGGGTCGAACACTCGGTAGACCGTCTCACGCGGTGTGACCCGGAGTCGGTCCACGACCCGAAAACGGCCGAGCATCAGGGCATCGAGGTTGCCTGCTTCGATCAGGGCCAATTGATACAGGGAGATTGCCCCGCTGGCGAGCAGCACTTGCCGCAGGGTGCGATGCTGGCGGTTGGCCTCATTCCACAGCGCGGTGAGGGCTTCACCGTCGATCAGGTCGAGAGAACGCAGCAGGTCGCCCAATTGGCGGTCGCCCGGTTCCAGGTCATCGGGGGCGGTGGGGGCGATGCGGATGGTCGGTTCGGGCATCTCCACGGGCAGGGTCGGGGTGTTTTGGTTCGCCAGTTCGCGTAACTTCTTGCGATACCATTCCCGCATGTCGGAAAGATGGCGATCCACTTCGGCTCGGCGTTCGGAGACTTGCTCCCGTTCCCGGCGGAGTTCTTCTGTTTGCCGGGCCAGTTCCAAAGTGGTCGCATCCAGGCGGGACGCGGCCGCGTTGACTTCCGCTTGCCGGGTGTCCACGCGGGACTCGGTGCGGGCCATCGTCTCTTTCAGGTCGCCCACGCGGGTTTGCCATTCGAGCAGTTGCTGACGGAACTGGGCCACGGCGAGGCGGTTTTCATCGCGGGCGCGTTCGAGAAGCTGTTCGCGGTCGCGGATACGGTCGGCATCGGCACGCAGGGCCGCACGGGCGGCATCCAACTCACTGCGGGACTGGGCCGCGTAGGTGTGCAGTTCCGCCAGTTGGCCGCGCAGCAGTTCCCGTGCGGCGGTGAGTCGTTCAAACGCGGTGCCGGTCTGTTCTTCCAGCGATTGGGCCTCGGTGCGGAGCCGTTCAATCTGGGTGCCGGTGGCGTTGTGGAACGCCAGCAGATCCTCGCGGGATTGTTGGTCACGCTCAGCGGCGGCGGTTCGGTCGGCATCCCATTGTCGGCGGGCTTCGGCGAGTTGCTTCCGGCCTTGGGCGACGTTCCGGCCTGTTTCTCGTAGCCGATCCACTTGCCGCATGAGGGTGGCTTCCCGTTCCGTGAGATGGGCGGTCTGGCGTTCCAGCTCGGCGGTACGGGCGGCAAGTTCGTCGCGTGTGGTTTGAATGATCTGTTCTGTGCGAGCGCGTTCTTGCTGAAAGTCGTTTGCCACACGCTCCCACGCGGTGCGTTCCTCGGCCACCCGCGCGGCGGCCTGATCGAGTTCTCGGGACCGATTCGCCAGTTCTTCCGCTCGACGGCGGAGTTGATCTTGAAAGGCGACGCGGGCCGTTTCTGTCTCGGTGAGCGTGCCTTCCCGCTGGCGTAGGGCCGCGCGATCGGTTTCGAGTCGCTGTTGCAGGTCGAGTGCTTGCGTGAGCCGGCTTTTCAGCATCGCGGCTTGTTCGGCAATCTCGGCGGAACGCTGGTCGAGTTCCTCCTCACGCTGCTTCAGGCGAGCTTGTTCTCCGGCCAGTTGGTCTTGTTGATCGTGAATTTCCTGGAGTGTCGTTTCGAGCAACGAGGTGCGTTCCGCGAACGCCCGTTCTTGCTCCGCGCGATCGTCCCGGACGAGTGACAGTTCCGCTCGCACGACTTCCGCATCACGCAGACGGGTATCGAGTTCCGTGCGGGCCTCTTCTTGCCGGACACGCTCGGCGGCGAGGCGGGCCGCTTCTTGACGCAGATCATGTTGCTGGCGTTCGAGCTTGGCTTGCAAAACGGCCAGCGTCGCTTGCTGCGATTCGATCCGCGAAGCCTGCTCGGAAAGTTGCCCGGAGCGGGCATCGAGTTCTCCCCGCAACTGTTCGAGGCGTTCGTTTTCCGCGCGGAGGTGCCCCTGTTCGGCATCAGCCAGCGTGACTTGTTCTTCCAACTCCGCGGTATCCCGGCGGACTTGCGCGGAACGCAGATCGACTTCGGCCGCGTAGTGATCGAGGTATTGTTTCCGATCGTCGAGCGTTCCTTGCCAGCGATCCAATCGCAGCAGATCGGCGGTGTAGCGTTCGCGGTCCTCGGCCAGTTTCTTGCGTTCGGCGAGGAATTGCTCCTCACGGAGAGTCCGTTCCTCATCCTGGGCGGTTCGGGCGCGCTCGTGTTCGGCTCGTTCCTGCTCGAATTGCTGGCGTTCTTGGGTGAATGATTCGCGTTCCTGAGCCAGTTCCCGCTTGGCGATTTCCAGGGCGGAACGCTGAGCGTTGAGTTCGCCGAACGCGGTGGAAAGCTGTTCCTGACGCAATCGGAGTTCGGCCAATCGGGGTTCGTGCGTCCGTAATTCGGCCTCGAACCGCTGTTCGCGCTGGGCGAACTCGGTTTGGCGTGCGTGCAGAGTCTCTTGAATTTGCGCCAGTTCGGCTCGATGGCCGGTGTACTGCGTGAACAATTGTTCTCGGATGGCCGCAAGTTCGTTCTGCGTGCGTTTGAGTTCCTGTTCCCGGATTTGGACCAATTGTTCGCGTTCGGTGAGTGCGGCAACGGGAGCCGTGGCGTGGTCGCGGAGTCGCTGGCATTCCGCCTCGATTTCGGCTCGACGGCGATACCACAAGACGCGATCCGCTTCGAGTTCGGCGGCTTCTTCCGCAAATCGGGTCTTGGCTTGATCGAGTTTGGCCCATTCCTGGCGCAGGAGTTCTTCCGCCACGCGCGGCGGTGGGGGAGTCGGGGATTGTGCGGCGGGTTCCGATGGGCCGGGAGCCGGGAACGGAATCAGACTCGGACGCAGGACCGCACGTTCGCGCACGGCGACGGTGATGTCCGCCGGGCCAACGGAGAGGCGGTCGCCGGTGTGCAGGGGCATCGGGGTGATTGCGGGAGCAGGCTCACCATTGAGCAGCACCGGGAAGGTGTCCGCAAGCCGTCGCAATCGG
This sequence comes from Bacteroidales bacterium, assembly GCA_026931725.1. Taxonomy (GTDB): domain Bacteria; phylum Planctomycetota; class Planctomycetia; order Gemmatales; family Gemmataceae; genus JAIXLE01. The sequence continues at coordinate 3,772 of JAIXLE010000019.1, forward strand.
ACACCATCAGTCGTAACCGCAATCTGACAAATAAGATGAGGAAGATGGGCACCGGGCAGAATCAGGTTACAGCCCGCTGCTCCGCCGATGAGATATTCCCCGCCGGTGATGGTGTGCTGGGTCGGTTCCGTGGTTCCGATGCGAATATCGAGGCGCACCTGTGGCCGGGCCGGAGCGGAGCCGGTCTGCGAGGAAGGCGGTGTCGTCTCGGGTCGGGTCATGGTGGTATCCGTGTGCGCGGACTGTCCGCGACAGGGAATTGGAACGGATTCGGCCCGGAATGACAAGCCCGACTGGACTTCGACGCTTGACCCCTCTGCCTCAGAACCCTACGGTGACTGAACTTGCGGTTCACCATCTGGCCGCCCCGCTACCTTCGAGGTTCGACCGTGAAGGCCACCCCGGCATCGTCCTCTGCTCCGGTTTCGCCGCCATTGTCCCCGGCAACCACTCTCCCGAAAGGGCTCACGCCTCCGATGGCGGTGGAGAATCCGCCGCGTTCCGCCGCTCCACCAACCGCGTCTGGGCAGACTTCCTGGCCCGGATGGTTCGGGACGGTCGATCT
>JAIXLE010000195.1 GCA_026931725.1 Bacteroidales bacterium
CCCCGCTTCCGCGTGGGACGCAGGACAGGACGCACCCCCATTCAAGACGTGAACGGAATCATATGGCGCTGGACACACCCCGTTCCCAGGGATCGCGGAAGGTCGGAATCCGGTCCACCGTCACCACCACGATGGGGAATACCTTTGATGCGCTCGGGGATTTTACCCTCTTTGCTTTCCGCGCCATGACGGGTGTGTTCTCTCGACATCTGAAAGGGCGGGAATTACTGGTCCAGTGTGTCGAAATTGGGGTCAGCAGTGTCGGCGTGATTGCGATTACGGGGGCGTTCATTGGAATGGTGCTCGCTGTTCAGGCCTATAGTCAATTCCATATGATCGGGATGGATACCTCGCTCGGGGCCGTGATTCATATGTCCGTGGTCCGGGAACTTGGCCCCGTGTTGGCCGCAACCATGTTGGCGGGTCGGGTCGGGACCGCGATGGCGGCGCAGCTCGGAACGATGCGTGTCACCGAGCAGATTGATGCGCTAGCCTGTTTGGGGGTCGATCCGGTCAAGTATCTGACCGCGCCCCGGTTTCTGGCTTGTTTGTTGATGATTCCTCTGCTCACCGTTCTCGCGGACGTAACGGGGGTCATCGGCAGTTCGGTGATTTGCCTCAAGGTGTTTCACATTGACTCTTACCACTATTGGCGGCACACGCAAGCCTTCGTCAAGAGTTATGACATCCTCGTGGGGTTGCTGAAGGCGATGGTGTTCGGCGGTCTGATGGCGTTGCTCTGCTGTCATCGCGGCTTTCACAGCCAGGCGGGGGCACAAGGGGTCGGCAAGGCGGCGACGGAAGGGTTCGTGTTCTCCTTCGTGGCCATTCTGGTCGGCGACTTTTTCCTGGCGATGTTCTTCAACACCCTGCACGACATGATTTGGCAACCCACGGGTGTACGGGTCGTTTGACAAAAAGAAACGTGTTCCTTACCCATGGCCGAATTGCTGGGAACCCTGCAACTGAGATCGTTCTTATGTCAACCGATCCGATCCATCTCACGCCCGTTGAGCCGCTCATTCGCCTCGTGGATGTCTCGGTACGGTTCGGACGGCAGCAGGTACTCACGCACATCTCGCTGGATATTTTCCCTCATCAGACCGTTGTGGTTATTGGGGAGAGCGGATGCGGCAAATCCGTCACCTTGAAGCTCATCGTCGGTCTGCTGCAACCGACCACGGGAGAGGTCTACTTTGAAGGACAGCCGCTGCACCAGATGGGGGAACGGGAACTGACGGCGATGCGGTTACGAGTCGGTTTCCTATTCCAGCAGTCGGCGTTATTCGACAGTTTGCCAGTGTTTGACAACGTCGCTTTCGGCTTGCGAGCCAAAGGCGGCGTTTCGGAAGAAGTGATCCACCATCGGGTGCGGGAACGGCTACAGGAAGTGGGCTTGCCCGCGACCGTGGAAGCGAAAATGCCCGCGGAGTTGTCCGGGGGAATGCGGAAGCGCGTGGCCCTGGCCCGGTCACTGGCGATCGACCCGGATTTCATGCTCTACGATGAACCCACCACCGGGCTCGATCCGATCATGACGGATGTCATTAACGAACTCATTCTCCAAACCCGTCGCCGTCGGCCCGTGACAAGTCTGGTTGTCACGCACGAAATGCGGACGGTGCAGAAAGTGGCTGACCGCGTCATCATGTTCTATCCGCATACTCGGCTCCGGGAATCGGAAGCGCAAATCCTGTACGATGGCCCGCCGGAAGGGCTTACCACACACCCAGATGATCGCGTCCGCCAATTCATCGAAGGCGATGCCCGCGATCGACTTGTGGAGCTGGGCACCATCACCACCGATGAGTAATTTGGGGCGATCGGTTCCGATTGTGCGTGCGTTGACACGCCATGCCATGTGTTTGAGCGTGAATCCCCTTCGCCGGATTTCCACTTCAGATATAATCTCCCGTGACGGAATCTCCCTTGTGATAACCTGCATAATTCATCAAGATTCTGTCATTCCGAGGTGATTGGTCATGGCAAAAGCAACTTTGTTAGGTGAACTGGTTCCTCTGGGCGGCGGCGATCCCATCCCGTTGACCCGCGATCTTTTGACGGTGGGGCGTCGCTCCTCGTGTGACATCCGGCTCGACTTCCACAACGTGTCCGGCCAGCATTGCGAGTTCGCCTTTCAGAACGGGTACTGGCAAGTCCGCGACCTGGGCAGTACCAACGGAATCAAGGTCAACGGCGAGCGAACGACCCGAAAAATTCTCCGCCCCGGTGACGAGGTCAGTATTTCCAGCCATCGGTACACGATCCGATATGAAGTCCAGTCGGGCGGCCTGCTAGACGAAGCGCTGGCCGAGGAAGATAATATCTTCGGGCAATCGCTCATGGAAAAAGCCGGGCTGGAAAAACCGAAACAGAACCGCCCCGGCCAGCGGAGCTAGGGCGGCGGGTGCAGGGAGATCGGATGCGTCCACCATTCGCAGGGAAAGTCGCCGTCGTCACCGGGGCATCATCCGGGATTGGCCGGGCCACGGCTCTGATGTTGGCCCAAGCCGGGGCGGATGTGGCGCTCAACTACTTCAGTCTCCCGGATGCCGCGGAAGAAACCGCTCAGGCGATTCGGTCACTCGGTCGCACCGCGTTACTCTTCCCGCTCGACATTTCGGACCCGACCAACGTAGAGACGCTGTTTCGACAAACGGTGGATCAACTCGGTCGGGTCGATCATTTCGTTTCCAGTGCGGTCTACAGTGATCGTGAGCCGTTCCTGACTGCCAACCTGGACGGTTTCCGCAAAACGATCGATGTCTCCCTGTGGGGGGCGTTCTACTGCCTCCGGGCGGCTTGTCAGCAGATGGTCAAACAAGGGGAAGGCGGATCCGTCGTGATCGTGAGTTCCCCGCACGCGCAGATCGCCTTCCCGAATGCGATGGCTTACAACATGGCCAAGGCGGCCTTGGATCAAATGATGCGCACCGCCGCCACGGAACTGCTGGGGCAACACATCCGGGTCAATACCGTCTATCCTGGTTGGACGGACACACCCGGCGAACGCAAATTCTTCTCGGAAGAGACGTTGCAACAAGCGGCGAAATCCCTTCCCCCAGGGCGATTGGCGACCGCCGAAGAGATCGCCCGTGCCATCGTGTTCCTGCTGGACCCCGCATCCGAATACATTAACGGCACCATCCTCCACATCGACGGCGGCCTAGCCTTACCGTGGTGGTCCAAACGGGATACCGGCAGTTTCTAGCCCGCGGTCAACGATTGCCGATCCATTGGATGATGTCGGTCACAAATGGATGGGATGGCCCTTCCATTTCCAGCGTGTGATGGGCGGAGGGATATTCGATCACCGAGAGATCCGTACTGCGGAAGCGGCGGACGAAATCGCGTGTGCCGGGGTTGCTAATGATGCGATCCTGACCGGCCAGGAGGAGGAGGGTCGGTTCCACCACCTGCCGGGCGGCCCGTCGGAGGTAGACATCCAGACCAAAGCTGCCAAAAAGAAACCGAGCTGAAGCCTGCCGCAAGCCAAAACGATCTTGTGCGATGAATTCCTGCCCCTGGGCATCCGCCGTGAACAGTTCGGGTTCGTTCAAAGGAATCGGGAACAAACGCGAGGGCCGTAACAGTCGGGCCGCCGCAATTCGCATCCGTTGCACAAACGGCGGCGCGATGATCGGCACCAACCCAGGGCACGCCAGAATCAACCCTTGAACCAGTCCTGGGCAGCGATACGGCACTCCCACCGCCAACTTTCCCCCCCAGGAAATCCCACCGAGGTACAACGGTAATCCCGCTTTCTCACGCCGAAGATGTTTGATGTATTCGATCACATCATCTAGTAGACGACGGAAAGATGGGCTATCTCCACGGTGTGCGGAGTTCCACCCCGCGCCGCGGCGATCCAGGAACACGACTTCGTACCCGGCCGCCACCAGTTCTCCGCAGGAACGGGTGTACCAACCGCCATGACTCCGAATGCCGTGGAGCCAGACGATGCGTGCCCGTGGCACTCCGGTTGGCCGCCAGTGTCGGAGGTAAAAATCGTAACCATCCGAGGCCCGGAATGTCTCCACACGCGGCTGGCTCGGCGGGGCGGGCAAGAGTTCGGCAACGTCACCCAATCAGCACCTCACGGTGAACGGTAATTGCATCGACCCGAACCGGATCCACGGTGATCCCCAATCCAGGACCAACCAGACGCGGTGCCACGCCTCCCCGACCGAAGGTCAGATCTTCGCGTGTCAGCAGGTGGCGATGCAAATAGCGGTCAAAAGAGCCTTCCCAGGCGCGAATACCAGCCACGCTGCACGCAAAGTGTCGCCCAGCGGCCGAGAGAATCGCGGTTTCGCCGACTTGGCAGCCGAGTTGATACCCCAAGCCATGCCGAGCTGCGAAGGCCGCGAGTCGGAGTGTTGGTAGGAAGCCACCACATTTGGAAAGCCGCAGATTGAACAGATCGCACAACCCCTCGCGTGTCACGCGTTCCGCGTCGATCTCGGAGCAGAGCGATTCATCGAGCATAATCGGAATGCCCGTTTGTTTGCGGACGCTAGCCAGTTCGTGCGACAGTTCGTGCGGAACCGGCTGTTCCACACTGGTAATCTGATAGGGCGCGAGTGCCTGGATTTGCCGAATGGCAGTGGCGATGTCCCAGGCTTCGTTCGCGTCCAGGCGAATGTCCATCGCGGAGCCGAGGCAACGCCGGATGAGCCGGAGTCGCTGCACATCATCGTGCCCGGCGATGCCCACTTTCACCTTGCACTGGCGAAATCCCGTGAGCCGATACGCCAGGCTCATGACGCGGGCCTTCCACCCCTTCGCGGACAGGATGACGCCACTGTAGCGGACTTGTTCTTGGAGTTCGTACAGTTCCGGGGCCACAAACCGGGTGACAGCCGTGAGCGGTTCCCCGAAGGCATGACCGAATGCATCCAGCAGGGCCAGTTCCACCGCACAGCGAGCCGCGTTCCCCTGGCAGCCGCGTTCATCGCCGGGAACCGCATCCAGCGCAAATCGGCTGACCATCCGCACGGCATCTTCAAAATTCTGGCACTCGGAGATACGCGCTGCGATGTTGCTCCGCCGCATCAACGCGATCGCGGAATCGACCGTTTCGCCGGTCACATAGTCCCGTGGAACCCCTTCACCCCAGCCGACGCTCCCATCCGACAACGTGCAACGGACCAGGACGTTATCCGTATCGGTGCGGGTGTGGGACGCATGTTTGACCGGCCGCCGTAATGGCAACCGGATGTGCCGCACTTCCAGGTCAACGACTTGCATGGAGCCTGTGCCTTGGTAGGGGGGTCAGAGCGTGGTAAACAGAGATTGTACACCCGCTCGGGCAAACCAGAGCCCCATTCCCAGCATCAGTATGGCACTGACCATCGGCAACCGTTGAAACCAGCGTGATTCCCCAAACCGACTCCCTCCGAAGCGGTGAGCGTACACCACGGCGATTCCCAACATCACCAGGACCAACGCCAACCCGATGCTGAAAGCGAGCAGCAACGGAATCGCCGCTCCGAGTCGCCCGGCAGAAATGGACAGCAACAGAAGCAACACCGCATCCCAGCACGGAACGATGCCACCCCCCAACCCCAAAAGAATCACCCGTGCCCAGCCAAAGGAGCGAGCCGGAGCATGATGATGGTCATGGGAATGATCATGATGATGGCCATGGGAATGACCATGATGATGGTCCGCGAACAGGTGAACGTGATCGGCTCGGCCGCGTGCCCGTTGCAGGAACAACCAGAGCCCTACAGCGAAGATGAGCAACCCACCAACAATCTTGAGAATCGCTTCCGTGATGGCGGGCACCTGTTCGCCGTACACTTGTTGGAGGATCAAAGCCACGACGATCACGGAACCCGTGTGCGCCAGTGTGGTGGTCAACCCCAGCACCAGGGCATGGCGCACGGTGCCGCGTTCGCCGACGAGATAGGCCGCCACGAGCGTTTTCCCATGCCCCGGTGTGAAGGCATGCGCCGCTCCGAACGCCAGAGCCAACAGCAACAACATCCCTTGGCCGTACCCCGTATCGAACAAGGCCGCGAGGCCGCGTTCACTCAAATCCTGTGTGACCGTGATCGTGTGTTCGTGCGGCTCCGTGGGCTGAGAAGGCCCATCATCGGGAACGGGAATCGGAGAGGATACCGTGGCATCACCGGCGACCGCATTCCTGGGAACGACCACGGTCGCGGACACAACCCGGATCCGTTGTGCCTCTTCCGGGGTCAGTTCCAAAGTGGATCGACCACGCAAGTCTTCAGGTTCCACCTCATCGGCCAGCGTGAACCCTTTCCCGGTATTGGCGAGTGTCAGCGTGACCGCGCCGGAGCGGCCATCAAAAGATTGATCATCAAACTGAAATTTATGCGATCCTGGTGTGAGCTTCCAACCCGCTCGAAACTCGAACCGGAACTCCAGGTGATCGCGGATGCGATCCGGGTGAACGGAAGCGACTTGGAACTCTAGCGGTTTTCCATCGTAGGTTGCTTGCAACTGTTCCGCCAGAATCGCGGCTTTCTTGACGGCGTATTTTTCCGCATAGCCCATTGAACCGTTCAGGTTCTGCGTGTCGGCGGGTGTGAGCAGGTCTTTACCGTCCAGGACCATCGTCCAGTCGTTGATTTCCAACGTGTACTTGACCGTTACGGCATCATCGTTGAGCCGGACGTGCAGTGTTCGATCGAAACGCAGGTTCGGGAGGGGATGCCCCACCGCCGCACTCGCCGAGAAAGCCAGCGCCATCAAGATCAGGTAAATCCGGTTCATACCCATAGTGTTGCGCATCGACCCGCAGTGAGACAAGTCATTTTTTCGGGTTGGCACCGGGGCGAACGCACAGGGCGATCTCAATGTTCAATCTGGAACCAATCAGAAGAGCTGGCTTCGGACTTTGTGTACAAATCGTCCAGGTCCACGGGATGCCAGGCAATCGCCTGTTGGGTCAGTTCCCGCGTCAATGTTTCCACGACACCCGGTTCGACCATATATTGCCGCGTGACACAGTCTCCATCTCGCTCAAACGCGGTGGCTTCCGCGTAGATACGGGCATAGTCATCGGGCCGCGTGCGGAGAACGTGCGTCCAAAAGCCCGTCAGGCGATTGGCAAATGCGGATTCCCCTTCTCCCGCGACCGCGGCCAGGGTGACGCAGACATATTCATCCATGCCGCCAATCTCCGGCTTGGTAGATACAGAGAGATTAGAGTATCGGGGAAAAAGAGAATCACAATCTGAATTGATGCATCCGCTGAGACGGGACGCATTGGCCAATTGGTGCTGCCAGACCGAATCACCCACCCACAAGATCGCCAAACCTCCAACATGACTACATTGAGCGGGTGACCGGAGTACGTCCATTGGCACGCTGGATCGCGGCATGGGCCAGTTGCCGTGGTGTCCAATGCGGCACGGACAGGATCGAGACACCACCAGAGGCTGGAGGATGTCTCGTCGGCGCTCGGTGATGACGACCTTGGCGGCCTTTCCTGGTATGGCGGCCCTTGGCGGGGGCTGAAGGATTGGCGTGGCGATTTCTGTCATCATGGCGGAAAATCGAGCCAGGGTGTGGAAGTCGAATTTAGTCGGGCTTCACCAGAATCGACTGCGCCCGATCTGGGCCAACCGAGACAACCGCGACGGGTTTGCCGACGAGTTCCCCAATGCGATCGACATAGCGGCGGGCGGCGGCGGGGAGGTCCGCCAGTGTCCGGCATGTCGTGATGTCCTCGGACCAACCGGGAAGCGTTTCGTAAATCGGCTCGCAGCGTTCCAACAGGTAGGCATCGCTGGGGAAGTAGTCGACCACCTGACCATCCAGACGGTAGCCTGTGCAGAGCTGCAATTCCGGCAAGCCACTGAGAACATCCAGTAGCATGATCGTGATTGCGTCCACTCCGGCGAGCGCGGCGGTGTAGCGCACCGCCACCGCGTCGAACCAGCCCACCCGGCGTGGCCGTCCCGTGACGGTGCCGAACTCGCGGCCAATTTTGCGAATCCGTTCACCCGTTTCATCATGTAATTCGGTTGGGCAGGGACCGCGACCAACGCGAGTGGTGTACGCCTTGACCACGCCGATGATCCGATCCAGGGAGCGTGCCGGAACACCCGAACCGCTCCAGATGCCACTGGGAAGGCTGCTGCTGCTGGTCACATATGGGTATGTGCCGTGGTCCACGTCGAGCAGGCTACCCTGGGCGGCCTCGAACAGAATCTTCTTCCCTTGGGCCAGTCCGTTGTGCAGAACGCGGGTGGTATCGGTCACGAATGGCCGGATCCGTTCCGCGTAAGCGAGGTACTCATCCGCCAAGGCTTCGGGGTCGAACGGTTTGGGCGTATGGGGGGAATCCTGGGCAATCGCGGCGAGGAATCGGTTTTTGTACGGGACCACTTGCCGTAACCGTTCCCGCAGATGATCGGGACGTAGCAGTTCCCCGACCCGGATGCCATTTCGGCGGCCGACCTTGTCCTGGTAGCAGGGGCCGATGCCGCGGCCGGTGGTGCCGATGGTGCCCGTGCCGCCGGTTTCCGCGAGGCGTTCTTCTTCCATGTGATACGGAAAGATAACATGGGCATGATCGCTGAGCAGCAGATTGCTCCCCACCGTGACCCCCGCGGCCAGCAGTTGGTCCACTTCCTCCAGGAATCGTGGCGGATAGACGACAAGCCCATTGCCGATGACCGATTGCACCGTGGATTTCAGAACGCCCGTGGGGAGAAGCGAGAGCTTGAAAGTTTTGTCACCCCAAACGATCGTGTGGCCAGCATTGGCCCCACCGTTATATCGGACAACGAAGTCATGAGTGTCGGAAAGAAGATCGACAATCTTTCCCTTTGCTTCGTCTCCCCATTGGAGTCCAACGACACACGTCGAGGGCATGAGTACCTGCCAGGTTGACCGTCAAATCGGTAGAAAAGAAAATCGGCCGCGATTCCGACACGCACCGGACACGGTACAACGCTAGGCCCGAACGGGGGAAGCGTCAAGTATTTGACCCCATGAGGGCAAAAGTGAGGGAAACCAACGGGTGCCCCAGAAGGGTTTGAACTTCTTCTGGGGTTCTGGATGGTGATGGGGAATTCATTCGATCACGACGATCTGTTTGCCGTCTTGTACTTGAATCTGATTCTTCCCACTGTATTCCGCGATGGTGCCCGTGACGCGGATGGTTTTCCCCTGGAATGTGTCCACGTTCGCGCCCTTCCATTTTCCCTCTGTCAGAGCGGATTCCAGCAGAACAATCGTGAAGTTGTCCGGGGATCGAAAATTCTTCTCCGAATTCAACAGCAGCTTGTCTGGGAACTTGCGGCCTGCTTGAACCAGCATTTGCAGCGTGACGGCATCACCGACGGGCTTGCGGAGTCCGTCTCGTGGGCCAATCGCACCGGCAGGCAGAGCCGCCTTGGGCCGTGTATCGGCTTTCGGTTTCAGGATGCTCAACGGAATCACGGCTTTGACGTTCGTTTCACCGTCTTCCCCCATCAGTTTTAAGCTGATAAGCGGATCGGGTTTCTTCCAGTCGATGTCGATGAGTCCGAAGTTATTGCCCCACGGCATCCCGCCGACACGCTTGCTGTTCTGTTCGGGAGCCCGCCAAGTCTGTGAGGCTTGGTTGAAGCCGCTGCTGGTCGCATCGTACAGCGGGTAACCGATCGCCTGGGTATCGACGGACAGTTCCGCCATGTGCCGATCCCCGCTGAGAACGATCACACCCTGGGCTTGGGTTCGGCGGAGAAGATCGTACAACTTTTCGCGCTCGGCGGGGATGTTGCCCCATTTCTCAAACGGGTGTTCATCCGAAATCAGCTGTACGCCTGAGCAGATGAGCCGAATCTCCGCGGGTTTTTGGAGTTGCTCTTCCAGCCATTTCCACTGCTCCGCCCCGAGAAAAACCGCATCAGGGTTGTTGGTCGGCTTGTATCCATTGACGAACGTGTGACCATAGGGCATCCGCGCTTTTTCGAGTCCGGTACGGAAATAGCGCAGATCGAGTAAAATGATCTGCACCCGTTGTCCGACGGGGCCGACGATGGCAGCGGTGTAGGCTCCGGCTCGGCTGCGCCGGGGAGAATCGGCGGGCACCCCGAAGAAGTCCAGCATCAATTTCTTGGATTCGTCCTTAAACTTCCATTCGCTTCCCGAATCGTTGACACCGTAATCGTGATCATCCCAAATGGCCATGAGTGTCGTGGCCGCTCGCAACTTTTGCCAGGAAGGGATGGATGCCAGCTTCTCATAGGCGCGTTTGATGACATCGGCATCGACTTTGTCGCGGGGTGTTTTGATGTCGGAGTAAATGTTGTCTCCGAGCATTAACAGGAGATCCGGGTGGGCATTCGTCATCGTGTCGAAGATAGGCAGTGGCTTATCCTGGTCCGCGCACGAACCGAAGGCGATGCGAGACAGTGGATAGACGACCGCTGGCGGCGCGGCCTTGGGCGGGGTCGCCGGAGTGGGTGGTTGCGCGATCACGACCGTCGTCAGCGGGAAGCCGCTGGTCAGAAACGCAACGCACCACAGAGGGAGTCGGGGCATGATCAACTCCTGAAATGACGATGGAACAAAGTGTAACGACCGCGAATCGGCACGTTTGTTGAATGGTTTCGATTCCGGGTTGGCAAGATGGCGATCGCCTCATCGAGGAATCGTGACGATGCTGCGTCGTGACTCTGGGGAAGTTGGTAACTTTTCCCTTGTCGCAATGGAGTTGGTCGAGAATACTGAACGAACCAGTCTCGGGATGAATCGTTCGGTATCGGTAGTGCGGTCAACGGATTACGATGACGGCTCCCCGGTGGCCGCACAAAACAATAGCAATGTTCCGATCTCTTCTACCGGCTCGGTAGCTTTCCCTGATTGACGAGGAATTGACATGGCCAAATTGCGTGACGATTTCACGGATGTTCTCCTCAAACGCAAAGTCCTCAGCCCTGAGCAGCTCAACGAAGCGATCGCGTTGCAGAGTTCCACGGGGATCAAACTGCAAGATGCTCTGGATAAGCTCAACTATGCCAGTCCGCTCGAAAGCATGTCCGCGATGGCGGAACATTCGGGGCTTTCCTTCGTCGATTTGTCGCAAGTTGAGATACCCAAGGCGGTTACGGAATTGGTCCCGGAATCGGTGGCGCGGGAGAACCTGGTCATTCCCCTCTCATTAGAGGATGGCACCCTCAAACTGATTACCTCGCAACCGAACAACGATGAGATGATCCAGAAACTGAAGTTCATTCTGGATAAAGAGATTCAACCCGTCCTGGCCGTGCAGGAACAGATTCAAGAAGCGATCAACCGCAGTTATGGCCAGAACGAAACGGAATCGGTCGACTCCATGTTGGTGGAATTTACCGATACCGCCATCGAGTTTACCCAAATTGACAACGCTACCCAAGCCGCGGCGGGTGAAGCCGAGAGCGATGCTCCGGTGGTCCGACTCTGTAACCTGCTGATTCAGGAAGCCGTTTCCTCGCGGGCTTCGGACATTCATGTGGAACCGTTCGTCGATCGCGTCCGCATCCGCTACCGCATTGATGGTGTGCTGGTTGAACGGGATTCCGCGCCCCGTCGCCTCCTCTCCGCGATGTTGTCTCGCCTCAAGATTATGGGCAACATCGACATCAGCGAAAAACGCCGGCCCCAGGATGGTCGGATTAAGATGACGATTCAGGGGAAACATTATGACTTGCGTGTCAGTATGTTGCCCTCCGTCCACGGACAATCGGCGGTCATGCGAATTCTCGACCGCGGCAACATTCAGATTGGCATTCGCGATTTAGGGTTCCACGAAGAAGACTACACCCGTTTCCAGAACATCATCAAACGCCCCAACGGCATCTTTCTCGTGACCGGACCAACTGGGTCCGGGAAAACAACGACGTTATACGCGGCGTTGAATGAGTTAAACCGCCCGGATCGCAAAATCATCACGGCGGAAGACCCGGTGGAATACTATTTGCCTGGCATCAATCAGGTTGAGGTTCGGCATAACATTGGGCTCGATTTCTCTCGCATCATCCGGGCCATGCTCCGACAAGCCCCGAACATCATCCTCGTCGGCGAAATCCGCGATAAAGAAACGGCTGAGATCGCTGTGCAGGCATCTCTGACCGGACACTTGGTTTTCAGTACACTGCACACGAACGACGCGCCCAGTGCGATCACACGACTCGTGGACATTGGTGTCCCACCATTCTTAATTGCGTCCTCGGTCATCGCCGTGATGGCGCAGCGGTTGGTGCGGGTCAATTGTCAAAAATGCAAAGAGCCATTCCAGCCGACCGCAGGGCAGATGAAGGCGGCCGGTGTCACGGAGGAGCAGGCCGCGAAGGCGAACTTTATGAAAGGGCGGGGGTGTTCCCATTGTCGGCAAGGTGGCTATCGTGGTCGTCAGGCGATTTTTGAACTGATGCGGATGACTTCGGCTCTCCGGGAGTTGACATTTGCACAGGCTCCGGCCCAGGAATTGCGTCGCAAAGCCCGAGACAGCGGCATGCGCACGCTCCTTGTGGATGGTGTCAGTAAAGCGCTCAAAGGACAAACGACACTGGAAGAAGTGTTGAGCATCTGCCATTCCGATGCGTTGTCGCTAGTTTAAGTTGCGGATTGCGCCCGTGGCTCAATTCGGATCCGTGGAATGGGTGCCAACCGCAAGCGGGTATCAGCCCTCAGATTTTTCATTATTTTTTTGGCCGTTCGCGGCGGTCACGGATAATCAGTTGTGGGCGGAAGTTCCCCTCGGGCATAGAGGCTTCCTCCATACCTATTGTGTGTGGCAGTTCGTGGGCGGTTGTTCTCCCGTCGAGGATCGAGCGTGTCTAGTCCTGTTGCGATGGAGAAATTGCTCTCGACCGTGATTCAGTTGAAGGCTTCGGACCTTCACATCACGGTCGGTCAACCCCCCGTTGTCCGCCATCACGGGCGGATGCGGAAATTGGATACCAAGTCGCTTGATAACGACGACACCACGGCTTTGATGAAGTCGATTACCCCGGATCGCTGTCAGCAAGAGCTACAGTCCCGTGGGGGAACCGACTTCGCCATCGAATATGTCGATGGGTATCGGTTCCGGGTGGCGATTTTCAAACAACGGGGTTCCATCGGACTCGTCCTCCGGCGGATCCCCAGCGCGTTCCTCACCTTCGAGCAATTGCGGATGCCCGAAGCGATCCGCTCACTGATCGTGCGGCCGCGCGGGTTGCTACTCGTCACCGGGCCGACGGGTTCCGGGAAGACGACCAGTTTGTCATCCATGATTAACTTCATCAATGACAACTACGATCGCCACATCATCACGCTCGAAGACCCGATTGAATACTTCCACAAACACAAGAAGAGTACGGTGAATCAGCGCGAAATTGGCGTGGATGTACCGGACTTCAAGGAAGGCATTCGCCGAGCGTTACGGATGGACCCCGACGTGATCCTCGTCGGGGAAATGCGAGACTTGGAAACGATCCATGCGGCCATCGAAGCCGCCGAAACCGGGCACATCGTCTTCGGCACGCTCCACACCTCTGGGGCCGCCTCCACGATCAACCGGATTATTGACGTGTTCCCGAAAGACCAACAGGATCAGGTGCGGACGCAGTTGTCCACCGCCCTGATCGGGGTGCTGTCCCAGGCACTGCTGCCGAAGAAACCCGAAGGGGTCATCGCGGCCTACGAAATGATGGTCGTCACGGCGGCGATTCAGAACCTCATCCGCGATAACAAGGTCTACCGGATTGACTCCGCGATTCAGACCGGGCGGAAACACGGGATGTTCTTGTTGGATGAATCATTGTTCCGGCTTTGGAAAGATCAACTTTGCGATAAGGAGGAACTCCTCCTGAAGGCTGCCAAACCCGCGGAATTGGCCGCGAAAATCGCTCAGGCCGAACGCGGGATGCTTGAAGATGGAGAAGACGAAGCGGACGACACCGACGATGATGAGGATGACGACGACGAGGACGATGATGAGGACGATGAAGACGAGGACGAAAAACCCCGTCGGCGACGCTGGTAACTAGGCGATCCACGGCTGGATTCCCGATGATCGATGCGAGCATGTGGGTCCAGATGTCCTCAACGATGGTCGATTCCGAACCCGTTCGACTTCATTCTCACACAGGCGGAACGCAGAATGTCCACGGCCACACCGAACGATTCCAACAAGCCGAACCCCACGGCGAAACCGGGCCTTCCCGCGAATGCGCCACGTCCCACCGCGCCGGCAGCGAACCCCGGCGCGGCCAAACCCGGACTGCCAGCCGGTACGCCGCGTCCCACCGCCCCAGCGGCGAATCCCGGCGCGGCCAAACCCGGACTGCCAGCTGGTACGCCACGTCCCACCGCGCCGGCAGCGAACCCCGGCGCGGCCAAACCCGGACTGCCAGCCGGTACGCCGCGTCCCGCTGCCCCGACGGCCAAACCGGGTCAACCCTCAACGGCCCCACGCCCCGGAACTCCGACCGCGCAGCGGCCCCAGGCACCTTCCGCCAACCGTCCCACTGCGCCCCAGGCTCCCGCGGCGCAGCGGCCCCAGGCTCCCAAGCCCGCCCCGGCCAAGAATCGCTTCGCCCATATTGATAAGCCGACCAAAGACCTCGGCCAAAAACTTGTCGATCTCGGCTACCTCGACGATGCTCAGCTTGAGTCGATCTACGACGACATGCGGACACTGGAGGCCAAACTCCATGAAGTCGTCAAGGAACGCGGCCTCGTCACCGATGAGCAGATGCTACAGGCGACAGCCGAACTCCACGGCATGAAAATGTCGACCCTGGAGGATGCCAACCCCGATGCGGAATCCATCAAGATGGTTCCGCAGAACATGGCCGAACTGTACAAATTGGTGCCGTTGTCGTTCGATGCCGGGACGCTGACCGTGGCCATGTCAGACCCGAATAACCTGCAAGCACTCGACGACATTCGGAACTTCCTCAGCATCATGCAGGTGAACGCCGTCTTGGCTCCGGCGGCGGCCGTCGATGCCCTGATGCAAAAGGCGTATGTCGGCACGCAGGATGAATCCATCGCCAACATCATCGCCGAACTCGAAAATGAAGGGGTTGGCAAAAAGAAAAAGAAGAAACCCAGCGGTGGCGGACTCGGCAAGGAAGCCTCCATTGACCTGGATGACTTGCAGGAAATCGCCAACTCGGCCCCGGTACGCAAGCTCATCAACATGGTCCTCCTCATGGCCATTCGGGACCATGCCTCGGACATTCACTTCGAGCCGTTTGAAGATGAATACAAGATGCGGTACAAGTGTGACGGCGTCCTCTACGAGATGGTCCCACCGCCACGCCACCTCGCCAACGCGATCTCTAGCCGGATCAAGGTCATGTCCAACCTGGACATTGCCGAACGCCGACTCCCCCAAGACGGGCGGATCGAGTTGAACGTCGGCGGTGCCCGTATTGACATGCGGGTCAGCATTCTGCCCACGCTGTTCGGCGAAAGTGTCGTCATTCGGGTGTTGGACAAATCCAGCGTCGGCTTGCAACTCGACCGCATTGGGATGCCCCCCAACATTCTCGATAGCTTCCGCCAAGTCATCAAGAAACCGAACGGCATCGTTCTCGTCACCGGCCCCACAGGTTCCGGCAAGACAACCACGCTCTATTCCGCGCTCTCCGAACTCAACGACATCGAAACCAAGATCATCACCACGGAAGACCCGGTCGAATACGAAATTGATGGACTCGTGCAGTGTCAGATTCAATCCGAAATTGATCTGACATTCGCGGCGGCTCTGCGGGCCATTCTGCGTCAAGACCCCGACGTCATCCTCATCGGCGAAATCCGCGACCTGGAAACCGCGCAAATCGCCATCCAAGCCTCGCTCACCGGGCACCTCGTGTTCAGCACGCTCCACACGAACGATGCCCCGAGTTCCATTACCCGCCTCCGGGATATGGGGGTCGAGCCGTTCCTCATCACCGCCACCGTGGAAGCCATTCAGGCCCAACGACTCGTCCGCCGGGTTTGTCAGTTGTGCCGAACGCCCTACGAACCGACCAAAGATCAGTTGATGGAACTCAACATGACCCACGATCAACTCAAGGGACGCAAGTTCTACTTCGGTGAAGGGTGCAGCAAATGCAACAACCTCGGCTTCAAAGGCCGAACTGGCCTCTACGAACTGGTACTCATCAACGACGACATCCGCGACCTGATTAGCCGTGGTGCTTCCACTGACCAACTCCGGGACTACTGCCGGAAGATCGGCTACCAAGGACTCCGGGATGCCGGGATTCAAGCCCTCTACGATGGTGTCACCACGCTGGATGAAGTCGTCCGCGAAACCGTTGTCGATGACTAATCTTTCAGAAGGAAAAAGGAAAAAGGAAGAGAGAAGAAGAGACAGAAGACAGAAGATTCGTTGGAGTCATGAACATAATCATCGCAACGGGCGGTATCTGGGTTCGGCCATTCCGAAATCTGCAATCGCTGCCCCGCATTTGAGTCATTCTGCATCGGAGTAGTTTCATGCCGACATTCAAATTTGAAGCCTTGGATACCACCGGGACCGAAGTCAAAGACTCCGTCGAAGCCGGGAGCGAAGAGGAAGCGTCTCAGAAAATCAAGGCGATGGGCTACTTCGTCACCAAGCTCACGGCCCAGCAGAAATCCGGCGGCAAAAAGAAAGGGGGCGGGAAGAAAAAATCCCGCAAGACCTTCGCCCTCGGCGGTGCCTCCGCCAAAAAACTGACTCTCTTCACCCGACAATTCTCCGTGCTGCAGGATGCCGGGTTGCCCGTGCTGCGCTCGCTGCGGATTCTCGAAAAACAGATGAAACCGGGTGCCCTGAAAAACTCCCTCATCGACGTGGTCGAAGATGTCGAATCCGGGATGACCCTCTCCGAAGCCCTCGGCAAACACCCCAAATGCTTTGACCGACTCTACGTCAACATGGTCCGGGCCGGGGAGGCGGGCGGTGCCCTCGAAGTCATTCTCCAACGCCTCGCCGACTTCAAGGAAAAGAGCCAGGGACTCAAACGCAAAATCGTCGGCGCGATGGTCTACCCGTCCGTCGTCATCATGGTCGCCGTCTCGATCTTGATGTTCATCATGGTGATGATCATTCCGAAGTTCAAAAAGATCTTCGATGAATTCGGCCTGCAACTCCCCTGGGCCACGCAGACGCTCATCAAGATTTCCGACTGGATGGTCAACTACTGGTACTTCGTTCCGCTGTTCCCCGTGAGCATCTACCTCATGCTCAAACTCATCCGCATGAGTAAAGCCGGGAACTACGCACTCGACCGAATGGTCCTCTGGATACCCGTGGTCGGCGGGCTGGTCGAAAAAACCATCGTCGCCCGGACCATGCGGACACTCGGGACACTGATTAGCTCTGGTGTGCCGATCCTCGAAGCCCTCACCATCGTCCGGGAAACCGCGAATAACGTGGTCTTCGAGCGGATGTTCCAGCGGGTGTTAGAATCCATCCGCGAAGGGGAAACCATCGCCGACCCGCTCCGCGAAGCCCGGCTCGTTGATGACATGGTCGTCAACATGGTCGAAGTCGGCGAGGAAACCGGCGACCTCGATACCATGCTCTACAAAGTCGCCGACTTCTACGATGAAGAAGTTGATGTGCTGGTGAAATCGCTCATTAGCTTGCTCGAACCGATCATGATCGTGTTCCTCGGTCTGGTCATCGGGGCGATCGTGATTTCGTTGTTCTTGCCGCTGATTAAACTGTTGGAAGGTTTGAGCAAGTAGCCCATACCCCGACGGTCGGCACCGGGCCGGCCGTCTTTGTGACCGAATCGCATTGCGGACGTACCGGGAGAAACGGCCATGAAACTATCGGCCATGCGAGTACCGCCTACCGCCCGCCGGGGCTTTTCGCTGATTGAACTGCTCATCGTCATGGCCATCATTGCCATCCTCGCGGGGATGCTCATGGCCGGCGTCCAACGCGCTCGCACCGTCGCCCGGCGCACCTCCGCCGCCAACGACATCAGCCAGCTTGCCGCCGCCTGCCAAGCCTTCAAACAGCAGTTCGGGTTTTATCCACCCGATACCTACACGATTCCCGCCGGGACACCGACTGACAGCGATCCGTTAAAGCGGATGTTCCCCCGTGGAAATTTCTCTGGAGCGCTGCCTGGCGCGGGAACAACGCTGACCCAAGCCGAAACCCTGACCTTCTTCCTCGGTGGTCCCGGTATGACGGGCTGGGATCCACAAACACCCGCAAACACTAACCCTGCTGGTGCAACCAAGAAGGGGCCGTATTTCGATTTCCCCGCAAACCGTGTCTCCGGGCATACGTTTCTCGACCCGTGGGGAACGCCCTATGTCTACTTCCGCAGCGTGAACGGTAATGATTACGGCGGCACATTCACCGCTGGCGGGGTGTCACCTTACAAGCAAAATGGCCGGGATGTGAATCAAAACAGCGTGCAGATCATCTCAGCGGGTGCGAACAAAGCCTTCGGCCCCGGTGGTCCGTGGTCGCCGGGTGGCACGGGCTATTCGGAAGCGGAAGCCGGTTTCGATGACATGGCCAACTTCAACCAGGGTGCCCTACTCGGCGTTCAGGTGACTACCAACTAACCCCCTGCGGAGGAGGCAAGCCGATGATCCGGAATGCACAGACCCGCCGACGCGGGTTCAGTCTGGTCGAACTGATTGTGGTCATGGGAATTCTGGCCACCCTCGCCATCCTAGCCGTCGGCACCTACAACCGGTTGCGTGGCGGCCAGAACGAAGCCGCGACCGAATCGACGCTCTCCAAGCTCAACAACGCGATGGATGTGCGGTACGCGCAGATCGTCAACGATGCCAACCGCGACGCGGCGAAGGATAACTTCCCAACAGGGTTGCGGGAATACTGCAACAATGATCCGGACATTGCCCGATCCGCGCTGGTGTATCTGAACCTGCTCAAAGCTTTCCCGACCAGTCACGCGGAAGCGACGACAACGTTCCAACTCGTCACACCCGCCCCACTCAAAATCTATCAGTTCCGGCCGAATACGGTCTTTTCGGCTGTAGCGAATGCTGGCACGGCGGAAGAACAATCGGCGGCTTGCCTCTATATCGCGCTGACATCCTCCACGGATGCGGCCAGCGGGACGCTCGATCAGCAGACCGGTCAGACGGCGGCGGGGACCGTGTTCCGGGATGCCTGGAACCGGCCGATCGCCTTCAGCCGACTGACTTATGCGACGGAATTGAATAGCCCCCCATGGTATCGCGGCACCGGTGCCAGCAAAGACCCGGCCGACCCGCTCGGTAAATTAAGTGGTTTGGGTGGTAAACTCAACGCTGAATTCTGGCCGAATGTTGCCGGGCGGCACTGGAACTATACCGGCTTCCCCTCCGGTGGTTATCCCGGTACTGGTGCGAATTGGGTCATGACTGCGATTTCCGCAGGGCCGGACAAAACCGCGACGGCCAGTGTCATCAGCGATCCGAAAATCTTCCTCAGTTACCGACTCCGGCGCGAAGGCCAGAAGGCGGGGAACTAGCCATGACACGCACACACCGTCGAACGGGTTTTACGCTTGTCGAACTGATGGTGGCCATGTCGATTGCGATCATTCTCGCGGGAATGACGGTCGGCCTCGTGTATTCGACCGGAGCCGCCACTTCGCAAAAAGTCGTCGGGGCCGCCGACAAGGTTTCCGGCTGGCTGATGGTCGCCAAGAACCGCGCCGTCCGCGATGGCAACGCCCAGGGTGTGCGCTTCTTCATCAACGGTAACACGATCACCGAGGCGCAGTACATCGAGAAGCCGCCGAAACCGCTCACTCCGAATCCAGCGATGGTGCCGGATGGGGCAAGGATTGCCTTCGTATATAGTACAGACACGAGTACACCGCCGAATATCACGGCTCGTCGTGTCTACTATGTTCAAGGCAGCCATACACCGCCACCACCATCACCATCAGATTTATTTGATTCGACACCACCTTTAATCCAAACTACCGCTGGAACCGATTATCTCTTGCTTTCGGAATTCCAGTCTGCATACCGCATTATCGGTATGGGCTCCACTATCACGATTACAGTGGGCGGCAAAACAGAAACAGCGCGCGAGTTGACGCTGGCGGAATATCCAGATTTAGCTGCTGCGCATACCGCATCAGGTGGCAGTAGTGTTACTCATGTGACATATGGGTTTGCATTCCAGCAATCACCCCGTCCGGTGTTCGGCGAGCAGACCCTGCAAATCGGCGAAAACACTTGCATCGACTATCAACAACCACCATCACTACCGCCACCACCAAGCACGGTGACTACGATTGGTGTTCCGTTCACAGTACCACCATCACCACCACCACTGTATTTTGATATTCTGTTCACGCCCTCCGGGCAGGTAATCACGACTGCGAGTAGCAGCATCATTGCCTTGTGGGTCCGCGATCCGACGAAGACGTGGAACCCTCACGACTTCCCGAATGCCGGGGAACAGGTACTCGTGGTGATTTATCCGAAAACGGGCTCCATTTCGACCTGTCTGGTGAATCCGAACCCGGCCGATACGCACAAGTTCGCATACGAAGGGATCAACGCCGGTCTGTAACACGACCGGGAGGGCAAATATGCACACACGCCTTCGACCGAACCGCCGGGCCGGTATCAGCCTCATCGAGGCGATGATTGCCATTGGCATTCTCGCCATCGGGCTGCTGTCGCTGCTGACGCTGTTCCCCCTGGGCGCGATCCAGATCGGCCAGGCACTCAAGGACGACCGCTGTTCCGAAACCGCGTTGCAAGCCGATGCCTACATCCGGGCCTATTGGAAACGCCGACTAATTGAACCACCAACTGGCTCAAAGGATCAACTTCTACTGGATGCAGGCAATGACCCAGATGGATCTGGTCCATTGCCTGCTGTTTCAACGACGGATCCAGGACCAGGCTATCCAGTATACATTGATCCGATTGGATACTACACAGGTACATACCCGAATCTGATAGGCAGCTCAATTCACCGTTTGAATCTAGGATTATTGGACAACAAGCAAGCCATTCGGGTCTGTTCATTACCGGATGATTTGGAATTTCTGGGTGATGGTGCGCCAGATTCAAATCAACCACTCTCTCGTGCAGGCAGGTATACCTGGGCGGCAATGGTTCAACGGCAACCAGCGAGTACACGATACGATCTGAAAGTATTAGTCTTTGACAGGCGCCTTGCATTATTGTCTGTCGACGAGCGAAAAATCGTGACAGCAATAACAAGCGGTGCAACTTCAGTCACTATTGATACCACCGGTCAAATTTCTGATATTCCGTTGTTGCGAAAAGGTGGCTGGGTATTCGATGCAACGCAGAACGCGAGCATGCAACTTCGCAAAGCAAGTTTTCATCGAATTGCTGCTGTCACAAACAATCCTCCAGGAAGCAAGCTGTATCAAGTTGATTTAGAGACTCCTGTTGGACTTGATTGGAATGGCGCAATAACCACGCCTCCGACATACAATGCTGAATTGTATCTACTACCGGATTTAGGAGAGGTATTCGATCGTCCATCTCTCCAAGATATTCCTTGATTCAACGATATGCGTGGAGATACCATGAAGTCATATTTGAATGTACGATGCAGACAAAACCATGCAGGTTTTACACTGGTTGAAGTCATGGTTGCAGCAGCACTCAGCGTTGTTATTATGACGATTATCTCTTACGCATTTCAAGTTGGGCTTGAGACTACGAGTAAATTAAAATCAATTGGTGGATTAGCCAGTCAAATCCGAGCTGCACACTCGATTATTCGCAGCGACCTTCGATCACCTCACCTGGATTACAAAGGTACTAATCTAGCTATACCAGCCAATCCTACAATACCGCCGACTTTCCCGGTCAGTGATCTTAGCGTAGCCACTCAAGCATGGATAAATACGACGGATCCGGGCATGATGGGATTCTTCCGAGTCAGCGGATCTCCGCCTCAACCCACTTTAAGTGAAGGATCTGCAGCGGATGGCTACAATTTGAACTCTTACCGTGCAACGGACCATATTATTCATTTCACAATCAAACTGAGTGGAGTATCACCAGAGGATGCATTTGCCGCGAACGCCCCATCTCTTTCTCCTGAACCAAATGTGGTTGGTGATCCGATCAATCTAGCCGGGTTGGCTGCTGACGGTCAGTTCGCTAGTCATTGGGCGGAAGTTGCCTACTTCCTTGCACCGATGGGAACAACAACTACCATTGTAGATTCGTCTGATCCACCCGGAACTACGCCCAAGCAACTGTACACACTCCGCCGCCGTCAGCGAGTGATCGCAGACGACAATCTTAGTGTTGCTCTGACAGGGCTAAATGCAGCGAATTATCCAGAGTTGAGCCTGGTTACTACCCCTACTCTTGCTTTCAACACGCCATCAACGATCACACAGTTAGCGAGTCGATTGAATGCAGGTTCTGTACCTACACTTGATTCGAACACAACCTATCGGGGAAGTGACATTGTTTTGAGTAACGTCATTTCCATGCGAGTACAATTGCTGATCGCGGGGCAGCTTGATTTCAAAGATTTGGGTGAAGCACCTGCCCCTTCAGTTTGGGATACAGCGACAGGTGGATCGGCCCAATTGCGTGCCATTCGGATTCAGTTACGCGTGTACGAACCGAAGAATCGGCTCTCACGACAAATCACCATTGACCAGGCGTTGTAACGTCTGGTGCGCCCGAACATTCGCCATCATTTCAGTCTGTCACGGCGTGGAGCCGTGATGCGGGAGATTGTGTCATGCGTTCTGCACGATTGCGTACACGAACCAACCGGCCAGCAGCGATCCTGCTGATCGTGCTGACCATGTTAGCACTGTTCGCTGTCATCGGATTGGTCTTCGTCAATTATTCTCAGAGTCAGGCGACCTCGGCCCAAGTGCGGCGGAGCAGTGTCTCGACCACGACCGAATCCGCATCCTATGGCGGCCTTTCCGGCGGCGCAGGCTACCCCGGCGACCCGTCCGACATGATCAATACCGCTCTGCGCTATTTGATCTATCCGGGTAACGATACCGGCGATGATCTGCTGGTTGGCGCACGCGGCTACGACATGGCCCGGATGGTCTACGGCTACAAAGCGGGCGATCTGAACTGCGTCGCCTACAACGGCTTGGGGTTGTTCCATGAAATCTTTCCCTCGTCACAAGACGGGGTGGGCGATCGCGCCCAGGTCATCAACTACCGTTATTTCAACAACGGGGATACCGTATTTGACCCGGAACATACGAATTATCGAACAGGGGCAGCGATAAGTACTTCCCCAGGTACTACTTACATTGGTCGCAATGCTGCGTACACGGCGGCGGATCGCAATAACGCCTATGTGGCCCTAACCGACCCGGAAACCGGGATCGTGATTGCACCATCGTTCCACCGACCGGCGTTATTCGGTTCGCTGGATCAATCGAACGCGAACTGGACATCGGATGCGGGCAAATACATGCTGATTCGTCCGCGACCATTCGATCAGATGTCACCAACCCAAAAAACCGCAGCAGGTGGTACACCAACTAGTGTTGCGAACTATGTAGCTGGGCAGAATATTTTCCAATACCCGCCGCCGAACGCGGATGGGACCGTCACCGGGGATGTGCAGAATCTTCGCTACGCCGATGGCCAGACCCGGAACGATAGTGTTTGGGTCGACTTCAACCTACCCGTGTTCAACTATCAGGGGAAGAAGGTCAAGGCTCTCGTCGCGCCACTGATTTTGCCGCTCGATGGCCGAGTGAACCTGCTGGCGAACGGGAATATTCGGCTCAACGGCGGCCATGCCTCACATGAGGGGTTTGGACCGTGGGAAATCGACCTGAGCCAGATTGTGGGAGCTGCCGATGCCGCAGCATTGATTGCAAATCGTTATGGCAGTACCAACGTCCCCATGCCGCGTGGTAGCACTGCGGTGACAACGCTGAATTTCGGGGATCTGCAAGATGTGGGCGCGTATCGTGGCCTCCTGCGGCCCATTGCGAGTGCGGCTTATCCGAACACCGTTCCTGGTGTCGCTTCGCGGGTGGACTTCGACGCGGCGTTTACGGCCCCTTCCAGTGGTGCGGCTCCTTGGGTGTTGCCGACACAGTTGCAATCCGACCCCACATGGCCTAGCGCTGCCGGGAACGGTTGGTACGACAACGGGAATGCGGTGGAAACCACACTGCACCCAGGGTTGTACAATCCGTACCAGTGGGACCAGAATGCCCCGACCGCACCAGCGAACGCACGGGCATTCCCATACAAGGATTTGCGGATTCTGGCGGGCCGGTACTCGGACATTGCCCGTGTGTACGGTGATCCGTATCTCGGTCAGACGTTTGCGAATACGTTCGGCAAGGATGCCGGTTCCGGGCCGAATAGCGCTGCCGATCTCCGGCGGGCACTGACGACGACGATCAGCAACTCGCTGGCCCGACCGGGATTGGCACCGAACGTCTTCGGGGCACCAACAGGCACATATCAATATGATCCCGCAAGGCAGTTTCCGGTATTGACGACGGCCCCCACGTTCAATGCTTCCGCTGTCAGTCCTGGTGTGCCCGGAACAACCGATCATAACGGTACGATGCTCCGCAACGTCCGGGCGGCATTGGGGGCGGTGGATTTGAACCGTCCGCTCGTGGATTACCGTGACCCGGCAACTCAGCCGATGAATCCCACGGATCCCTGGCCGTTGAGTGCCACGAGTGTCCAAGTGGCTTCCTACAACGCAGCGCAGATGGATCGGCAGCGGTTCGCCATGGACATCTTTGCACGACTGGTGATCGCCACCGGGGCATCGGCCAATGTGACAATGACGGCGGGGATAGCCGCAGGGATGCCCGTGGTCACACCCGCAGTAGCGCCCACGGATCCGGAGTTCGCGGCTTTGCGCTGGTTGGCCCAACTCTCCGCGAACATCGTCGATTACATTGATAGTGATGATGTGAACACGACATTCGTCTGGTGGCCAGCCAATCCTTCCAATCCGCTCGATCCCATCGTGTTTTCGGACCCCGCTCAAGTCAAACAGCGTGTGGTCTATGGTGTGGAAAAGCCACGATTGGTACTGAACGAAGTTTACGCGGAAGTCACCAACGACCCGGCAGACGATATGGCTACCAATGGAGCCACAAAACCATTCCGCGTGCGATTTTTTATTGAAGCGTTGAATCCATCGTCTCGGAACATGACCACGTCAGAGCGTGTTCCGCTGGGGGTGTTTGATACAACTTCCGGGCAGTTCGTCGAAAATGCGGTTCCGCTGAAGGTTGGCACCAACGGTGTCTATCAATTCGAGATCTACCACAACGCGGCTAACGTCCTCAACGATTTGCAACAACTGGACAACGTGGATGGCTCCATTACCAGTCCCAGCGTCAAGCCGATTCTGTCACCGAATTTAGGAAGCGGTACCCTAGCAACCCCGCCGAACGCGGACTTTGTCGGACCGAACAATGGCAGTTTCCAGCCAACTACGGATCGTGCCGGGTTCGCCGTGTTTGGCCCAACGATTAATACGCCGCAGGTCAGCACCGCTTTTGCGCCCGACACAACAGCGGCACCGTTCAGCTTCATGGTCCAAGTCCCGAATGCGACCGATCCGACCATGGTGACCATGCCAGCTGATGCTCCGCCCGCCCCACCCGCTTCACCGTTGCCGTATCTTGAATATTACATTGACCAATCCAGCGTCACGGCGAATGGCGATGTCAAAACCAAGATCCTCGACAAGCTGAACGCTTCTCGTCATGTCGTGGTCATGCGGCGGTTGGCGTGCCCGTACTTGCCACCATCGCCCACGAATCCGTACATCACGGTCGATTACATGGGGCAAATCAAGGTTCAAGATGCGGTGAAGTTCGTGGCCGATGACGGCAATGCGATGACCCCACCCGAAATGGCACGAACGCCCAGCCCCACCGATGCCTGGAGTATCGGCCGAGCGCAACCGTATGCCGGGTTCCAGGGGAACGCAGCCGGAATTGCCGAGGATCTGACCCGTGATCTGGACCCATCCGGGATGTCGGCACCCACATTGTTGAACACGCTGACATTGGCCCAGAAACCGGCGGGTGGCATGGCGCAACAACAAACCCTGTTCCGGCACAATGCCGCTGATGGCACCGGAATGACTCTGAGCGATTCCCAGTTCATCACACCCTTCGAGTGGCTCGTGCATCTGGATCGCAAGCTGATCAATGCGGTCGAACTGCTGCACGTTCCTACTGTGGCCCCACACCGTCTGACGCACGATTTCGCCCGACCGAACCCGGATGGCGGCCCACGTCCCTACTTCCATCGGCACGATCTTCAGCATCAGGGAATTGGGTCCGTCAATCCACTCCCCACGGGGCCGCTCTTTGATCCACAGTCGCCGCTGTATCGGATGTTTGAGGTGCTGACGGTGAAGCCGTGGACCTATGGTGTGCCCAACGGCGGTCGGGTGCCGGGGAAGATCAACATCAACATGATCTGGGATCAAGGCGGCACTTCGGGTTCGCGGGTCTTCGATGCACTGATGCTCACCAACGGCGGAATGAGTCCGGCGAATCAGTTCACTCCGCCGGAAGTCCAGGCAATCTGGAATGGGCTCAAAGCTAGCCGGAGTCCGTCGTTTATCCCACCTGGCAACCAACACACATGGGCCGGTAACACCCTGCACGAAGCGGGAGCGGGGGATCAGCCGATCCAATCGTTCGGCACGCCGATGTTGATGGCGGGCGGTTCGTTCCCCCAAGGCAGCGGGATTGCGAATACGCTGTTCCGTAACCGCCTGGATACGACAGGAACCTACTCAGTGCCGCTATTCTCCCGAGACAATAACCCGGCGGCCCCGACGATGCATCCGTATCAGGCTTACGAGCCGATGCGGAAGGTGTTCAACAATATCACCACCACGACGGATTGCTACCTGGTCATTCTGACTGTGGGTTGGTTTGAAGTGACGAATGTCAGTGCGAGTTACTCGGTGGCGAATCCGCCTCTGCTCGGTACGGAAATCTACCGCACCGTTCCTGGTGACATGCGGACTCAGGCCGTCGCCGTCATCGACCGCACGCAAATCGGTGTCGATAACGGTGGGAACCAAGTGGGCGGTGTCTACTTCAGCGAACTGGCAGCGGAAGTCCCATTAGGGGGGACAACACTCGACTTCCCAGCAAACGGTCCAGGTGGGAGTGGCGGAGCGGTCATCTATTCCGAAGGGAAAACCTTCATCATCAATATCAATAATGGTACGCAATTGCGACTCGGAACGGGCGATGCCGCCACGGGTCAGGGTGATGGGGAATGGGTCACGGTGTCGGGTGTGACTTACAATGCGGCGACCGGGATGGCCACGGTCGGAATCTCAGGTACGACGTGCTACCACCCTGCGGGTTCGCCGGTGAGTAATGCCTTCCTGCGGAATCCGGGGCCGCAACCGGGCTTCGATTACACCAAGCCACAATGGCAAGGTGTGGTCCCGTTCGTCGCGGAGTTGCGACCCTCACAGTGACCCGGCGATCGTGTGATGATCGATCCGGGGTGGAATCGGTTTCAGAGCTGATTCCACGCGATCCACACCTGCACAAAAATCTACAGAAATCGGGACATCACATCGACGCTCGGCCCGCTCGCAGCAGTGCGAGCGGTTCCTGCAACCCCGCACGGATCGCAGGCCATAACCCTGCCAAGAGACATAGCCCCAAGGTCGCACCCAACCCCAAGCCGATATGTCGCCAGGACAGAATGAGGCGAGTGTCCATTCCCCCGAAAAAGCCAGAATAACTCGCCATGCCGACCCCGCACCAGCCCGCGAGGATGCCAAAACCTAAACTCAACACACAGGCGACCACAGCAATCAAGATCGCCTCGGCCAAAATGAGACGGAACAGCCCCCAACGTGTCACCCCCAGGGCGCGTAGGACACCGAGTTCCCAACGCCGAACGCGGACAGAGGCCGCAACAGTCCCCACCACGCCGATTGCGGTCACGGCCAATGTCACCAGTGGCAATTGGCTCATCCCCCAAATCATCCCCTCGGCCCGGCGGTCCACGCCGTCCCGCACGGCTTTGGTTGTAGTCATCTTGACCGTCGGGCGGTACGCAATCGCCGGTCCCGCCGCGTGAGACGAAAATGTCTCACCCGCGTGTCGATCCGCGATCGCCTGAAAGGAACGTCCCATGTCCTCAAAATTCGCGCCGGGCTGGGCGTTCAACCAGAAGAATGTGATCCGATCGAGTCGGAAGTCCTGCCGGGTTTGCGTGTAGGGCGTGAAGATGATTGCCGCTGTCCGAACATAATTCCGCCGGACACCGGAGAATTTCGTCACCCAGTGCCAACCCGGAATGGAGACAACCCCGGCCACGGTATATTCCACGGGGGCCGCGTCTGGGGCACTGGGGATCTGAAAGGGCACCTTGCCGCCGATACCCAAGCCGGTGATGTCCGCGAAGTGATCCGGGATCAGGCAGTACCGCCCCGATTTCATCTTGGCAATCGCCTCTTCACGCTTCCCATCGACGAATCGGATGTCCAAGAACGGCGTATCACCACCGAACCCGCGCTCGGGGTCCAGGCCGAATACGACGACATTATCCTGGCGTGTCGCGGAGATCCGCTCCTGACTATGGGTCAGGTCGACCGCCAATCGTGGCTGTTCCACGGCCAACGGGAGACACATTTCGGGACGAACCCCCGGAACCTGGGACACGTCCGCATGTTCATCATCCGGCAACCCGGACGGTTGGAAGGCGACCAACAGATCGGGCAGCCATTTTCCAGGGTAGTACGGTTCCAACATCGAGTATCCCCACGTCTGCGTGGCAATGTAGAGGCCGAGTCCGACCGTGAGGGCCACGGTTGTTCCCAGAGTCCGCCAGAGGTTGCCAGAAAGTTGGGACGCAAGGAGGCGAGGATCGAGCCACATGATTCGCGCCACGATCGGCCCCAAAAACTTCTCAACGGCCAGAACTCCCAAGGGAGCCAGGAGCAGACAGCCGATGACCATACTGGGATACCCGACCCCGGCGTAGGCTGAGATTTTTGCGGAATCCGGCAAGTCCACGATGAAAATGAGGACAGGGTTGATGACCAAGAGGACAAGCCCACACCCCGCAGCGAGCCAGGGCCAACGGGACACGGCACCCGGTCGGGGCGCGGACATCGCATCCAGTGGACTCACACGCGTCGCCCGCCAAGCTGGGATGATCGCGGCGATGAGTGCCCCACCAAATGCGGCCACGCCCGCGAGTCCCACGCACCACCAGCCCAATTCCGCACCTGTGGGGAACAGATCCGGTTGGGCTTGGCTGGCGAGGGTAAGTAGCCCATAACCCGCGAGTAACCCACCCGCCCAGCCGATCGCTGCCAGGAAGAGACTTTCTGCCAGGATTAAACCGGCGACCTGAAAACGAGTCAGGGACACCGACCGCAACACGGCGAGTTCTCGGGACCGTTCGCTCACGCCCATGCTCAACGTCGTAAAAATGATGAACACGGCAGCGAGGAGGGCCATGCCGGTTGCAGAATAGGCTTGTGCCCGCTTCCCGCTATGGGAAGAAGGGTCTGACATCCGTGATCGAATATCCTCTCCGTCAATCACCTGGAGGGATGCCGCCGTGAATCGAGAGGCCCAGGTCTTGCGGAAATCCTCGACCGAAACACCTTCTTTCAGATCGACATTGATGACACTCGGTGATGAGTCATAGCCGTTGATCCGATTGGCGAGTGCAATTGGGACAAACAATCCACTTGTGATCGGTCCTGCTCCGCCTGGACCGCGTCTCGGTGCGGGACGGGAAGTTTGAGACGGGGTTGGTCCCGTACTGGGATTCGCCGCGTGACCACGCGGTGAGCCCGCTTTCCCCATCGGGGGAGCGTTGGGATGGTTGGTCTTGGTCACCCTTTGCGGCGTACTCGGAGTCGGACGCGCGGGATGGCCACCGCCACCCAGGCGAACCCGGATTTGCGGTTGTTCGATAATCCCAACAATGGTGACGCAGACCTGATTTGCCTGCGAGGTCACGACGACTTCATCGCCGAGGTTGACCTTGCTTCTCGTCGCGGTTCCCTGGCTGAGGACACCTTCCACCTTGTCGGATTGCGGGTCAATCCAGCGACCGGACACCAGCTCATAGGGTGCCTCCACCGCGTCCGTCCCTACAAGCGGTGGACTCACCGGCGGGGGCGGGGCACCGTTGACGGGGGCACCCGAGAACAATTCCCATCGATCCGGGTCTTTGGGATTTTCGATTCCGACCCGTGATTGAAAGGACTTCGAGATGTGCGCTACCCCTGTATCGTTCTGCAAATCCGTGAGAAAATCGGGTGCGATTTTCCCCGGTCCCACATTGATGAGGACCAAGTCCGTTTGTCCCAGATATTTCTCCGCATTGTCATCGAAACCTTGGACGAGTGCGTCATATCCACTGACGACCCAAACCACGACGCAGGCGGCCGCGACAACCGCCAAGGCCGCCAGGACGACACGAGCAGGCCGCCAGAGGAAGTCGGAGATTAGCAACTTCAGGAGCAAACGCGGGTTCATGATGCCACCGCCTTGGTCGTGGTGACGGCCTCATGGTACATCGCGGCGAGTGCCTGAGAGTCCGTGAAATCGGTCTTGGCGAACTCGGTCAAGATGCGACCATCCTTCATGACAATGACCCGATCTGCCCAGGCGGCTACGGCGGCTTCGTGGGTAACGACGATGATGGTCCGTTTCTGTTCGTCGCACAGTTCCCGTAGCAAGGCACACAATTTTTGACCCGTCACGGAGTCCAGGCTGCCGGTTGGCTCATCGGCCAGCACCAAGGCGGGGTCGGTAATCAAGGCCCGTGCGATGGCGACACGTTGTTGTTCTCCCCCGCTCATCGCATCGGGGCGATGGTGCCGTCGGGAGGCGATCCCTAAACGGTGGAACAGGGTGTCCAATTTCGCGGGGTCGGCTGTCCCACCTTGTCCATATAGTGGGAGTAGGACATTGTCTTCCGCGGTCAACGATGGCACCAGATTGAACGACTGGAAGACCAAGCCGATGCGACGCCGCCGGAAGCCGGTGAGGCGGGAATCGGACATCGTGGCCAATTCTTCCCCTTCGACCAGGACTCGGCCGGAATCTGTGCGGGTCAGACCCGCGATCACGTGCAAGAGTGTACTTTTCCCGGACCCACTCATCCCCATAACTGCGACGAGTTCACCAGAGGTCACACGGAGGGAGACTCCCGCCAGTGCATCGACCGCTTCACCACCTTGTCGGAACCGCTTGGCCACCTCTTCGACTTGGAGTGGCGGCGGATTCGTCGTACTCATAAATGCTACCTTTCCTAGATGTTCGTTAATTCTTTGCTTTACTAATTTCAATGAGCGGCAGTTGGCTCTCTCCTTCACGGATTGTGGCTTTCCATGTGGCGTTCGCCTTGTTGGCGTACACGCCACCCAAACGGTCGCCGACGGGGAAATCTTGCCCGCCAATCTGTTGAAAACTGGTCGGCCAGACCACCGTGATCGTGTACTCACCCGGTGGTGCGCCATCATTGGGCAAGAACGAACTCAGGGTGTAGCGACCTTCTTCATCACTACGGCCGGTTGCCGCGATGGCGTTCCTCGGCGTGGCCGTCTGGGGGTGATACGAGATGAGCAAATCCTTGGTGGGTTTGCCGTTCACCTGAATCACTCCAGACACCGGCTGGCACAATGGCCGCGGTTCTTCGCCACAACCGCACAGTAGGAACGCGGCGACTGTGAGCATCCCAAGACCCGAAGCACTATGAAAGCGTCTCCATGAGACTTGTGGGACATACTTTATCATGGCAGAGTGACCACCTCTCCGCCGTCGCGTGTCCCGAGACACCGGGCCAGATTGGCATCCGTGGAGGCCGTCAAAAAGCGGACACCACCATCACCAAAGAGGACATGAGCACCGCTCGGATGGAACGAGTAAATGCTGCCGTTGTTGCAGTTCACCGCGCAGGCATACCCGGCAGTCGTGCCATCATCCAGCCAAGTGTAAAACGGAATCGCGGGGCCGGCGACCCAGGACACGAGGTTGGGTCCACCATCCGCGGTCGCGCCGGGGACGATGGTCCCTTTCACATACTTGTCCGGCCGACCCGCGATTTCCGAAATCATGATCGTATTCGATGTCCCATCCGTTACCGCCAAGATGGACGTTCTCGCAGTGCTCAGATCAAAGAACGGTTTGCCGGTGGAACCATCCGATTTGGCAATATCAAAGTAGTACATCCAATAATCCGACATGGCGGCATTGATCGCTGGTGGTCCCGCGGAAACCGCATACAAGCGGTTCGGATTCGGGGTTGCGGGACATTGAAAGACTTTCATCGGCATAGCGGTCACGCCCTGGTTCTCTACGGCATTGATCGCATAACTCCCTTTGAAGGCACGGTACACCGCATCTTGTTCGAGATAGGGCAGCAAGGCGCGTGTCCAGGACATCGGGGCGACGGTGTCGGGCGGTTCGATGTATACGGCGGAGGCTGGGCCATAACCGCGGCTGGGTGGGAAACCCATGCGGGCGCTGTGGTAATTATGAAATGCAACCCCAATCTGTTTGAGGTTGTTCGCGCATTGAGTCCGAGCGGCCGCGGCTCGGACTTTCTGCACGGCCGGCAACAATAAACCAATCAGAATCGCAATGATAGCGATGACTACCAGCAACTCAATCAGGGTAAAACCCCGACGAGGACGTACAGATAACATGAAATCGAACTCCAAGATGGCCCAGGATGCTTGGTCGTGAAAACATCCCCAAGTGTGAGAAATGCTGAAATCACCTTCCAACCGCTCGCACGGGTGCGTGTGCTGATGTTGGATCTAGATGTTTCAACTGCGATAACCGCAATCGCGTCGGGTGGGCTTACGCAAAGGATATGCCAGTCTGATTTCCACTGGAGATAGGGGAGGTCTAGAGAAAGGCTGGGCCAGGAGTGGTCATGGGATAATCAGACGCGGCTAATTGTTTCCCACTTCTTCATTCCGTTGCGCGTGCCCCGACAGAGACATGCGCAACGGATCGATCGTTGATGAGGATGCGTGGTCGATTCCGCGTTAATCTTCCGAATCTTCGTCAAACTGAGGAAGTGTGGCCTGCGTGGGGGTGGGGGCGGGTTTGACCCGGTTGCGTTGATCGACAAATACGACCACCGGATCGTGCCGTCGCAGTTTGCGAGGCTTCAGCGTCGTGAAGGTCGCAATGATCACGATGTTGCCCTTTTGGATCAGATGGGCACCTGCGCCATTGACCTGCACCATCCCGGTGCCCCGTTCTCCAGGAAGGGCATAGGTGACTAAGCGTGTACCGCTGGTGACATCCCAGACGTGGAGTTGTTCGTAGGGCAAAATATCAGCCGCGTCGAGCAGGTCGGAGTCGATGGACAAGCTGCCTTCGTAATCGCGGTCTGCTGAGGTGACTGTGGCTCGATGAATTTTTGACTTCAACACCGTCCGACGCATGCAACTGCTCCCGCAACCAGGAAGAATTCTCCTTCTGTAGTCTTATGCAGGAGGCGTGTCACTGTCTGGGGTGGCGTGGCCGGGGGGTGGCTTCCAGGTGTGGTTATTTCCCTGTGATGGCTTGCTCTCCCGTCTTCAGAATATCAGCGATGGCTTCATCGTTCAGTGGGTGATCCGCGTTGAATTCCCAGCGTTTGACAATCCGCATCCGGTTATAGACAACGACCGTAATTTCCTGGGCTGGGTCCAACTTCCAGGCCTCCGTGGCGGGTGACGCGGTCGCGGCGAGAGCGAGCGGAACCCCTGGCGCTTTGAGTTGTTCCGCCGCGTTGCGCAGTGCCTGGGCTTGTTCGTCCCGCACCAACCCTTTGACGGCTTCTCCCCGATCGTCCGAGGGATAGGGTTTGTCGAGGGTCAGAAAGAGAACGAAAGCGGCGGCGTTGGCGGCACGATGCTTGGCAACGAACCCCCCAGGATCTTTATCCGCGGTGGGGCGGCCCAGCGTTTGAATGAGCTTGCCAAGCGGCGTATCGGCGGTCAGAGTGGCCGGGTCCGTCCGGGCGAACACGGCGATTACCGGATTGAGTCCGGCCTCGCAGATCAGGCAATGCATCTTGGCTTGCCGATTCCGCACGCTCTCGGCAGGGTATCGCAAATCGCTGGCGATGAAACTGCGAAACGTGCTGGGCACCGTACCCGCGGGAGTCGCAACCGCTGTGGGCGGCTCTTGAGCCGATACCGGGGCAAACGCGAGACTCAAAATCAGTACCGCCCAGGCGCGTGGCATGGATCAACTC
>JAIXLE010000015.1 GCA_026931725.1 Bacteroidales bacterium
GTGTTGACATCTCCCGCTGTGTCCAACTGCCAAGACGGCGTTTTCGGGAGGGACAGGTACTCGACCCGCTCGACCGATGCCGTACCGTTGGAGGTCGAGACACGTTCACCCGGCCTCAACTCGCCCAACGGCACCCAGGTGTTGCGGTCCACACTCCACACGGGGTGGCTCGCCGTCCCGCCCAACGGTTCCGACTCACCCACCACCCACAGATCATACACAACACCCCAACCGTGACGGAACACCCCCGTCACCGTCCGACCCGGACCGGCCGGGATCTCCGGACACGGATCAATCGCTAGCACCGCGAATTCACCCGATACCCCCATCTCCACCAAGTTCAATACCGTCCGATCTCCGATCGTTGCAACCCCCTGCGTTGACAGCCAGTCCAACGACCGAATCAGACCCACCTTCGTCCAGTTCCCATCGGCCCGCTCCTGCATCAGCCATACCGCACGATCCGTTGCCGGATTGAATCGCCTATCCGCTTGAACGAGGCTCTCCTCGTAACCCGGCTCGCCTTCCCGAAGCGTCGGCACGTTGTCACCCAACCGCCGCTCCTCGATCACGCCTTTCCGCCGCTCCTCCCCGTCGAACCAGTCTGATCGTATTTTTGCACACCAGCACTTGCCCGCCGCCCCGGTGCTGCTTGTCGTACATGGGGTCTGATCCGGCAACACGGCCGCGAGCCGATCTTGAACCTTCTTCGTCGTTGTCGCATCTGTTGCTACCACCTTGATCGCTGCGGGCTGGCTCGGATTCTTCTTCGTCGCTTTACGGGTCTTGGCGGCCAAATCCTTCGCACTCTTGTCGAGTTTCTCATACTCCGACTTCACCGGCGGCGATTGCACATTTGTATATTGTGTAATCGGCACATCAGGATTATAGGACACATAAATATTACCCTGGTCATCAATCCATAACTTCCGATTCTTGGCCTTCCCAAACACGCTCGGCGGAATCAACGGCTTCTTCCCGTTCGATGCCGGCTTCTTACGCCGACAACATTTTTACACAGAGCGGTGGTACGGCAATTCTTCTGACAAATGCACGCATAATAGCCCTGTATCGAGTCGATTGTAATGACATCCACAAATTCGTCATCGTGTCGCTTGCCACCCCGACTGCCATGCTGGCATCCCCCGCTGTGTCCGACTGCCAAGACGGCGTTTTCGGGAGGGACAACGGTCGGCCCTGCTCAAGGCGCGAACGTGCCGCGACACCAGCAGTCGTCATCGAGTTTCCACTCAAGCGTAGGTTCACGGAGGTTGGTGTCGAAAAAGCATTTCACAGCTTCTACTGCACGCTCTCGGTCAACGAATACCAGTCGGAGCCGTTCCATGAACTCGCCAGCACACCAGACACGGACGCATTCGTCGCCTTGGGTATGGTCAACAAGCGTGTAGTAGTCAGATTCTCCCGACGCGCAACAGGTGACGAGAAATCCATACCCTGGAACATGGTAAACAAGCATCCAGACATCGTCATCAGCTTGCAGGTTGAGGTCGATGTCCGGCCCTTGAGTTGGTAACGAGTCAAGGGCCGCAAGCACGCTTGCCCAAGACGGGTTCCCGTCATCAGTCAATCCGCAGATCATGTTCATAGGTCGCTCAAGTAGGGACGGTGAACGTGTACGTCACATACCCGGTACGGGTAGCATTTGGTCCGATCCAGAGCAAGGTCTGGTTGACAGCAAGGCAGAGGAGATTGGCCAACGAGGTTCGGCAGTAGCCGCACAAGGGCCGGTCGCAGTACATGACGGCGGTGTTAGCCGTAATGTGCCGGTCATACGCCTGGAAGATCGAGTCCGCTTCGGCGTGGTCAAGGGTCGCAGAAGTCGCCCCCGTCCCCCTCGGATTACAGCATTTCGCATCCTCGTTGTATCGACGCAGCACGTCCTGCGGCCTTCCGCCCGTAGATCGGTTGATCCCCCAGATGGTTTGCCCGCTGATGATCAGTTTCACCAGCGTACTCGTATCGGTCGCACTCCCCGCCACGGGTAGCCCGAGAGCCACCCGCTCTTGAGCCAGCGACTGTATTTGCGTCATCTGAGCCGCATCAAGCGTGATGGCGGCTGGACCTACAGCCGAGGCATTATGCACCAACACGCCCTGCTCGCCGACGCGGTAGCAGTGGTCGGCGTCCACTTCGAGGTTGAACACCGGCTCCTCGCTGCGGTACTCGACCCGCTCGACCGATGCCGTACCGTTGGAGGTCGAGACACGTTCACCCGGCCTCAACTCGCCCAACGGCACCCAGGTGTTGCGGTCCACACTCCACACGGGGTGGCTCGCCGTCCCGCCCAACGGTTCCGACTCACCCACCACCCACAGATCATACACAACACCCCAACCGTGACGGAACACCCCCGTCACCGTCCGACCCGGACCGGCCGGGATCTCCGGACACGGATCAATCGCTAGCACCGCGAATTCACCCGATACCCCCATCTCCACCAAGTTCAATACCGTCCGATCTCCGATCGTTGCAACCCCCTGCGTTGACAGCCAGTCCAACGACCGAATCAGACCCACCTTCGTCCAGTTCCCATCGGCCCGCTCCTGCATCAGCCATACCGCACGATCCGTTGCCGGATTGAATCGCCTATCCGCTTGAACGAGGCTCTCCTCGTAACCCGGCTCGCCTTCCCGAAGCGTCGGCACGTTGTCACCCAACCGCCGCTCCTCGATCACGCCTTTCCGCCGCTCCTCCCCGTCGAACCAGTCTGATCGTATTTTTGCACACCAGCACTTGCCCGCCGCCCCGGTGCTGCTTGTCGTACATGGGGTCTGATCCGGCAACACGGCCGCGAGCCGATCTTGAACCTTCTTCGTCGTTGTCGCATCTGTTGCTACCACCTTGATCGCTGCGGGCTGGCTCGGATTCTTCTTCGTCGCTTTACGGGTCTTGGCGGCCAAATCCTTCGCACTCTTGTCGAGTTTCTCATACTCCGACTTCACCGGCGGCGATTGCACATTTGTATATTGTGTAATCGGCACATCAGGATTATAGGACACATAAATATTACCCTGGTCATCAATCCATAACTTCCGATTCTTGGCCTTCCCAAACAGGCTCGGCGGAATCAACGGCTTCTTCCCATTCGATGCCGTCTTCGACCACTTCGACACAATCTTCTCAGCCTTCTTCGCCGCGGTCTTCAGAACCGACTGCGCCGGCTTTTGGGCTTTCTGCTTGGCTTTCTGCAAATATCGCCGCAGTACCGAGGGCACATTGCCCACCCCCGCCACCGTCGCCAGTCCGCCCAGGATCGGCACGATCGAAGTCTTCAACAATTGCACCGTGGTCGCTTCGATTGCCGCCGAATTCTTCCCATCAAAGGCATCGACAAATAGCTTCTGAACGGTATCGAACAGTTCCGCGACTTGAGTCTTATACTTGATAATGAACTGGATGATCTTATAGATCAACCGTCCGATCGCCAGCACGCCTGTCGGACTGAGCGACAGTTTTAAACTGCCGAAATGGCGAGCCCAAGCAACACCTGCTGCCATGATGGCATTTTCGAGAGGGACAGGCAAACCCATTATCGCGCCACTTGCCGCCTCGACTGCCATGCTGGTGTCTCCTGCGGTGCCCGACTGCCAAGACGGCGTTTTCAGGAGGGACACCTATTTGCGACGTTTAGGATGAAGTTCTGCGTATGTCTTGCCACCGTGCGCTCGCAAAAGTGCGACTACTTCATCATCCTCACGATCGATGGCCAAATCCGTTGCTGTGACGGTCCGATTGCCCCGCTGTATCGTGGCATTAATATCGACATTGTACGATAGCAATATCCTTAAGAGTGGCGTCATCGATTCCAGCGTAAGACGAATCACAAGTGGGTTACCATTTGGCGCATCCTTCTGATTT
This sequence comes from Bacteroidales bacterium, assembly GCA_026931725.1. Lineage (GTDB taxonomy): Bacteria > Planctomycetota > Planctomycetia > Gemmatales > Gemmataceae > JAIXLE01. Next base: position 3,880 of record JAIXLE010000015.1, read on the forward strand.
GGCGACATTCCTTTATCCAGTAAATAACGAAGAGTGTCAAAAGGCCGACTCCGAGAGTTGGGGGCGATTCCCGAGTGAGCATGGATCGCGTCATCGCCCAGGAGTGGAGTTGTGTCGATGAGACGTTGAGGATCATCGCTCCGGCGGAGGATGTCCTCCACCGCGTCTACCCAGCCCAAGCGGGTGGCAGCCTTCAGGTCGAGTACCGCCCCGCGACACAGAAGCAGGTCAACGGTATCAGTATACCCGCCCGCAGCTGCGCAGCGAACCACCGACTCGCCTTGATTGTTGACGACATTGGGGTCGGCACCGCCGTCAAGCAATCGAGATGCCGTTAGCAC
>JAIXLE010000169.1 GCA_026931725.1 Bacteroidales bacterium
CGTTGGGTTTACAGACGGCGAGCAAAAGAGGATAAGTTTGAAGCTGTCTCACTCGATCCGAGTGAGATGCGAACTCGCGGGGTGGACGGCTTGCGGAGTCTGTCGCATCTCAAAATGACTGGAAAACAAGTGGTTTGCGGCATATCTCATGGGACATTCTCTCCTCGTGGAGAGTAACCGGGTTCGCAACGGGTGTCACTCGGGGAGCTAACTTGTTTGGCTGCGGACATTTGCGACAATCCAGTTAGCAGAGATCGCCGAGAGGGAAAACCTCTCGGCGTTTCGTATTTTCCGCCTTTCCTTGTAGGATTTTCGCGTTTCCGATCACCTCCACAGAATCTCTCCATTCCGAAAGAGACTTGTTGGGTATCGAGAGGCACCTTCAAGGTTCCTCTCGGACCCCAGCGAACTCTCGTCAAAACTCTCGGAGTCTCTGCTTAACAACTACCCGAAAATTAACACCCTGTTCCCTCTTGGAGAGTCGAATTTCGTCTCGAACTCGTCGCCAATCATTCTTGTCGATTCCAGCGGGCTGATGGAATCGTGATTCTTTATCGTGCCAGCGGTGGCGTTTCGCAACCTTGTATCCCATATTGCCAAGCATCCGCACGCGGCCTGGGTCTGCCAGCAACTGCGGGAGGCGTTCCCCTTCGACGAGGCTCCGCGGTTTTTGATCCGCGATAATGATGTCCCAGCCACGAAGCACTTGGGTTTGTTCTTCAGCCACGCCACACTTTGAGCACTGAGCCCGAGCAACCGGAGGGTAGCATCACCGAAGTATCGATACGCGGCGGCCGTGTCATCATTGGCGTATGCGTTTACACCTTGTCCAAGACGAAAACCGGTGATTCCCGCCTCAACCGCTGTCGAGGTGCGGTAGACGATCTTGGTCAAATCCTTGGCAGTGACGACACATCGGCGGGCCTTGAGAGCCACGCCGAACCCTGTCAGCATCGCCACGTCGCCAGCGAGTGAGATCGCCGATTCGGTGTAGTTGCCGTCCAGGAAGTCGCTGACCGCACCGACCAGCGGCAAGAGACGGATGCCGAAATCGATGCTCTGAGCGACAACGGTATCCTGAGCGGCCTGTTTCCTGAGTATGACCGCTTTGAGTCGTCGCTGCTCACCAGTTGGCGGCGAAGATCTCACCCGTCACCCACGACCATGGCAGGTAGTCGCTCTCGACCTCGAACCGTAAACCCCGGTCCCAGGCCAGGGCGGCCAGGGCCACGAGGGGCAGGGAGACAAGGCCGAGCAACTCTTTTCGCCGCTCTTCGGTTGCCGACCAGTACTCCTTGTGCAGCATCAACGCATCAGTCAGAGCGGCTTCAAGCCCCGCGGCGTCCCGCTCTCCCAGCTTCCGGAGTACACGCAGGTATGGGGCGCGAACGCGCCGGACTGCTTCCGCCCCATCCGAATTACTGATGATCGCAGCACGGACTTCATACGCCTCGCACTTGGCAAGTAAGGGTTCCCACCCGAACCCGGACTCCTGCCACGCCCGTTGTTTCAGTTCCATGAACCAGTACTCCTCGTCTGTATAACCAACCAAGCTCGACCCGCGGAACGTGTCCTTGGTCACCCGGCACAGGTAGCCGAGGGGAACTGTCTGACGGGTGATCAGGGTGAGGTCGTAGGCCTTCCTCCAGATCAGGACATCAGGGATGCTGGGGTCGATCGGGGAGGGGTAGCGGACGGGTGGCCCCTCACCCAGTTCGTACCCCTCGAGTAAGGGGGCGAGGCGGAACGCGAAGACGGCGGCCAGGGCCTGGGCGGACAGGTGCAGTGCCCGGGCCACCTCCGGGCTATCCGGGGCCACCACCGACCCCGCCAGATACACGTTCTTGGCTACATCATGGAGCCCCGTGAGACTACTAACTCTCGCACGGGCATACCCAAGGTATTTATCGAGACGCTGGGAGTCCCGCTGAAACCAGCGTTCCATCAAGCTTAAGTCGATTGAGTGTCGAGTGATTCTCATGGCGGCTCCGGGAGGTTGAACTGTTTGACGGAGAAATAAGCACTTCCATTAGGCCGTGCCACCGTCCGCACCTGGAGATATACGACCTTACCCTGTTCAAGAGCATCTTTTAACTGTAGGGCAATCTCTTCGGTAGGACTCCCCGGTGTGGCCATACTATCGAGCGTCAAGTTGAGATATGTTCGGTTCCCCTGGATGGCATGAGCGGGGACCACGTCACCCTGAAAAGGAACCGTTTCTCCGGGTACCTGGCGAGTGGTGGTGGTACTCTTTGGCCCTTTCGCCTCGACAATATAGAACGTGTCCCCCTTCTGGTACACTTGATCCAGGTCATACTGTCCGCCCGCAGTGTTCGCTGGCTTTGGCACTCGGGTGGCCCCCAATTCCTGCTCCATGTACTGTGCGGCACCCACATTGCCAAGGTTCTCTCCGTCAGCGGTCCCCTGAGCCCTGGCTGCATTGTAGCTGGCAACTTCTGCGTCGAGCGCAGAAGTGCTCTTTGCCTCGACGTGTAGCGGTTTCGTGGTCTTGGTGCCGTCCGGCAGAGTTCGCTCGGCCACCTCAAATTTGTGCGTCACCCGAGGGTCACTATTGCTTCGCGGCCGACTGGTTTTCGGATCGGTGCGAACCACGCCGGTTGTGGACGGCTGTGGCATACCGTCCGCAGGGGCTGTCGGGGATGTTGCTTTACCTCCGCCTGGGCCGGCGGGAGAAGCCGGGGCTTGCCCAGCCTTGGGGGCCGGCACCGACGGGTCCGTCGGAGGTGCAGTGGCCGCGGCTTTGGTGGTGGCCTTGGCTGCGCCGGCGTAGTCGGCTGGGTCGGCGTTGTGGACCAGTGCCCCGGCCGTTCCGACTGCGTAGCTGTGCAACCCCTCGACCGTCAGGTTGTACACCGGGACCGCTTCGGTCCAGGTTTCGAGCACCACGACCCGGGCGACCTGACCCGCTCGGGTCAACACCACGTCCCCTACCGCCAGAGCGGACATCGCCACCCATCGGCCCGGCGTCGGACCGGGTGTTTCGTCGTGCCCGTGGTCCCCAACCGTCCGCCCGGCGAGACCCTCACCTTCGATCACCCAGAATGGGTGACCGACCGTTCCGGTCAGTTCGGTGCCATCATCGAGTGTGAGATGGGTCAGCAGGTCGGACCGCCGTTCGAACGTCTGCACCACCGGACACAGCCGCCACTGCTGCGTCTGCCGGTCGAATGCCCACACCTGATCCGCAGTCGTGACCTCTTCAATGGGCTTCGTCCCCTCCACGGTGTGGACCAATGTCCCAGCCACGAAGCACTTGGGTTTGTTCTTCAGCCACGCCACACTTTGAGCACTGAGCCCGAGTACGGCGCGTTTAGTGAGAAGATGTTACACCGGCGGGAAGGCACTAGGCCGGAGAAGCCGAGTAACATGGCGAGTGAGCCGGTCCGCCTCCTCGAACGGGAGGACGGCTGAACTGACCACGATCTTTACCCCACCATGGATGAATTTGGTAGACTCAACGTGCCCAGTTAAGCGATCCGCCACCTGTTCCGGGGTTAACCCGAACGCACGATGACAGAGTACGGCATCGTAAAAACTGACAGGGTAAACGCGATATACACCACCATAACGCGCAGACACCTTGCGCCATTCTTCAAAATCCAAATCAATGAATTTATTATCGCTAATATCAGCTAATTTTGCTCGAAAAGCTTCAACATATTGATCGAAAACGGCGTGTACAAGGTCTGCATAACCTACTTTTTGTGGGTTGAAACTCATTTCTAGGAAGTCATCATTTGAAGGATCGTCATTCATTGAATGGCGATATTGGTAATTGATGCTGCCGCGGATTCCTTTGTGCAAGTATCGTTTGAGGTTTATAGTTGCAAGCAAGTGATGTTTAATGTCTGGAACAGGAACATCAATACTTGCAAATCCCCAATGACTTGGAATATGCGATAGCGAGGTAAGAAGTTCATTATGTTTTGCTTCAATACTTTGAGCGGGGTTTACCCGTGCTCGAATCATTAACTCGTACTTCATTGTTAGCTCAATTAATGGATTAGCGGTTCTGGTACGGCTCGCACTTCGATATTGTCGATACCTAACACTACAGCGCGGGTTGCTTCCCGAGCGATAGAATAGTCATCAGGAGGGGAACCC
>JAIXLE010000233.1 GCA_026931725.1 Bacteroidales bacterium
AAGTCGATGGGCCAACCCCCACCCTGCGAAGCGAAGAATGATGGTTAAAGCACTGGGTTGGGGGGCTGGTGGTGACGAGTGTGCGTCGGGTGGTGGTCCGTCTATCGAGCGGGTATCCGTGGGCGGGTCTGTTTGCGCACGCGGCGGCAATTTTGGGACGTCCCCGTCCCGTGGTGAATTCGGGATAAGGCGGGTTCAAGTCCGATCGTCGTCGCTTCCGGATTCCGGGGGTCAGGGGGCGTTTCGGCCGGCGGGTCGACTGCCGGTGTATCACAGGCGATTTGTCTTCATTCTTTCAATTGGCTGATTGTTCCCGACTCCGTGGTGAAATAATCGGGTTAGGATGTCTGGTTGGCATCCGCATCATCGCCAAGCGATCATCATGAGCGTGCAGCTTCTCATTTTGTAACCGTTCACAGGGGGTAGCCGGTTCGGTTCGTAGCTCGTACTCCATCTGACGGCATGATGTCTCCACCGCCACTCCCCGACACCCTGTTCGCCGCCCTGCCGCCGGCCGTGCAGGCGTACATCCGCTCACTCGAAACCATTGCCGCCCAGGTCGCCATCCTCCAGACCCGCGTCGCCGAACTCGAAGCCCGGCTCGGTCAGAATTCGTCGAATTCGTCCAAACCGCCCTCATCCGATGGCCCACAGGTGAAGCCAGCCCCGCCCCAAACACCGTCTGGCAAGAAGCGGGGCGGCCAGCCCGGCCACACGAAACACACGCAGGTGATCCTTCCGCCCGATGAGATCATCGACCACAAGCCGACCCACTGCCGTCACTGTGCCACGCCTCTCGCCGGTGAGGACCCGGACCCAACTGTCGACCAGGTGCTCGACCTGCCGGTCCAGTTGCGACACGTGGTTCACCACCGCCGCCATACGCTGACCTGTCCCAAATGTCACACCCCGACGATCGCCGCCCCCGTGTCCCAAACGATCAGCAGGTATGGTCCCAAACTGACCGCGACGGTGGCCTACCTGAGCGGGGTCGGCCGGCTGAGCAAGCGGGCCATTCGCACGCTGCTCGACGACGTGTGCGACCTGCCGATGTCGCTTGGGACCGTGAGCAAACTGGAGCAGACTGTCAGCCGGGCATTGGCCCCGATCCACGCCGATGTCCTGACCCAAACCCGGGGTCAGGACGCAAACGTCGACGAAACGGGCTGGAAGCAAGGGAAGAAGAAGGCGTGGCTGTGGGTGGCGGTGACCGCTGTCCTGACGGTCTTCCTGATTCGTCCCGGCCGCAATCGGGCCGCCTTCGACTCCCTGGTCGGACCAACTCCGGGGGTGCTCACCACCGACCGGTACGGAGTGTACACCCACTTGGCTGGGACACGCCGGCAGGTCTGTTGGGCCCACCTGCGGCGGGACTTTCAGGCGATGATCGATCGGAAGAATGCGGGAAGCGAGATTGGGACCGCGTTGTTGTCCCAATCCGACATCCTGTTCACGCACTGGCAAAAAGTGCGGGACGGGACGCGAACTCGACAGTGGTTCTGGCAGACACACCAGTCGCGGCTGCGAGCGAGGGTGAAGACCCTGCTCGCGCGGGGTGTCGCGTGTTCGTGTCCGAAAACGGCCGGGGTGTGTCGGGAACTCCTGGGGGTAGAGGAGTCGTTCTGGACGTTCGCGTGTCGGGACGGGGTCGAACCGACGAACAACGCGGCCGAGCGGGCGGTGCGTCACGCGGTGTGCTGGCGGAAGACGAGTTTTGGGACAGACAGCGAACGGGGCAGCCGGTTTGTGGAACGGATGCTGACGGTGGTGGCATCCTGTCGACAGCAGGGGCTTGGTGTCCTCGATTTCCTGGTGCAGGCCGTCTCCGGCCAGAACCCGTCACTACTGCCCGAAAGGGCGTGAACGGTTACGAAAAAAGACGGGCAAGCTGGTGATCGAGGCCGATGAATTGTGGAGTTTCGTCGGTAAAAAGGGGGAAGTCTGGTGGGTCTGGGCGGCGTTGGACGCGGACACGCGGCAGGTCGTGGCAATGGTCGTTGGGGACCGATCCGAGGCCACAGCGCGGGATTTGTGGGAGGCACTCCCGGACGAATATCGGGACGGAGCCATTGTCTGTACGGACTTCCTGGCTCAGTATCGGGCGGTGGTCCCGGAGGAGCGGCATGCCCCGGGCGGGAAGGACTCTGGACTGACCGCGCACATTGAACGATTCTGGTGTACGCTCCGTCAACGGTGTGCCCGATTCGTGCGGAAGACGCTATCTTTCTCCAAGTGTCCCAAGAACCACATCGGTGCCCTGTGGTACTTCGTACGACTCTACAACATATCCCTTATGTAGGGCCACTACCATTTTTTGGCCTACCGAGACGGCATGAATCGGGTGGCAGACTTCCATTCCCTGCGGCATCTGTTCATCACCCGATTGGTTGCCGCTGGCGTTCATCTGAAAGACGCAAAGGAATTGGCCCGACATTCAACCAGCACGCTGACGATCGACCGTTATAGCCATGTTGAACTGGCTGATAACGCTGCCGCCATTGCCCGGATGTCGCCCATTTCGTCACCGTCTGCATGTAATCCGCTTGTACCTCTGCCTGGTGTTGATTGCATTGGCATGATGGTTGCTGATGGGATTACCAACCCGTCACCCGCTGGGGTTACATCGTCGGAACGGCTGTATTTGATGGGGTTTGCGGCGGATTTACCAGACTTGCAAACGGAGGGTGAGGGATTCGAACAACAACGAAAATGCCTTGAAAACAAGCATTTCTGAAACAGGCGCTGCAAAATGCGCTGCACTCAGCATAGATGACCCGGAATTGGCTGAGTTGGTGGCCATGTGGCCTACCCTGTCGGATGCGGTCAGAAGGGACATCATGGACATGGTGTATTCTGATTCTCTATAGGAGTAGTTTTCGGGTTCCATCGCGGACATCGCGGACATGGCCTCACCCCTTGCCGATGCTTGCTGATGTCTGCTGATACTTGCTGGCTTATGCTGGCTGTTTTATGTCCGCGATGAAAAACGCATCGCGGACATATCGCGGACATCGCGGACATATCGCGGACATCGCAGGCGTAACCCGACGAATGGCCGTGACTGCCTCCGCCGCCGGTGGGAATCTCCGGGGGTCATCCGCCGCCGGGGAAGCTCTCCGCCGCCGGATTCTGTCCGCTCGATGTCCGTTCGATGTCCGGTTGCCAACCGGACACACTTCCATGAGGCGAAGTCTCGACCGAGCCATAGCGGGACAGAAGAACCTACGAGAGGAAGAACCCAGGTGCTGGGGACACTCGCCACCGGGATGACCCATAGGCGTTGCCGATCCGCCAGCGTGGCCATTCGCTCGATCCGCCGGGTGCTCCGCCGCAACCGTGGGACTACCAACCGGGGACACACACACCCGCTAACCTCTCGGAGTCGACCGCCGCCAGAGGCTGGCCATCACTTCCGCTAACCCGGAGAACTGGCCGCCGGATCTGACCGCCGCCGCAACCGGGCCGCGTGGGCTATCCGTGGTGGGCTCTCCGCCGGTGGGGAACCGCCGCCGCCTCGTGGCCGATTCGCAGCCGGGCCGCGTGGCCATGGCCGCGTTGGCTTCCGACCGTGGCCACCGTGTGGCTGTGCGACAGAGGTTGAGGAAAGCGGAGACTGGCACGGGAACGCGGCTATTGGCGTGGCCGTGGGTGCTGATGGGTGGGGACGATTCCGCCGCCGCCTCGTGGGACTACCGCCGGGGACACACACACCCGCTAACCCCTCGGAGTCGACCGCCGGGCCGCGTGGCTCCCGACCGCCGGAAACGAAAATACCCCGGCAAGCTCTCGCCTACCGGGGCTTTGTTCATCCGATCACTGGCAACGCCGGGCCGTGGGCCGTGGCCATCGCGTCCGCATCGTGGCCGCCGTCTAGGCTGCCAGTCGCCATCAGGGACCGCATGGCTTCCGTGTGCTTGCATCGCAAGCCGACCTGACCGGCTTTGCAAGTACAACGGTCATCACGGCCTAGGTAGACTTCATACACTTCGCCATCCGACAGCTTGCACAAGTGAAAGACCCGCGAACCGTACAGCAGGGCTTCCGTGTCTTCCTCGACTACGTAAACC
>JAIXLE010000171.1 GCA_026931725.1 Bacteroidales bacterium
ATCGACGACCCCCGGATTCACCCGGAAGACCCCGCCTACGAGTTCTTCGCCGGGCAAGGCTCCTTACTGTCGATCCCCCTGTTCGACGGCGGCACCGGCTTGAACACCGTGGTCATCTCGCGGGAAGAACCCCAAGCGTTCCCACGGGAAACCGTGCCGGAACTCGTCTGGATGTGCAACCTGTTCAACCGAGCCATGCAGACACTCGTGCTGTCGGATCGTCTGCGCGAAGCCTACGATGCGGCCGATTATGAACTCCGCACGATTGCCGACCTGCAACAGAGCCTGCTGCCCGACGCAGTGCCGAACGTGCCCGGCCTGGAAATCGCGGTTCACAGCCGCACAGCCGATCAGGCCGGGGGCGATTACTACGATTACTTCCCGCTCCCCGAAGGACGACTCGGCGTGCTGATTGCCGATGTCAGCGGCCACGGCACCCCCGCCGCCGTGCTGATGTCGATTACACACAGCCTGGCCCATGCGGTGCCGAATCTGCAATCCTCACCGTCACGGATGCTCGCGCATTTGAATTCGCATCTCAGTCGCCGATACACCAAGTCAACGGGTGCATTCGTGACCGGGTTTTACGCGGTCTTCGATCCCCACTCGCAATCGCTGACTTATGCCTCAGCCGGGCACCTGCCCCCACGCATTTGCCGAGCGGGTGAGGGTCGCTGGCGTCCGCTCTCGGCCGCGCACCGACTCCCCTTGGGGGTCAACCCGCGTGATGGAGTTTACCCCGAACAGACCGTAGCCTTCGCGCCGGGTGATCGGGTCGCCCTGTACACTGATGGCATCGTGGAATGCACGGATGTTCAGGGCGAACCGTATGGTTACGAGCATCTCGATGCCGCCTTGGCCCGTTCGGGGTTGAAAGCCCAGGAAGCCGTCCGGGAAGTGCTGGCGGATCTGGATGCCTTCGGCGCGGGTATAAAACTCGCCGACGATCGGACTCTGGTCGTCATTCGCCGCACCGAATGCTGAAACCCTGGGCAGCGAAACCGCGTTTTGCCCTGCTCACCCGTGGTTCCTGGGTTGTAGAATACGCGGGTGAACCGAACCACAAACACCGAACCACCCTCTCCGTTTCGTGAACCGCCCTGGCGGGAGCCACGCACGGCGTATCTCCACATCCCCTTCTGCGCCCATCATTGCGGCTACTGCGACTTCGCCGTCTCGGCGGGGCAGGATCATCTCGTCGAACTCTATCTGGAAGCGTTGACACTCGAACTCACCACCCTGGGGCAGCCACGACCCGTTGAAACCCGATTCATCGGCGGCGGCACCCCGACTTATCTGACACCACCCCAATTGGAACGCCTGCTACAAGCCATTACGCATTGGCTGCCATTGATCGAGGATACGGGAGAGTTTTCGATCGAATCCACACCAGAAAGCCTGAACCCGGAGAAAGTCGCGGTCCTCGCCCAGTACGGGGTGAACCGGGTCAGCCTCGGCGTGCAGTCCTTCCAGGCTCGCCATCTGAATACACTGGATCGCCAGCACGACCCCAGCCAGATCGCCCCGGCCGTCGCGGCTGTCCGCCAGCAGATTCCCGCGTTCTCGTTCGACCTGATTTTCGGCACCCCCGGCCAAACGCTTTGGGACTGGGAAGCCGACCTGACCGCGGCACTGCAATACGCACCCGCGCACATCTCGACCTACGGCCTGACCTACGAAAAAGGCACACCCCTCTGGAAATCCCGGCAACGCGGCCAACTGGTCGCACTCGATGAGGACGCGGAACTGGCGATGTACGAACACACGATGAACCGCCTGGAAGCGGCCGGGTTCGAGCATTACGAAATCTCGAACTTCGCCCGCCCCGGTCAACGATCGCGGCACAATGAGCGTTACTGGGCGAACGAAGCCTATTACGGGTTTGGAGTCGGCGCGGCCCGCTACATCGACGGATGCCGAGAATTGAATGTCCGCGATACGAAACTTTACATCCGCCGGGTACTGGCCGGGGAATCGCCGACGTTCCAGAGCGAGGAACTGGAACCGCGTGACCGCGCTTGGGAAACCATCGCCACGCAACTACGCCGCTGCGACGGTATCACGCGATCGCGATTCTTCCTGCAAACAGGGTTTTCTCTCGATACGCTCATCGCGGCCCCGCTCCCGCAACTGATCGCATTGGGCCTTCTCACCGACGATGGTTCCACCGTGCGGTTATCGCGTCGGGGTCGCTGCGTGGCCGATGGCGTGATCGAAGAGTTGCTATCCCATCAATAGAAGAATTATCACCCGAGCGAAAAGTCTTCTGGTGGCGCGGATGAGAGAACCGCCACGAACACCGGCTGAAAAACGCCGACACCCACCCGGAACCGGATGGGTGTTCGAGGAGATGATGCATCCCTATTCAGGCAACAGCGGAAGGGACGACAACACGATTGACGAGGCGACGACGACCAATGACGTTGCGGACGGCTTCTTGGGCCATCTGCTTGAGGTAGTAGCTGGGCACGGAGCCGGTAATCACGACTTCATAGTCCGTGATGCTCACCTGCAGTCGCCGGAGGTGCGGCATCGGACTGGCGGCCAGGACTTCGTCAGGGGTTGGGGGCAGCGTCAGGACTGCAGCACTCATCGTTCCCTCCTAGATGGATGTTCAATCGCGTGATGGCAGTGCGTGCTGTCGAATCACCTAACGGAACATCCCCATGTGGGTGTTATTCACCCCAGAACAGCGTCAAAACAGCATCAAAACCGTGTCAAAAGTGAAAATGGATGAGAAGACGGAAATGGACTCAGGCGACTCCGTCCGCATTCCACTCTCAGCACAAGGGATCATCCAATCCCAATGCAGACATGTTAAAAAACGAAATCCTCGAATGCAATCAAAATCTAGCCGAACTCTCGAAATTGTTTTCAGTTTTGTTTCCGTTCATCCGACAGTGTCGATTATCCGCAGGCCCGTTCACGGATGCGGTGATCCGTGAACGGGAAAACGGTGCGTTCCTCTTATTCCGCGACGCAGGCGTTTTTCAGCACGCCGATCCCTTCGATCTCGACTTCGACCACATCGCCCGGCTTCAGCAGGACCGGGTTCGGCTTGCGGGCGATGCCGACACCGGGCGGTGTGCCGGTGAAAATCAAGTCGCCGGGTTCCAGCGTCACGACTTGGCTCAAATAGCTCAGCAGTTTCGGCACGCCGAAGATGAACTCTTTGGTGGACGAGTTCTGCATCGTTTCGCCGTTGAGCCGTAGCATGATTTTCAAGTTGTGCGGGTCGAGCGGTTCATCGGCGGTAACGATCACTGGGCCGGTCGGCGCGAACGTGTCGAACGTCTTACCGATTGTCCATTGCTTCTCGCTCCCTTTGAATTGCCAGTCGCGGGCGGAGACATCGTGGCCAACGGTGTACCCGCCGACGTAACCGAACGCGGACTGGTCATCGGGAATGTTTTTACCTCGTTTGCCAATAACGATGACGAGTTCGGCTTCGTAATCGACTTTCTGCGAAACTTTCGGCAATTTGATCGGATCGCCCGTGGCGATGAGCGTGTTCGGGAACTTGGCAAAGAGAACCGGCTCGGTCGGGATCGGTTGACCGCCTTCGATGGCGTGATCGCGGTAATTCAAGCCGATGCAGAGGATTTTGGACGGATCCGGCACGGGCGGTAGCAGTTTGACGGCATTGGCGGCGTACTTAACCGCGTTCGGGCAGGCCGCCGCGCCCGCCGCGGCTTGACGGACAGCCGGGGAGGCGGCGAGCAGTTGTTTCACCGAGGTCGGCAAGCCGCAATCGGTCGCGTGCAGATCCACGAAATCCGAGCCAACCTGAGCGGCGGCACGAGGGCCATGCGGCGTGAGAATCGTAGCCAATCGCATAGTGGGAATCGCTCCGGGGGGGAGAAAGGGGAACCGTATCAATGTACGGTTAGCCGTTCACCCGGCGAGGCAGAAGTGCGGGGCTGTTTCTTCAAGCCGTTCTTTCCAGAAGTGAGGAACACAACCGGGGACTGTCGTCCCCGGTTGTCCGACAAACGCAGATTTTGAGACACCTACATCGGGTTTGTGGAACAGGAAAGGACATTTACCCCAGCTCCGCTTTCAGTTCCCGCACGGTACGGCTCAGTTTCTGATCCGTGGTGAGAGCGGCTTCGACCATCCGGCAAGCATGGAGAACCGTGGTGTGATCGCGGTTGCCGAAAAATCGCCCAATTTGAGGAAGCGAAGCCCGAGTCAGATCACGGGCCAGATACATCGCCAGTTGACGGGCCGCGGCCAGGCTCCGCACGCGGCTGGGGCCGATCACATCATCCGGGGACACCGCGAACAGCGTGGAAACCCGTCGCACAATCCGATCCAAGGTAGCCGGTTCCGCCACGGCTTCTCCAGTTGAATCGGGCGCGAACCATTGCGCCACGGTGGGCAAATCCAGCGGTTCCGTCCGCCCAGCCGCGAGGCGGGCCAACTGCTCGATGCGGCCAGACAAGGGACGGGCACCGCTTCCCGGCGTTCGGGCAATTAGCCAGTCGATCACCTCAGCAGACAGGGCCAGATTCCGACGTTCGGCGAACCCTTGTAGCAAAATGCGCCGACTGGTCGTGGATACCGGCTCCAGCCCGAGGACCAACCCAGCCGACAAACGGGAGGTGAGCCGTTGCGGGAGCAGCTTCAACCCCGCTGGCCCAGCCGCACTGGTGATGACCGTGGGACGGCGGTAACGGCGGCGACGATCGAGGATTTGACAGACGGCTTCCGCGACTCGGACAGGAAGATGATGGAAGTCTTCCAGAATGATGAGATCGCAACTCAAGAGATCCGCGGTATCCTCGGGCCACTCCCGAGCCGGGAGAACCTGAGCGGTGCAGTCCGATTGCGTGGTGATGGCGCGAATCAGGCAATCGGTCAGCAGGGATTTCCCGGTGCCGGTCATGCCGTGGAGCAGCAAGGGCGTGGGGAAACTGCGGGCACCCGTGGTCAGCAGTTCCTCGGCCAGGTGCTGCATCGCCCGTAGCGCGGAACGATTTTCCGGCAACAGAATGAAGCTGCTCCAGAAATGGGCACCTTCGCCGATGACAGTTTCGGGAGGGGTAACAATCATTGTTCTGATTGTAGACCGCCTCTGAGCTGAAGGAAATCATTTGTCAGCGGGAATTGCTGGATTCCCGCAAACTCCGCACACAAGAGATGATCCGTTGCGCCGCTTCGTCGATGTCGATTTCGGAAAGAGAGGGGCCGAAGCTGAAACGGATCGCCGAGCGGAGAACCGATTCGGGAACCTGCATCGCTTGCAGCACCGGCGAAGGAAGCAGGCTGCCACTGGAACACGCCGAACCCGTGCTACAGGCCACCCCGGCCAGATCACACCGCATCAACAGCAAGTCTGAGCGACAACCGGGGAACGACAGATTCAGCGTGCCGGGGAGTCCGTCCGGGTCACCGGGAGCGGGACTGTTCGGCACCACGGGCGGCACCGCGGCCAACAACTGTTCGAGGAACCGGGATCGGAGCCGTTGCAGTTTTTCGGCATCGGCTTCTCGGTCAGCGCAAGCCAATTCGAGCGCTTGGGCCAAGCCGAGAACCAGGGCCACGGGTTCGGTGCCGGGTCGTCGTCCGCCTTGTTGATGGCCGCCGAACAGCAGCGGGTGCAGTTTCACCCCAGCCCGCGTGAGCAGCACCCCAACCCCTTTGGGTCCGCCGAACTTGTGGGCGGAGACGCTCAGCGTGGTCACGCCGAGATCGGGAAAGTGGACCGGGATTTTGCCGACCGCCTGAGCCGCATCGCAATGCAGGAAGACGGTTTGCGGCAATGCTCTCGCAATGGTCCGAACAGGTTGAATCGCTCCGGTTTCATGGTTCGCCAGCATCAGGCAGACCAATCGGGTGTCGTCCGTGATCCGGGCCAGCACGGCGGCGGGTTCGACCTGCCCACGCGGAGTCACGGGCAGCCAGTCGACCGTGTGGCCGCGCTGGGCGAGAATGCGGAGCGGTTCGAGGATGCAGGGGTGTTCGAGGGGAGAAGCGAGCATTTGACAGGGTGTTGGCCCAATGAGTCCGAACAGGGCGAGATTGTTGGCTTCGGTGGCTCCACTGGTGAAGGTGACTTCTTCCGGTTGGGCACCGAGCCGCGCGGCGACCTGTTCGCGGGCGGTTTCGAGCAGTTGCCGGGCTTTGCGTCCCACGGTATGGGCCGATGCGGGATTGCCAAATGCCTCCAATGCGGGCCGCATCGCCTCCCAGACTCCCGGCCGCAGGGGAGTCGTGGCGTTGTAATCGAGATAAAGGAAGTTCGTACTCACGCGGATACGGTACTCCGGTTTCACCACCTGTTTACGGCCAGCCCTGTCTGGGTTGGCATTATACACGGTTGCGGAGCCGTGCATTCGACGACATAATCATGGTGATCCACCTGCTGGCTTTCCCCTGAGTGATCGGCTCGGGATTCTGCCTGTTCTCACCTTCTGGGGTATTCACATGTCGCCGACGCTGTCCCGTTTCCCCCTGCCTGCCGGGTTCGGCCAACGGATGCATCGGCGGGATGCTTTACGGATCGGTTCTGTCACGGCGGCATCGACGCTGGCATCCATATTCGCTCCGGGGCGGGTGCGTGCGAACCCGGAACAGGCCCGCACCGGAAAACCCGCCTCGGCACATTCCGTGATTCTGCTCTGGATGGCGGGCGGGGTCACCCATCACGAATCGTTCGACCCCAAACCGGATGCCCCGGAAGAAATTCGCGGCAGCCTCTCCACCATTCCGACTCGGCTTCCGGGTGTGCGGTTCAGTGCCGTTTGCCCGGAACTGGCGAAGATCGCGGATCGGCTCGCCATCGTCCGCACCTATGCCCCCGGTTCGGACGATCACTTTCTCGCACAAGCGATGGCCCTTTCGGGTCGCAAGGTCACACCCGCACAAATCACCTCAGAGCCGAACGTCGGCGCGGTGGTGTCGAAACTGCACGGGCCGCGGGCGGGGTTCCCAGGGTATATCGCGGTGCCGGGTGTCACACGGCCGGGACCGCCACCGAAGAATCTGTTCGTCGGCGGCTGGCTGGGGGCGCAGTACGGGCCGTTCCCCACCGGCGGCAGCCCCAAGAACGCCGATTTCACCGCGAAGGTGCAAGAGGCATCCGAAGAAGAATTCAACCGTCAGGCACTGCAACTCGCGGAAGGGCTGACCGATCAACGACTGTCCGCACGCGAGTCCCTCCGGGCGCGGCTCGATGCGAAACTGCGCGGGTTCGAAGCAGCCGTCTCGGTCAACGACCATTACACGGGTGCCTTCAAGATGTTGCAATCTCCCAAAGTGCGGGGCGCACTCGATTTGACGCAGGAACCCGATGCCGTCCGTGAACGCTATGGCCGCACCAAGGTCGGCAGTCGCTGCCTGCTCGCTCGGCGGCTGGTGGAAGCGGGTGCCCGGTTCGTGATGGTCGATTACGGTTACGACCCCGAGTACGGCAACCTCTGGGATAACCACAACGCGGCGAGTCAGAATTTCCCGCACATCTGCGAGATGGCCCAGCGACCGTACCACGTCGCCGGGATGGATCGGGCATTCGCGGGGTTGTTGAACGATTTGATGGAACGGGGTCTGCTCGATCGGACTCTTGTTGTTTTCCTCACCGATTTTGGCCGCACGCCGAAGATCAACAAAAACGGCGGCCGCGACCACTGGGGCAAAGCCGGTTCCATCTTCTTCGCGGGCGGCGGCACCCAGGGCGGCCGGGTCATCGGCGCAACCGACAAAATCGGAGCTTTCCCGACCACACCCGCTTACACGCCCTGGGATGTGGCCGCCACGATCTATCAGGCCATCGGCATTCCGCTCGACACCGCCTTGCACGATCAGCAGGATCGTCAATTGCTGTTACTTCCCGAAGGAGAGCCGATCCCTGAGGTTCTGGGCTGATGTCCCAATGTAGAAGCACGATTTCCTGTTTTCCGAGAGCGATTGGGAATTCTTCCGTTGGTTTATGGGGATTTCTTCCGCTATCATGCAACCATCCACACCGGAACTCTCAACTCCTCGGTAACTGACATCATGCAATTCGGACGTATCTGGACTCTGCGTGGCGCGAACCGCTGGGCGGTTGTCCCGGTCATCGAAGCGGAATTGATCGAAACCACCGCCGAACGGGCGGAACTGCTGCTGGCTGGCATCCGTGAGTTGCAGACCCGGCTCGACTGGCACTCCCGGCATGCGGAAGTGCGGCCCATGTCCGAACCAGGCGGCTTTCGGATCATTTTTGATTATGATGAAGAAGCCCTCGGCCTCGGCTGCTTACACGCGGCATTCGAGCAACTCACCGACCCGGATTTCGATGCCGTCACCCGCTTCGCCACGCTCCGGGATCTCTCGCACGATGTCCGACTCGGGCCGAGTACCAAAAGCATCGTCGATGCGGCCATACGCCGAGGAATTCCGACTCGCCGGCTGAACGAGGGGGGTTTGGTGCAACTGGGCTGGGGAGTGAAACTCAAACGGGCCTGGACCGCCGAAACGGATGAAACCCCGTTCCTCGCGGAAGTCATCGCCAAGGACAAGGAACGCACGCGCACGCTCTTGCGGGGTCTGGGTGTGCCCGTGCCGGAAGGGCGGGCCGTGCGGGATGCCGAGGATGCCTGGGCCGCGGCGGAGGAGATCGGCGGGCCAGTAGTGGTCAAACCGCAGGATGGCAACCAGGGCCGGGGAGTCGCCACAAACCTGACGACGCGGGAACAGGTACTCGCCGCTTATGCAGCCGCGCGGGAAGAGGGGGAGTCCATTATCGTGGAATCCTATCTTCCGGGCCGGGATCATCGGTTGCTCGTGGTCGGCGGGAAACTCGTGGCCGCCTCACGTCGGGAACCCGCGCACGTCGTCGGAGATGGCCGCCGCACGATCCGGGATCTGGTGGCCGCCATCAACCTGGACCCACGCCGTTCTGATGGCCACGCCACCCCGTTGAGTTGGATCAAGATTGACACGGTCGCACTCGGTGTCTTGCGGGAACAAGGTTTTACGCCGGATGCGATTCCGCCAGCAGGGCAGACCGTGCTGATTCGCCGCAATGCAAACCTCAGCACCGGCGGCACCGCGACTGATGTGACCGATCATGTCCATCCTTCCGTGGCGGCTCAGGCGATCGACGCGGCGCGGGCCGTGGGGCTGGATGTCGCCGGAATCGACGTGGTGGTCGAAGATGTCGCGTTTCCTCTGCGCGAACAGCACGGCGGCATCGTCGAGGTGAATGCCGGACCCGGATTGCGGATGCACATTGAGCCTTCCGCCGGGCAACCCCGCGATGTCGGCGGGGCCATCGTCGATTCGTTGTTCCCCCCAGAAGAATCAGGCCGCATTCCGATCGTGGCCGTCACCGGCACCAACGGCAAAACCACGACATCCCGGCTCATCGCCCATCTTGCCGCGGCTGCGGGCCGGTATGTCGGCCTGACCTGCACCGATGGAATTTATCTGGCCGGGCGACGCACCGAAACCCGCGATTGCTCCGGGCCACGCAGTGCGCGAACCGTGCTGACCAACCCACGGGTGGAAGTCGCCGTCCTCGAAACCGCGCGGGGCGGCATTCTGCGAGAAGGGCTGGGCTTCGACCATGCCGATGTCACCGTGGTCACGAACCTGGGCAAAGGCGATCATCTGGGTTTACGCGGGATCGACACTTTGGAAGAACTCGCCGAGGTCAAACGGGTCGTCCCGGCGGCCACGGCTCCGAACGGTTGCGCGGTGCTGAACGCCAATGATCCGCTCGTGGCCGCGATGGCCTCGGTCGTGGCGGGTCGGGTGCTGTTCTTCGCGGTCGACGAGCAGGAACCGATTCTGGCCCAACATCGGGAAGCCGGGGGATTGGCTGCGTTCCTACGGGAAGGTGTGATCGTTCTCGCACAGGGAAACGACGAAATCGCCCTGCTTCCCATCGCCGAAGTGCCAGCCACGCACGGGGGCCGGGTCGGCTTCCAAATCGAGAACGTCCTCGCGGCGGCAGCGGCGGGCTGGCAACTGGGGCTGCCTCCTGAGGAACTGCGAGACGGGTTACGCAGCTTCGCCGGTTCCGCGGATGAGACACCGGGCCGGTTCAATGTCTTTGAATTGGACGGGTCCGCCGTCGTGGTCGATTACGCGCACAACCCCTCTGCCGTGGCCGCGCTGGTGGCTGGCCTGGACACATTCCCGCAGGAACAACGCACGCTGGTCTTCTCCGCCAGCGACCGCCGGGAAGAAGACCTGATTGAAATGGGCCAACTCGTCGGGAATGCGTTCGACCGCGTGATTCTGTTTACGGATGCGGAACACGCGGACTGGCCGATTGGCGAACTCACCGCCGTGCTGCGGGCGGGCATCGCCGAGGGAGAACGCACGGTCGAGGTGCTGTCCGCGTCGTCCGAATCTGCCGCGATCGACCGCGCCTTGGACGGCTTGACACCCGGCACCCTCGTAGTCCTCGGTATCGAAGCCATCGACGAATCCCTGGAGTACGTCCGCAACCGGCTCAGCATCGCGTCCCGTTAATCCTCGGCAGCGCAGACACCCTTCCGCGATCCTTCCGGGTGGAACGGGCCATAACCCGTTCCACCCCAAGATACACCTTCAAATCATTTCTGTGCGGCACATTCGCCTGTGGATTTGTGCCTGCCGCAGCGCTATAATCATCCTTTCCTGTTTCGTCCCAACTTGGCCTCTCCTGGTACAGGAAGGAAGAATGAAACTCTCCCCGCAACTTGTTCTACTCGTCGGCCTCGTGGCTCCGATCATCATGATCGGATGCGTCGAGTCCCCATCACCGGAGGGGAAGACCACACCGCAAGCCACCGAGAAGCCGAACCCTCGGGTGCCGAGTGAAGTGACGGTGTCGTGCCTGTATATCGACCGCTGCCTGGAGCGACTCACGCAGGAAAGCGAAGACGAGTTACTCAGCGAGCGGGCCGCGTCGATCGTCCTGTCCGCGGAACGCACCTTACCGATCTTCTGGGGAGTCGATCCGCAGACACTCGACGAGGCGACCCGCCAAAAAATTGATGATTATCCCGCCAAGATTCACGAATGGATCGACCGGATCAACGAAATCAAATCTCAGCGGACCTTGCGAGAAATCCAGAAGATCCTGGAAGAACACGATGCCTGGCTACAAGAGAATCAGGGAGAATCGGTCCCCTGGCAAACATGGATCGACCGCGATCAACGCGACGTAGCACGCATCCAAAAACAATTGCTCGGGATGTCCGAGGGGCCATCCCTGGAAAAGGCTTCCCAACTGTTCGCGGAACTACAAACTCAGCTGAATCAGCATATGCGACTCCAGAATACCCGCTATCAGAAGCGAGCTCTCCAGAGGTGCCACGCTTTTACAACCTATGTCCTCACGTACACCGTCATCAACGACAGCACACTTATTGAAGAGTTTGATAAGAACGAGATCGCCAAGATTGATGCCGGGTTGCTCGGGGCGGATGCTCGACGTATCTACGATACCGCGATCGGCATGATGGAATCCAAGCTCAAGTCTCGCAATCGCGCGGAGTTCCTCCTCAAACTCACGGAGACGGAAAAATGGCCACTCAGCGACTTTTAATTGTGATGATCGTAGCGTGTGCCTCGCAGGGTGCGGCTCGCGCGCAAAAGATCGCCATTCCGCACTGGGTGCGAACATCCGCGCAGTTGGGAATCGGCACCGCCGCGACGGCCCAGCATGGCGGACAAGCTCTGGAACACTCCGAGCAAGGCGAGAACGCGACCGCGTTGCTCGAAACCGCGAAGTTGGTCGGCAAAACCCAGCCCCTACTGACCAAGAACCACCGCCTCCTCACCGCTCGCCCAACGACGACGTTCCGAGGAACCCAACCCGTACGCGCCGCGGGGGCCGGACCCGCACGCGCCGCGGGGGCCGGTGTCGCGCGAACGCTCCAGCTTTTACAGATCGGTGCCATGATATACGATCTGACCAACGGCAACATGCAGATGCGTGAGGCTCAAATCCAGGTCGCCCAGATGGCGGTTTCTTCGGTGGTGTCTGCGGCCACGTTCGCGGGGATGGTGTATTTCGCGGGCAGCGTGGGAACGGCTTCCACGGGCACGGCCATTGCCACTTTACACGGGGCGGCCTATGCCAGTGCCACGGCCGCTTGGTGGGGCGGTGGATCACTGGCCGCAGGCGGGTTGGGCGTGTGGGGCGGGACCATCGTGATGACCGGCGGAGCGGCCATCGTGGCTGCCGGTGCGGGCATTGCGGTCTACAAAGTGTGGAACATGCTTGACCCTGCGGAACGCGACGCGGTGAATCGGCAAGTGGCAGGGTTGTTACAACACCATGACTTGACCGATTCCAGTTCTCGACAAGGAGCCATCATCACGATGCACTCCCAGCAACTGCGAAAATGGCAACAACAAGGCCGCACCCTGGCCCAGCAGTAACGGCATCCCGCAACCGTGACGCATACACGATCCAAAAACCCACGCAACCCAGTGCAAAGTACTGGGTTGCACTCTGTTAGGCTGGACGTGAGAGCTAAACGCATCAAACCCCGGATACCGACTAATGGCTCTCCCCATGATCCCACGGGGAGAACCGAGAAAACCGAGAATTAGCGACGATAACCATAGCGATAACCGTGGTTGTACCCATACGGCGTATAGTACGAACCATAATACCCAGAACCGGAATAACGATTCTGGTTGTAAAAATTGTTGTACAGGGCCATCGACGGCCAGCTAGTCGTCATGGGGTTATAGGCATTGCTAAAGACATAAGGATTGGAATAAATCCCTGGATTATAGAAAAATCCGGGATTGTAATAGGCTCCGTAATTATACCCATAAGAGTAAAATTGGGCCTTGGCCGAATCGGCGGTGACGCACAGACCGGCGATGGCCAGAACCGGAACCAGAAACATGTGATTCAGTTTCATCGGAATACCTCCCCGATTTGATGCAACCGACTGATTCCCTGCCTGACGTACAATTATAGAGCGAATTTTCGTCATTCTTTCTCAAGTTTCCAAGATTCTCGATGCTCGTATTGCTGGAGCCGGTGACGAGCTTGCTCCAACTTGGCCGCAAGCTGTTGAGGCCAGTGCGGTTCCGTGGGAGTTTCCAGCGTGGTCAGCAGCAAATTCAATCCTTCCATGAGATGCAGTGCCGTTTGCCAGAGCGTATCGGGCGATTCCCCATCAGATCGCCCAAAATGGGAAAACGCTTGCGGAAGTGCGGGAGCAGCCGACGCGGGAACAGCGGGTATCGGAACAGCGGGCGCGGACACCACGACCGGCTCGACACTCGGTTCGTCGAGCAACTCACGCACGGCCTGGAGGAAGCCGGATCGCGCGATGGCCGTGAAGGCGATTTCGTCTTCATCTCCCGCGAAAATGCCTTGAAACAGAGATTGTTTTGCCGTCAACGTGCGGAGAACCCGTTCTTCGATGGTGCCGCGTGTCACGAGGTTGACGACCCGTACCGGGTTGTTCTGGCCCATGCGATGCACACGGGCGATCCGCTGTTCCAGCACGGCGGGGTTCCACGGCAATTCCAGATTGATGACGGTGTCCGCCATTTGCAGGTTTAACCCAGTGCCGCCCGCGTCGGTACTCAGAAATACCCGGCAAGTCGCCTCGGTGCGGAACCGTTCCAGAACGGCTTTACGGTCTTTGCCCGGCAATCCGCCGTGGAGGACGACAAACCCGATGCCGAGGGGTTCCAGCACCGCCGCCGCGTGGGAGATCATCGTTTCCCATTGGCTGAAGATGACGAGTTTACGCCCGCCATCGTTGAGCAGTTCGGGGACGATTTCCGCCAGTTCGTCGAGTTTCGGGGACACTGGCCGTGGCAGATCGGGCAGCACCACCGCATTGCAGATTGTCCGCAGGTTCACCAGGCAGGCGAGTAGCCGTTTGCGGTCGAGATCGGTGAGGTAATTTTTGGCCAGCAACCGAGCCAGGGCGGTTCGCTGTTCCTCGTAGGGGCCAATTTGTTCAGCGGCGAGTTCCACATACACCGTGTTATCGGTGCGTGCGGGCAGTTGGCCCAGCACTTCCTCGCGGGTTCGACGCAGGAAGATCGGTTCGAGCTTTTCGCGGATTTTTTCGAGGTGGCGATACCCGATGAGGTTGCCCTGTTCGTCAAGAATGCGGTGATCGTGCAAGAACTGGAACGCGGGACCAAATCGGCGTTCGTCCACGAACTGCACAATGCTGTGCAATTCTTCGAGTTTATTTTCCAGCGGTGTTCCGGTCAGAACGATCGCATAACGGCTCACCAGTTTCTTCACGGCACGGGATGTCTTCGATTCCCAGTTCTTGATCCGTTGGGCTTCATCCAGCACGATCAAGTCCGGTTTCCAGGCATTGATGGCCTCCCGGTCGCGGACCACCTGTTCGTAGTTGACGAGTCGGTAGAACGTGGCCTCGGCGTACTGGCTTTGTCGGTCATCGGGGCTGCCTTCGATGACCTGCACGGCCCGCTTCGTGAATCGGCGAATCTCACCTTCCCACTGATATTTCACCGAGGCGGGAGCCACGACCAGCACTCGGCCAATGCCGCGTTCTCGGGCGAGCAGTTCGACCGCGGCGAGTGTCTGCACGGTTTTGCCCAGGCCCATGTCATCGCCCAGGATGCTCCGACCTCGGCACGCGAGGAACAGGGCACCGCGAATCTGGTACTCGTAGAGCGGCACGGGCAGCAGGTTCAGTTCCAGCGTGCCAGCGGCGAGTTCCGCGAGCCAGTCGGCCTCCCGGTTCCCCATCTCCGCGCGTTCGATTTCCCGATCCAGGAAATCCATCGCATCGGACATCACCGTGACTTCTTCCGGCACGGATTCAATCGCGGTGATGAGATCGTTGTATCGCCCGCGATCGGACCAGAGGCCACGATCATCGAAGAATCGTTTGGCCAACTGGGCGAGTTTGTCGGAATGCCGAGCGGGCAGGTGCAGGCCGAGTTGCAGTTGTTCGCCGTAGTGCAGGTACACTTCGGGGCGGGTGAAGGCGGCTTTCTTCTTTTGCAGGTTCGCGGGCAGATCGTCCTTGAGTTGTTCCAGCACAGCTTCGATATGTTTGCAGGTGCCGAGCGTGTTGACGCGGAAATCCGGGCAGGTGCAGCTGTTATCCCCGACATCGAACCCGTGGATGGTGACGGTGTACTGCCCGCCAGATTCCGGGTTGGTGACACGATAATCGGAGAAGACCCGTTTCTTCCCGAGGTTCTCGATCACGAACCGAGCCGCCTTCGCCCGCTGTCGGCGAATATCGATCTGTTCCTCACGGAGCATTCCCGACCCCAACCGTGCGCGAAGAGGCGAACCACACGCCCATCATACACATCCTGTGCCGGTTCGGATCACGGTTGCCAGCGCAAGATCCTGACACAAGCTACAATTGTGGTATGACCCACTCCCCCGCGGACGATCCGACCTTCTTCCGGCCGATCCTCGCTCGGTTCGCCGATGATGGCCCCCGCCTGATTCTGGCAGATTTTCTGGAAGAATCGGCCCGTGCCAGCGACCACGCACGCGCGGAACTGATCCGTGTCCAAGTGGCCCTGGCCCGGTTGCCACGCGATCATCCCCGCCGTGAGGAACTGTCTGGCGCGGAACGGCATTTATTGGAAGAACATCAGGAAGAATGGACGGCCCCGTTCCGCGCATGGGCCGATGGTTTTGGCTTTCGCCGAGGGCTGATCGAAAGCGTGATCGTGGACGCTCGGCAATTTCTCGCACAGGGGGCCGAGTTGTTGCGTCGGTTGCCCGTGCGGCGGGTGCGGTTATCGGGGGTGAACGCGGCCTTGCCCCAGTTGGTGGGGTCGCCATTGTTGGAGGCGATTTCCGAGTTGGATTTGTGCGGCAGTGAACTGGGAGACGGCGGCATTCGGTATCTGCTCCAATCGCGGTATCTGACCCGGATTCGTGTTCTCGATCTGAGCATCAGCGGCATTTCCGATACCGGCGTGCGGGTGATGGCCCAGGCCGCCACGATGCCTCGGTTGCGACAGTTGTTTCTGGCGGAGAACGAGCGGATCACCAGCGACGGGCTGGCCGCCCTGGCGGAATCCGCAGGCATGGCCCGGTTGACCAGGTTGGATGTCTCCGGGAACAGCATCGACGATGCCGGGCTTCGGGCGATGATGCGAAGCCCCCATCGGGCGCGACTGCGGAGTTTCCAGATCGACGCGAACGCCATCAGCGATGAGGGATTGCAGGCGTTCGCCACATCCGAACTGCTGGCTCATTTGTTACGGCACGATTCCCATTTGTCGCTGACGCGAAATCAGATCGGCCCGGAAGGGATGATCGCGCTGGCGGCCTCGCCCCTGGCCGAAGCGGTGACACGGCTTTCCATGGGTCAGAACTTTCTGGGAGATGCCGGGGTGGCTGCGATCGGCTTTGCTCCGCACTTCATTCGGCTACGGAAGCTCGCCGTGGATGGGAACCAGATCACGGATGATGGGGTCATTGCCCTGGCCCATTCCCCGCTGATGTCTCGGCTACTGTGGTTGAACCTGGAGAAGAACCGGATCACCGGGAAAGGGGTGGACGTGCTTCTGGCCAACGGTTCCTCATGGAAGTGTGCCCTGGAGATGGCCGGGAACTACGCTTCCGAGCATCTGTTTCCCGAACTGGGTGAGCCGATCCGCCGCAAGGTCCGGCTGACCCGCGCCGCCCTGGCCCGCATCCTGCGCCGAACCGTGCCACCAGCGTTCCTCGATCAGGCGGATCATCTCCGCGATTGAGAGGAACACAACCGGGGACTGTCGTCCCCGGTTCGGTGCGCCCTACTGAACCGGGGACGACAGTCCCCGGTTGTCCGACAAGCGTAGGTCTTGAAACACCCACATCTGCTGTTATCAAGGCCAACCCGGCATAATTTCTCAACCGATGCGGGTGGTTGGGCCGATTGCATCGGTATGATCGCACTCACACGACTTTTCCGGTGGCCGGTTTTGCCGTTGCGGTTGCCGTCCTTCATCCAAGGGCGACGGCGGCAGGCGATTCGGTCGATCCAAGCTATGATGATCGCCACGGGGGTCATCGCCCTGGCGGGCACCGTCTGGATCGAGCAGACCCGCACGGTTGCGCTTGATCGTGAGTTCGCCGCCCGGCTTCTCCTACTGCAACGGGAACGGGCCGCGCACCCGGAACGGCCATTGTTTCTGGTGGTCGGCAGTTCTCGCATGGTAATGGGGTTCGCCCCCGAGCAACTGCCGCCGATACAAACGCCGGATGGCCGCACCGCGACGGTTTTCAACTTCTCGCACCTCGGTTCCGGGCCGGTGATGAACCATCTGACCCTGGCCCGGCTGCAACACGCGGGCATTCGGGCGGACTGGGTCATTCTCGAACTGATGGCGGGCTTTTTGCCGAAGGAGAACGCCGCACTGGTCACAAGCATTTGCACGGCGCGAGATGTGGCCATCTCGGATCGGTACTACCGAACAGGCTCTTTGTGGTGGGAATATCTGAAACATCGGACGATCGGGCTACCGAACCTCGCACGCCGGGCGTTGGTGTTCGACGATCCGACTTGGGGATATGGTCCGCTGGGCAGTGCGGGTTTCGTGCGGGAGTCGGTCGATCCGGCTTTGAAAGCACGGCTCATGGCCGCTCAGGAGCGGAATTTCGGCTTCCGTCTCAAGGATTTGACGATTTCGGAAGGGAACGAACGGGCCATCCGTGATTCCGTCCAAATGCTCCGCGATCAGGGAACGACCGTGCATTTCCTGCTCAGCCCGGAACAGGAAGAGTTCACCCGGATGTACGGCCCCGGCAAACAGGCTTGGTTCGAGTCATACGCACACGCCCTGGCCGCGGATCTCGCCGTGCCGCTGACCGATGCACGGGAATGGTTGGAACCAGAGGACTTCGAGGATGGCCACCATCCGTTGCAGCGGGGCCGGGCACGATTCACCCAGCGGTTGCAGCAGGATGTGATTGCGCCGATGCTTGCGAGTCCGTGAGAATGCAGAGCCTCATCGTGACCGTTGCACGGCTTCCAGACGGAACCCACGGGTGAGCAGTTCTGCCCGGATGGCCTGGGTGAAGGCGACCGCTTCCGGGTTGTCGCCATGCACGCAGATCGAACGCACTCCCCGTTCTTGAATCAGCCATTCGATCTGCTGCACGGCTTCTCGCGGATCGTGAAGGAACGCCCCGGTTTCTGACCGAGGTACGAGGGAACCATCGTCCCGATACCGGCGATCCGCGAATCCCTCCGCGATGAAGGGGACATGGGCCGCCTGGGCCGCCGCCGCGAGTGACGAACCGGGAAGCGCCATCACCGCCAGCCCATGCAGCAGCGCCGCCGCGACGATGGGACCGGCCAAGTCCGGCTCACGGCACGCCTGATTGTAGAGTGCCCCGTGCGGTTTGAGGTATTGCACCGTCACCCCGACCGCCCGTGCCAGGCCGAGTATCGCCCCGATCTGGTAGAAGCACAGGGTGCCGATCTCCCGTGGCGTGAGGGTCAGTTCCCGTCGGCCGAACTGCTCGCGATCCGCGTAGCCGGGGTGAGCGCCGACCGCGACATGGTGTTCCCGAGCGAGTTCGAGCGCGGCGCGGGTCGTGGCGGCATCGCCAGCGTGGAACCCACAACAGATGTTCGCGGACGTGACCAGGGACATCATCGCCGCATCGTCGCCCACGGCTTCGCCCAGGTCCGCGTTCAAGTCAATGGTGTGGGTCATTCTGAGAGTCCACATTCCAGCAAGACGGCTTTTCCCGTGGGGACGAACGTCACTGCCCCCAGTTCCGCCGGAAGCAGCACCACATCTCCGCAAGCGATCGGCAACGGCTCGGCTCCCCAACCGCTGAGGGTGCCCTGCCCTTCCAGGCCGACGATCACCCGGCAGCGGCCCGGTTCCCCAACCATCAACGGCGTTGCGGTCGTAAGGCGATGCAGTTGGAAGTATTCGCAGCGGACCAGTTCTTCCCGGCGGAATGGGTCATTCTGCACGATCGTCGGCACCACGGGATCGCATGGCCCTTGGGTGAAGTCCGAACAGGCTAACCCATCGTCGATGTGGAGTTCGCGCGGTTGGCCGGTCTTGGCATCGACGCGGTCCCAGTCGTAGAGCCGATAGGTGATGTCGCTGGTTTGTTGAATCTCGAAGAGGAGTACGTTGGCCCCGATGGCGTGAACGGTGCCCGCAGGCAGGAAGACGCAGTCGCCCCGTTGTGGGGAGAAGGCGTGGAGGGTGTCCGGCGTGGTACGGGTGGCGAGTGCCGCCCGGAATGTCTCTTCGCGGACGCCGTCGCGGAACCCGGCATAAATCCGGCTCGTTTCCGGGTCCGCGTCGAGGATCACCCAGGCTTCGGTTTTCCCCGCTCCGGTGGGTCGTTTCTGGCGGGCCTGTGCGTCATTGGGGTGAACCTGGACGGAAAGTTCCTGGGCCGCGTCGATGAACTTCAGCAGGACCGGGAAGCGGCCATTGGGTAGCCGAGCCGGGCCGACGAGGCGTGGACCGAATGTGGTCAGCAGTTCACGCAGCGTCTGCCCGGCGAGGAGGCCATTCGTGACCCGGCTGGGGTGGCCGTCGACATCGGAGAGAACCCAGGCTTCGCCAATCGGGTCGGTGACATCCGGGCGATGGAACAACCCCGGCAACCGCCGCCCGGCCCAGAGGTTCGTCTGAAAAATGGGCTCAAATCGTAGGGGGTAGAGGTTTGTCATCACTGTCCTGGTTCGACACACCGTGCCTCCGCACGATGGAGTGCAGATCACCCGGTCTGATACAGTTTCTGCAAATTTGACTGGGTTCAGCGCAAGTCGGCAATCTGGGGGAGTTTTCTTTACGAAAAAGGTGACGAAGTTTGACAAACACTGGCAAGGGGGACACCATCATGTTCACAAACACGGCTCGACTGCTGCTGGCAGCCCTGGCGATGAGTACCACCGCGAGCGTAAGTTTCGCGGGACATCCGGGGAGTTACTACCCCGTACCGACCCCGCCGCGTTTCCATCCGAACCAGGGTTTCCCTGGCCAACCGGCAAGTTTTCCCGGTCAGCCGATCGGTTTCCCTGGTCAACCAACGGTTTTCCCTGGGCAGCCGATTCCGCAGACTTCGTTCTATCCGCCCAGCCGTCCGGTGACTCCCTCCGCACACCATCATCATCATTTTGAAGTGCGTTACCGGACCTGCGATCACGAACCCTGGCGCTGTGCGGGTCACTTCGATTGCCGTCATGATGCCGACCGCGTGGCACACCGTCTCCAGCATCGCGGATATGAAGTGATCGTGGTCTGCTCGCACTAAATTCCACTCCACGGAACCGGGGACGACCGTTCCCAGTTCCGTGGTTTTTTCGACATGCAGCTGTTCGGTTCTTAACGGCCTTCGGGAGTGTCGATCGTGCGGAGGCTGGTCGGGCGATAAATCCACTTCACCGCGCCGAGTCCGCCGTTGTCGCTTTCTCGGATGTCGTCCACGCCCGCACGGGCATTGTCCGTGGGCCGCACGAAGTCGATTTGTAACGCCTTGCGGCTAATGCGTTCCTGGTTCACATCGGTTCGCGCCCGTGCCAAGCCGTTCGACAAACCCGAAACGTAGACGCTGAAACGGTTCAAGTTCGGGGATTTCTCGTTCACATCCGGCCAGATCGCCACACCGTACACGGCTCGGGGGTACGAATCCGGTTTTGTAACCGGAATCTTGTTCTTGCTGATCGAGATCGAACTTTGCAGGTTGAGCGCCCCGGTCGGGTCTTCGATCTGACGAATCTGATCGAGAATGGTCGGTCGGGGTTCGTCCAGATACCGCATCGGCACGCCGGTCGGATCTTTGGTGACCAGCTCGAACTCTGGGTAAAATGTCTGTGGAGTATCGGTCGTGTTGTACACCCGGTAAATCATGTACCAGATCCGCTGTTTCCCTTTCAGGGGCGTATCCACGGTCACGATGCGGACAGGCGTATAGTCGAAGTTCAACGTCCAGACACCGGGGCGGTCGAGGGGAAGTTCGGTCGCGGGGACTTCTCGATATTGTGAAGGCACCGTTTGCGCGGTGGCGAACGGTGCGGATGCCGTCAACACGAAAACGCCAGCCAGAATTGCACGGGTTCGCGGAAGCATCGCTCCACCTCGGTTCAGAACACGCCCACTCAGACACAGACGCATTCTCGACCATAACCGCCGCTGACGCGATTCGCAACCCCGGCCCGAAAGCGAGAAGCCATTCTCAATCCACTTCCTCGGTGCAATGTGCGAGGCCGTCAGAATTGGACGACGCTTGTGAGACTTTCCCACGGCGTTGGGTCCGTTTGGGCTTGTGTGCGGTGTCCGTTCCGCCGACGCGGACATGCGTAACTAGGTGGAATTCTCGCACCAGAGCATCCAGGGCGTTTTCGAGCTGGGCGAATGTTTCCGCATTCGTGAGCATGACGATTTCGACCTGTGTACTGGTATCTTCGACAGGGGGCGTGGCGACAGGCTCGAACCGCAGATCCGTCAGCATCCGGGAGTCGAAGCCGGTGAGTTCCATTTCCGGGAGGTCTTGCAGTTCGGTGAGCAGGTCCGCGAGCTTGCCGGTGTCGTATCGGCCTTGGGCTTCCTGATTGTTGAGCAGTACGTTCAACGCTTTTTCGCGGGTTTCGGTGAGCCGGACCACGGACACGGGGACTTCGGTGTACCCCAGTTCTTGCAGAATCCGTAGCCGGGCATGGCCGCCGACCACTCGGCCCGTCGTGGCATTCCAGATCAACGGTTCGACCAAGCCGAACTCGACCAGGCTTTGCCGGAGCTTACGGTACGCGGGATCGGTGAATTTCAGGGCTTTGCGGGGGTTGTACGGCGCGGGCACCAGTTCGGTGATCGGGAGAATCCGCAATTCCAAGGGCGCGTGCTGAGACATGATCGGTTCCGTAGCGAAATGAGAATGTTTTGTACACTCTTTCCATTCCGTATCCTGATCTGTCAAACTACTCAGAGATGACCCCGCCTGCCCGGCTGACGAAAAGGACTCCGCATGCATCCGCCTGATGTGCCCCTCTGGGCCGCGATCCCGTTTGCTTTCCTCTTGTTGAACATCGCACTGCTTCCGTTGATCGCGGGGCACTGGTGGGAACGCAATCTGCACAAGGCCATCGTCGTCTTCCTGATCGGCTTGCCGACCGCTGGGTATCTGATCTGGTTCGGAGAAGATGCCCAGTGGGCGTTGCTGCATGAAATGGAGGATTACGGTTCGTTTATTGTGTTATTGACGGCTTTGTATGTGATTTCCGGCGGTATCGCTCTGCGGGGGGACTTGCCCGCTTATCCGATCACGAATGTCGGCTTCCTCGGAGTCGGGGCGGTGCTGGCGAACCTGATCGGCACGACCGGCGCCAGTATGCTCCTGGTCCGGCCACTGCTGCGGACCAACTCGGAGCGGAAACGAACCCGGCACATCCCCATCTTCTTCGTATTCATCGTCTGCAATACCGGCGGTCTGCTGACTCCATTGGGCGATCCCCCGTTGTTTTTGGGGTTCCTACAAGGGGTCGAGTTCACCTGGACGATGCGACTGCTGCCACACTGGATGATGGTCAACGCGTTGCTGCTGCTGATCTTTTTGATCTGGGATTCCTGGGCCTACAACCGAGAACAGCCCAGCGACATCTTTTTTGATCGTTCGCGGGTGGTTCCGCTCTCGATGGCGGGTTGGAAACTCAACGGCGTGCTGCTGATCGGAGTGATCGCCGCGGTGATTGCACAAAAGTATGTGCCGCGACCGTGTGGGGAACTGGCGATGGTGGCGTTGCTGCTGCTGTCGTTGAAGTTCACCGCCACAGAGGTACGGACGGCGAACCGATTCACCTGGGGGCCGATTCTGGAAGTGGCGATTCTCTTTTTGGGTATCTTCGCCACGATGGTGCCAGCCCTGGCCTATCTGAAGTTGCACGGCCAAGAGTTCGGCATCACGGAATCGTGGCAATACTTCTGGATCACGGGCGGGTTGTCTTCCGCACTGGACAACGCCCCTACCTACTTGACACTCGGCACCCTGGCGAGTCAGGGAGAGACGGTGGGTTGGTTGAGTCTGTATCGCCCGGAGTTACTGGCAGCCATCAGTTGCGGGGCCGTGTTCATGGGAGCCAATACTTACATCGGCAATGGTCCGAACTTCATGGTCAAGGCCATCGCGGATGAATCGGGCTTTCCGATGCCGTCGTTCTTCGGTTACATGCTCTACAGTGGATTGATTCTGTTGCCCGTGTTCGGAATCATAACGCTATTCTTCTTCCGATAATCGGCCGGTTACGGGGTTGCGCCGCGAGCCGCTCGAAAACCGGGGGACTGAGCTGCCGCGGCCGCGTTCGTGCGGGATGGCCGCGTAGGGTGCGTGGGAGCGGCCTCGGCCCGTTTGCCGGTGCGGACCACCAAGACACGCTGCCGCACCTGTTCCCCGCTGCGAGCATGAAAGAAGAGTTCTCCCAGCGTGCCGGTCGGGTCTTCCGTGGGGCCGATGATGAGATAATCGTGCGGTCCTGCCGTGACTTCCCAAGAGAGTGTGGGATACCCTGATTGGGCTTTTTGCTCTTTCCGCATGAAGCCGGTGCCGTCGGCATTGGGGCGAATCCAGGCTTGGTTGGCTCCGTGCTGCACCTGGGGTTCGCATGTCAGCGTGATTTTGCCGTTCTCGGTGGGTTGAGCCGTGATGCGGAGGCCGCATTCCGCATCGGTGAGAACCAATTCCGTGTCGTCGGCTTTCAAATCCGTACGCACACGGCACTGCGCCTGCTGGAGCGGGCCGTTGACGGGGATCACCTTGGGGGTATCCGGCGGCGCGGAACGGAGCATCGGATTGAGGACGGAGTGTTCGGAGGTGACCAGTTCCAGGAACCGTGGCGGGGCCACTCCGCTGATGACCCGCACCCGCAGGCCGTTCAGTTCCAAGAGGGCGGTCTGTTCCGGGGAAACCGGGTTGGCCACCGCCGGCGCGGACCACAACTCGTGATCGAGATACCGATTCGGAGCCGGTACGTCGATGAGGGCCGTCTGCAGATAGACCCCCGCGCCGGATTGCATGCCCGCCCAACCGCGGACACGCTGGAAGAACTCCGCGGTGCGAATCGTTTGTTGCCGGGGCACGCACCCGCCGACCGCGACAAGTGCAAGCATGGCGCAGGCAATCCCACCTGCCATCCGTGGCCAGGGCATATTGCCACCCTTCCTGAGTGGTTTCGTCGATCGATCGGTGTCCCGGCGGGCCATACCCCAAAACCCGCCCTCCTGGCAAGAGCGATTGGGAAAAAATCAGCAGGAGGAAAAGGTGTCCAGGACAGCAACCGTGAACCGATTGTCATACATATAAATTTGCACATAAGCAACGAAATCGAGCATCAATTTACATGGTGCTCATCTCGCCATGAAGTTGGCGAATTCTCTCGGCTACACGATCAATTGGCATCTCAGTGCAATCTATCCATCGATCAGCTAACTTTATAAATATATTGTCGAATTCGTCATAATATTTTATAGTGCTATTGATATTGTCTTCGCATCGCTGTCTTCCATCGGTATCTCGTAGGCGCAGATGCTCCGACAATTTCTCTTTTGCTTTTTTCAGGTAAACGAAATGGATCGACTGAAAAGTATCTCGATAAGATTGGGAATGTTTAGCACGACACAATTTAGCCAGTAAGTCTCGATGATTGCTTACCGCAACAATTGGCGGAGTGTCCACCGAAACAAGGTAATCAAGTACTTTTTGAAGCAGAGGAATATCTGATGTTCCGAATCGACAATCCATGTCTGCTAATCCCCTGTCTATTTTAAGCTCCTTCAAGCAAGACGATTTACCCGATGCAGAATGGCCGATTATCGCAACTCGTCGTGGTAGCATTTTCACCATAGCCGATCACCTCGCTAATGAATAGCAGATCAAATGTATCTATATGCATAATATCAACAAGTTAAAAATCCCCAAGCTATTTTTTGAAAAATAGTGTTGCGACAATGGTGATGGTGCGGCTTACTCCAAGCATCAACCAAGGCCACCCAGTCAATTCCATACATATCAGATAAAACGATTGAGCCTGCCGTGGCCCTGTTTTCCATCTCGAAAAGGATTACGCAACTTCTCCGTTGCGTCGGTTGCGGAGAAATTCGATACTGATACGCACGCCACACGGCCATTCTGGGTTCGTGGCGGTTCTGGGGAGTCATCATGGCTCGTCGATTGATCCTGCCGATTCTGCTCGTCGGTTTGATGGTGACACTGGCACCGGCTGCCGATCTGGATCCGATCGTGCAACGCGAACAGCAAAAGCGTGTCCAGGCGGAAGTACAACAGACCGCCCGACGGGTCATGACCACCTTGCGCGTGCTGCAATATCAGAAACTCGACCCCAACGCCGAACACAAGGTTTTGGATGAAGTCGCCACCGGCTTACGCACACTCGGCCAGAACGACATGCAAGCCGTGCTGCGCCACCTGGAACAAGCCGTCCGGGCTCCCGATTCCATCACCTCCACCGCCGAACAACGAGCCGCCTACCAGAAACATCGTGAGATTGTCGGTTCCCTCCGGGAAATGCTCACGCTGTTAGATCTGCTGAAATCCCTGGATCAAGCCGCCGAGCGCTTCGACCGGGCCGCAGAGAGCGAACATGCCCTGCACTTGCGTTCCACCGCCTCCGCCGCTTTCGGCGATCGCCGCCCCGGTGGACGGGAAAAGGTCATCACGGAGCGGGATTCCCAAGCCGATGCCCAGAGCGATTTACGGGTAGAAGTCGCTACCCTCATCAAGCAATTGGCGACACTGCGCCCCACGCTGAATGCCGAGCAGCGAACCCGGCTCGATCAAACCAATGCGTTGAGCCGGGCAGGCCGTATCGTCGCAGAGTTAGAATTTGCGCATCGGGATTTGCGATCAGCGAACTTCTTACCCGCCGCCCGCCGTCAGGAAGTCGCCACGAAAGATTTACAAGCCCTCGCTGCGGATTTGCGCA
Organism: Bacteroidales bacterium; assembly: GCA_026931725.1. Taxonomy (GTDB): domain Bacteria; phylum Planctomycetota; class Planctomycetia; order Gemmatales; family Gemmataceae; genus JAIXLE01. Next base: position 25,863 of record JAIXLE010000171.1, read on the forward strand.
CCCCCCGCGACAAGGTCGCCGCGCTGCGTGAAGCCCGCGATGCGGTTCACAAACTCGCCGAGGCCGAACGCGCCCTGCGTCAGGATACCACGGCCAAACCCAAGACCCCAACTCCCGCAAAAGCGGACGCGGCCCAAAAACAAGCCGAAAAGGCGGAACACCACCAACTCGCCGATCGGCAAGCCACGCTGGAGTTCCAGACCCGACAAGCCCGCAAAGCGATCGAAAACGTCGCCCGTGAAGCAGCCGCCCGACTGATCCCCGCGGAATCCGAAATGCGCCGAGCGGAGGAGAACCTGCGTTCCCTCAAACGTGATGCCGCCGCCGATCCGCAAAAGAACGCCGAAAAGCGTCTCGCCGAGGTTCTCGAAAAAATCGACGAACAGATCGCCGCCACGGAGCAGCAAAAATCCGACCCCCTGGCCGCCGTGCAGAAAGCCAGTGAGGAAATCGCCAAGTTGATGGATCAACAAGAATCGACCAAACAGGCGACAGAAAAGAACAAGTCGCGGCCAGACCAACTCAAACCCGCTGCGGAACAGCAACAAGCCATCACCGAACGGGCCGAAGCGATTCAAGACCTGCCGCTGCCCGAGAATCCCGCCGCGCGGAAAGCCCTGGAAAAAGCCACGGCCCAATCCCGCAAAGCCGCCGACGATCTCGCACGAAAAGACGCGGACGATGCCTTGCCGAATCAGGCGGAAACCCAAAAAGCCCTCGCCGAAGCCAAAAAGGCACTCGATGAGCAAGCCGCCGCGATCCAGAAACGCCGCGATCAACTCGCCAAACTGGAAGCCGCTGAAAAGCTACTCGACGAACTGACCCAAGCGGAGAAGAAAATCGCCGCGGATGCGCAAGCGGTCGCCGACCCGGAAGCAGCCGAAAAGCCCAACCCTCCACAGGCCGAAGCGGTCGCCTCCGAACAGAGCCAGTTGACTCCGCCAACGCAAGACATCGGAAAGCAACTGCAAGAAGATGTTCCCGCAGCCGCGGAAAAGATCGCCGAAGCGGCCCAAGCGCAAAAGGCCGCCAAAGACAACCTCCTCAACAAAAAGCCGATGCCCGCCGCCGAACAGGCTACCGAAGCCGCCAAGAAACTGGAAGCCGCCAAGAACGATGTGGCCCAGAAACGCAACGAACTCAAAGCCCAGGAAATCGCCGATCAGGCTGCATTGCGACCGGATGCCGTCAACCCAGCCGAAGCCGCCCAGCAGATCGCCAAGGCCATCGAACAAGCGGAAAAGGCTGCGAAACAGGCTGCCGAAGCCGCCAAGCAACTCGGAGAGCCACAGGCGGATGAGCCGATGGCCGGAGAACCCAAACCCGGCGAACCGATGGCCACCGAATCCCCAAACGGCAAACCGATGGCCGGAGAGCCCAAACCCGGCGAACCACAAGAACCAGAAGCCCAGCAGCCAAACGCAGCAGCGGAACTCGCCAAACTGCAACAGGAAATCGCCAAAAAGGCCGAATCGCTGAAAGCCAAGGAAGCGGCGGAATCCGCTGCGAAAGCGGCCCAGGCACTCGAAAAAGGCGATCTCGCCCAGGCCATCCACGAACAACAAAAGGCCATCGAACAATTGCAGGAAGCCGGCGAACCGATGGACGGCGAACCCGCCAAGGGCGAGGCCAAGCCGATGAACGGCGAACCCGCCAAGGGCGAGGCCAAGCCGATGGACGGCGAATCCCCAGCGGGGCCACCGCAACCCGCGACCGCTCAGACTCCCGCGGAACTGGCGGGCATTCAAAAGAAATTGAAAGAAGCCACTCAGGCACTCGCCGAAGCGGCCCAAGCCAACGCCGCCGCACAAGCAGCCCTGGAACAGGCCCAGTCGCTCGCCCCGCAAGCCGTGCAGGAGCAACTGCAACAGGCGAACCAGCAACTGAACCAAGCCGCGCAAAAATTGACGCAAGGTCAGCCCACACCGGCGGGTCAGGCTCAGAAACAGGCCGCACAACAGTTGAACCAAGCACTTTCCGCACTCAACGCAGCCGCTCAGGCCATGGGGCAACCAATGGCCCAGCCCGGTCAGCAACAGCAAGCGATGGCCGTACCGCCACCCGATCAGCAATCCGATCAACCGATGGCCCAGTCCGGTCAGGAAGCCGGGAAACCCGGTCAGCCCGGCCAACCCGGTCAGCAAGCGGGGCAACCGAAACCGCAACCCGGTAAACCGGGCCAATCCGCCAAGAAAGGCGATAGCCCGGAAAAGAACGAAGGCTTCGGCGAAGGCGATCGGGAAGGGGTCGCCAAAAACGGTAGCAACGATGTTCGCGGCAAAATGAAAGAAGGGAACAGCGGGTTCATCAACCTGCAAGCCCTCGAACGGGACAAAGTGCAGCAAAACGCGGAAGCCGCCTTCCCCGCTCAGTTCCGGGAACTCATCAAGCAGTACAACATCAACATCAAAGAGAAGGCAACCCCGCAATCGGCTTCGCCCAAACCCCGATAACCCGCCCCACAATCCACCACGAACCCCGCTCCAGGGACAACCGGAAGCGGGGCATGGCCCCAGTTTCGCTCAGGAGGCCGATATGGGCCGATTCCCCCTGTTGACCCTGTTGACGTTATTGGGTGGGTACATGCTCTGCCTCCCCACCCCAGCCGCCCCCGTGCCCGCGGACACAATCAAGATCGACGAACGGACCAAACGCTCCATCAATAAATCGCTCGAATGGCTCAAGGACCGCCAGCGGAAAGATGGTTCCTGGGGAAACACCGCCATCACGTCGTTCGCCCTGCTGGCCTACATGGCCAATGGTCATGTCCCGAATCGGGGATTGTTCGGCCCGGAAGTCGGGAAAGGGGTCCGTTACCTGCTCGCCGCCGCGCAGGAGTCCGGCTACCTCGTTCACCCTAGTAGCGGCGGGAACATGTACTGTCACGGCATGGCCACGCTCGCACTCACCCAGTTCTGGGGCATGACCGGCGATGAAGAAATCAAAAAGGTGCTGAAGAAGGCCGTCGAACTGATCGTCAAAACGCAGAACCACGAGGGCGGTTGGCGCTACGAACCCGCTCCCACCGGCGCGGACATCTCCGTCACGATTATGATGGTCATGGCGCTACGGGGGGCCAAGGATAGCGGGTTGTACGTCCCGGACGAAACCATGAAAAAGGCCATCGACTACATCGACCGCTGCCACGATTCCAAGTCCGGCGGCTACAAATATCAACCTTACTCACACGGCCCCGGTTACGCCCGCACCGCCGCGGGTGTGTGTGTGCTACAATTGTGTGGAGATTACGAGGCCAAAGAGATCGATCGCGCTGTACAATACCTGGAGAAAGAAGGGGACGACCGCCAACACTACTGGTATGGCCACTACTACGCGGCCCATGCCTTCCACCAGATTGGCGGCAAAGCCTGGGAAGAGTATTACACCCGCCTCAAAACCAAACTGCTCGCCACCCAGCGCTCTTCCGGTGAGTGGCACGAACGGATGGAAGGCCACGTTGGCCCCGAGTATCAGACCGCCATTGCCGTGCTGATCCTCGCCGTGCCCTCGCATTACCTGCCGATTTATCAACGCTAATTGGCTTTGAACTGATATTGGCCATCATGAAGCACACGGCATCGATCACACTCTGGCGATTCTTCCTGCTCCTCTTGGGGTGCGGTTTTCCAGCACTCGCCGAGGCGGCAGACCCGAGCCGGGGAGAAAAAATCTACCGGGACCAGTGCGCCTGGTGCCACGGGAAGGCCGGCGAAGGCACCAAACGCTACGCCATCCCGCTCATCGGCGATCTGTCGCCCAATCAACTGACCAAGTTGATCCACGACACGATGCCGGAAGATGACCCCGAAAAATGCGTCGGTGAGGATGCCGCCGCCGTGGCCCGCTACATTTACGATGCCTTTTACTCCCCCACCGCCCAAGCCCGATTGCAACCCGTGCGGATCGAACTGTCTCGCCTGACGGTCGGCCAATACCGCAATGCCATTGCGGACCTCATCGGCAGTTTCCGTTCCGGCGGTAGCTTTGAGTTGCCGAAACTCGGCCCGCAGGTGGAGCCGGTGCGGTACACCAATAATAACTGGGAAGGGGCACTCTTCACCCCAGATGGCGGCAATTATGAACTGTTCCTCCAGGCTCCAACCGATGTACGCGGCCGAATTTGGCTGAACAACTTTTCGGCTCCGCTCATTGATGCCTGGGTGCGTTCCGGGCCGGATACCGAATTCAAAAACAGCATCACCCTGTTGCCGGGGCGTGCGTATCGGCTCAAGATCGAAGCCGTGCGCGTCGTCAAGAAAGGGAAAGACGGAAAGACTAACCCCTCAGACAATGCCCCGCCCGAAGTGAAACTGCTCTGGAAACCGCCCCACGGCGTGAAAGAGCCGGTGCCAAACCGCTACCTGCTGAAAGCCAAGGTGCCCGAAGTCTTCATCGTCACCACGCCCTTCCCGCCGGACGATCGCAGCCTGGGTTGGGAACGCGGCACCCGCATCTCCCGCGAATGGGATGCCGCCACGACCGATGCGGCCCTGCAGACCGCCGATTATGTGGCCTCCCGTCTGCCTGAGCTATCGCAGGTAAAACCGAACGACCCGGATCGTGTGGCGAAATGGAAGGGATTTTGTCGAACATTCGTTGAACGGGCGTTCCGCCGACCGCTGCCCGAAAAATTGGCTCAGGTCATCGTCGATCGCCAATTCGCGGATGCCAAAGACCCACAAACCGCCGTGAAACGGGTGGTGCTGCTGGCTCTCAAATCGCCCCGGTTCCTCTATCGGGAAGTGACCGGAGCCCATGACGATTGGGACATCGCCTCCCGGTTGGCGTTCACCTTGTGGGATTCTCTCCCCGATGCCCCGCTCCGCCAAGCCGCCGCCGCGGGGAAGTTGCACGAACCCGAACAGATTCGCCAGCAGGCCGAGCGTCTATCCGCAGACCCCCGCGCCCAAGCCCGACTCCGGGATTTCCTGTTCACCTGGTTAAAACTCGATCATCCCGGCGACACCAGCAAGGACCAAAAACGGTTCCCCGGTTTCGATGCCCAAGTTCTCGCCGACCTGAGAACCTCTTTGGATTTGACCCTCACCGATGCCGTGATGTCGCCATCGGCAGATCTGCGTCCGTTACTGTTGTCTCAAGAGTTATACCTCAATGGCCGACTCGGAGCGTTCTACGGAGCGAAACTGCCCCCGGATGCGGACTTTACCAAGGTAAAACTCGGTGCCGAACCCCGAGCCGGGGTGCTGACGCATCCGTACCTGCTTTCCGTGTTCGCCTACGAACGCACATCCTCACCGATTCACCGGGGGGTGTTCCTCGCTCGGCACATTCTGGGGCTGACGCTGCGACCACCACAAGATGCGTTTCAACCCTTCTCCGAAAAGCTGCACCCGAACCTGACGACCCGCGAACGGGTGGCCCTGCAAACGAAACCGGATGCGTGTATGTCCTGCCATCAGACCATCAACGCACTCGGTTTCACCCTGGAAGCGTTCGACGCCATCGGTCGCCACCGCACCACGGAAAACGGTCGACCCGTCGATTCCAGTGGCAGTTTTGAATCCCGCTTGACGGGGAAGGTGATACCGTTTGCTGGTCCGCGTGACCTGGCAACCTATGCCGCCGCCAACCCCGATGTGTATGGTGCCTTTGCGGAACAGTTGTTCCACCATCTCGTCAAACAGCCCGTACGTGCCTACGGCCCGAACACGCAGCAACAGTTGCGTGACAGCTTCCGCCGCATGGAGTACAATATGCGGAAGCTGATGGTCGAAATCGCCGTGATGACAGTCCAGCCACCAGCACCAACCGCCAAACCTCCCACCTGACCTGAGCCGCGTTCCTCGCTCGCGGATGCACCGGAGATCGTACATGACACTTCCTCATTCTCGCCGAGAGTTTCTGCGCACCACGGGGATTGGTGCCGCCGCGATGCCGTTCCTGATGAACCTGCCCTCACTGGGGTTCGCCAATCAGGGTCGACGCAAACAACGGCTGGTCATAATGTTCAGCCCGAACGGGGTCATTCCTGGCGCGTTCTGGCCGAACGAGGAAGGAACCGCGTTCACCCTGAAAGAAAGCCTCACCCCGCTGGCTCCGTTCCAGAAACAGACACTCATTCTGAACGGTGTCTGCGATCGCGTCCGCGGCGACGGCGATAGCCACATGCGCGGCATCGGCTGCCTGCTGACCGGAATTGAACTGTTCCCTGGGAACATTCAAGGCGGCTCGCACACCCCGGCGGGCTGGGCCAGCGGGCTTTCGATCGACCAGGAGATCAAAAACTTCCTGCAAAAAGACCCCGCGACCCGCACCCGCTTCGGCTCGCTCGAATTCGGTGCCCTCGTGCCCGAACGGGCCGACACCTGGACCCGGATGGTCTACACCGGCCCGAATCAGCCGGTCACCCCGCTCGACGATCCGTACCAAATGTTCCAAAAGCTGTACGGTCGAGCCAAGGACCGCGAAAACCTCACCAGCGTCCTGGATGCCCTGACCGACGATCTGACCAAACTCCGCTCCCAAGTGGGAAGCGAAGATCGACAATTGCTCGATCAGCACACCAGTTTCGTCCGCGACATGGAGAAAGAACTGCGGGCGAGCAAGAACCAAGCCGCATTGAACCACCCCGTTCCCGAACTGGAACCCGGCGTGAAGGAAGAAAACGACAATCTGCCGACGATCAGCAAGATGCAGATTGAGTTGATGGTCAACAGTTTTGCCAACGACTTCAGCCGGATTGCGACGCTGCAATACACGAACTCGGTCGGTCAAGCCAAGATGCGCTGGATCGGTGTAGAGG
>JAIXLE010000170.1 GCA_026931725.1 Bacteroidales bacterium
CCTCACAGCGGTCCATGATGAGGACACGCTGCACATATAGTTTCAGGCCGCCTTTCTGTTCCTCGTAATCGAAGCTGAACGGCTTGTGTGCTGGGAGGAACAGCAGTGCCCGGAACTCGGAGGAACCTTCAATGGTGAAGTGCAACGTCTTCGCGGGCGATTCGTGATCGTGACTGATGGTGCGGTAAAACTCGGTGTATTCGTCTTCCGTCACCTCGCGGGGCGTGCGGAGCCAGATCGCCTTGCGACTGTTGAGGGTGTCTTCCTTCGTCTCGGTGGTGGTGACTTTTTCACCGCCTTCCTGCTCGACTTCCTTTTCCTCGGTTGTGATGAGGACGACGGGGTGTTCGAGGAAGTCGGAAAACTTCTTCACCACGGAGCGGAGTTTCCACGCATCGAGGAACTCCTGGGCATCGTCTTTGAGATGGAGGATGACATCCGTGCCGCGAGTCGCCTTCTCGGCATCTTCCACGGTGTACTGACCCTGGCCATCGGACACCCAGCGCACGCCACGTTGGGAGCCCCCGGCGGGGCGGGTATGAACGGTGATGGTGTCCGCGACCATGAACGCGGAGTAGAAGCCGACTCCGAATTGACCAATCAGGCCGGGGAGGTCGGATTTCTGCTGGTCCTTCAATGCTTGTAAAAATGCCTTGGTCCCGGACTTGGCCACGGTGCCGAGGTGATCGACGACTTCCTCCCGCGACATGCCGATGCCGTTGTCCGAGATGGTGAGTGTCTTCGCCTCCGTGTTCGGAGTGATGACGATCTTCCAATCTTTGTTGTCTTCCAGCTGATCTTCGTGCGACAGGGAATCGAATTTGATTTTGTTGATCGCATCCGAGGCATTGCTGATGAGTTCGCGGAGGAAAATCTCACGATCCGAGTAGAGGGAATGCGTAATCAGGTGCAGCAGTTGTTTCAGTTCAGCCTTGAATTCCAGCGTTTCGGTAGACATGCCTCACAGCCTCCCAGTCCAGTTCTCGACATGAGACAACAACGGCGAGTGTCTCCACTCGCCCACGAATACAGTCGAAGTGCAATCTATTATTCTTGCAAGAGCGCGTCGACGGCAGCCACGAGGCGATCGTAGCTCGCGCGGAAATTCGCCCCGTCCGCGTCGTGTTCCCCGGTGAAACCGTCATAGTAACCGCGAATGTGGCCATTCTTGTCGACGAGGGCGAGTCGGGTACTGTGATCGAATTCCTGGCCGGCGGGCGGGGTCGGATTGGCGGAGCGAGCCGCGTGAATCCCGAAACCATCGTGCAATAGTTTGTGAATCTGTTCTTCTTCCCCGGTGAGGAACAGCCAGTGGGTTGGGTCGGCCCGAAAATTCTCAGCGTACTTCTTCAGGGCAGCGGGGTCATCGCGATCCGGGTCCACGGTGAACGTGACCAGACGTAAGTTCGGACGTTCCGCCAATTTGAGGTCCGCTTGCAGGCGAGCCATCGTCCCGGTGACACTGGGGCAAGGGCCGGTGCAATGGGTGAACACGAAGGAGGCTACCCACACTTTCCCCAACAGATCATCCCGGCTAAGCATTTGGCCCGAGCGTTCCATCAAGCGGAACTCCGGCACTGCCGGGGTCGTCGTGGCGGAAGAATCCGGGTTCGTGGTGGATGGGGGTTGTGATGAACGTGGAATCGGGGCCAGGATCGCGGCGGCCAGGGAGAGCAGCCCGAGCGCGAACACAATGGGAAGGAGAAATATCGGCAACCGGCGGGTGCGTGGTGCCGATGACGAAGCAACTTCGGACATAGTGGACTCAGGTTACAGGTACAACGGCAACAGGCCATCCAGTACGAGCAGGGCCATCACGCCACACAGATACACCAACGAACCCCGTAGCACACCGCGTGCCGTGATGGCATCCGGCGTGCGAGCGAATCGGATCGCGCGGGCCAGGAACCAGACCGACACCGGCATCGCCCCGAGGAGGTACAGCCACCCGCCCACCTGTGTGAAGTACGGCGTCGCCGTGACCACGATCAGCAGCAGGCAGGTTCCCACGGTGGCTCGGCCCGTCAAGCGGCCATCGGCATGATCGACGATTGGCAGCATCACCATGCCGCCGCGGGCGTAATCGTCCCGGTGCAGCCAGGCAATCGAGTAGAAATGCGGTAACTGCCAGACGAACAGAATCGCAAACAGCGAGAGTGCCCCGGCGGTCACGTCGCCAGTCGCGGCGGTCCAACCGATCACGGGCGGCAGCGCGCCGGGAATCGCGCCGATGACGGTGTTCCAGGTCGTGACCCGCTTCAACGGTGTGTAGACACAAACATAGAGCGTGAAGGTGAAAAACGCCGTGATCGCCGCCGTGAGACTCGGCAAGGAATAGGCCAGATAGGCAACACCACCGAGGCTGAGCGACAACCCGAACGAAAGGGCTTCGGGGGCCGGGATGCGTCCGGCGGGGATTGGTCGCCGGGAAGTCCGCCACATCTTGGCATCGGCCCGGCGTTCGAGCCAATGGTTGAGCGCGCCACCCCCCGCCGCCACCAACCAGGAACCGATGAGCGTGTGCAGGAGCAGATCGACTCGTACCGTCGGCGCGGCTCCGAGCAGGTAGCCCGCACCCACGGTGATGAGGGCCATCATCGCAATGCGGGGTTTGGTCAGTTCGAGGTAATCCGCGAATCCCACGGTGGGCAACCCCACAGGAGGCCGGATCGGGGAAGTGGTTGGCTCAGCAGTAGCCATCAGCGACACTCTCAGTTCGGAACCCGGTTCCACGGCACGGGTAAAATTGTTCTATGAGATCGGTTTCCAAAATCACGCTCACCCGATCGGTTCCGGGGGAGAAACTTCAGAAACTTTTTCCGCTGAGGGTGCCGCAATGGTGGACGTGGACAGCGGTTTCCGCCAGATCCGCAATGCCAAGGCCACCGAAGCCGCCAGGAGCGCGGCCCCGATCACCGTGTGCAGCGTCCGAATCCCGGCGGAAGACGGTTTGATGGGCCGTAACTCGGGCGGCAGCGCGGCGAACTCCCCGGCAGCCGCGAATTTCCCCATCCAGGCTTCGACACCCAATAGCACCTGCACGGCCAAAATCCCGAGCAGATGGTAAGCCGTGAAACCGAGTTGCTTCCGCCCGGCTGGGGTCGAGAGCGCCCGCGCGGCCAGCCAGACTGCGATACCCGTCACGATGAACGCGGTCAGAATGTGCAGCCGTTGCGCCACCGGCGAGCCCATGTGGCGGACCCACACCGCCCAGATGAGCTGCACGAACACCGTGATGGGCAGCAACACCGACAAACCCAGTAACCGGGAGCGTTCTGCTTCCGGCAAGGCATCTCCCGCTCGACGCGGCGCAGATAGCACGGCTACGGAAACCAGGAGCGTGAAGACGATCTGTCCGAACGCCCCATGCACAGCCGCGAGTTCTGGCCCGAATAGAGTATTCAGATACACGCGGAAGCCGCCGAGCAAGCCTTGAATCATGACCGCAATCAGCGTGACCACGGCGACGGCACGGGTCCAACGGCCGAACCGCCCGTTGCCGATCCCGATTCCCGCGGCCAACAGGCACAGCCCCACTCCCACCAGCGTGGCGATTCCCGCACCTTGCGGCACGGGGATCGACTCCACCGTCGCTCCCGCCTTCCGGGCTTGTTCCACGGCCATCATGCCGCGATGGAACTCACCGTAAGCGGCCAACAGGAACACCAATGAGACGAGGCCGTACCATCGCAAGAGTCGGCAGTGCGTACTCCACCACGCACCGAGGGCCAGGATGCTGACCATGAGGCCGACGATCCACCCCGCAGCACGGTGCGTGTGTTCGACCAGGAAGCCGAATTCCAGCGTTTGCCAGTCTTGGCCCAGCAGATACCACGGTTCGGTCGGCCAGACCGGATCGGCCATTCCGACACGGAACGAGGTCACGAAACCACCGAGGATGAACAGCAGCACAATCGCCACGATCGCGGTGAGAATCGCCCAAACCCGCACCCAACGGGGCACGGGGCGAACACATTCCGAGGGATCGGTCACGGGTGATTCCGTCATAGTGGGTCTAATTCTCCTCACACCTTGGGCCTGCGCGGGTCATTCTATTCCCGCTGGTCCCGATCGTGCTGCGTGTTATTCGCCGCGTTCCTGCCGGATGCGGTCGTATTCGGTCTGCAAGCGTACTGTTAATTCGGGCAATCGGTCCATCAACCGCTTGAGTGGGCGTGGCTCCCGGCGGGTCAGGGCGTATGCCGTCAACATCGGCAGGGCCACGGTGGAATCGACATAGCAGGTGACGGTGCCGGGCAGTTTTTCCGGGTCGACCTTCCCCCAAGTCATCGCTTCCGAGGGAGTCGCGCCGCTGAGGCCGCCGGTGTCCGGCCGGGCATCGGTGAACTGCAAGAAGTAATCGTGCCCGGCTTCCGAAAGTCCTAGCACTTCTTGAATCTGCGGTTCGGTCTGGAGCAAGAAGTTCTTCGGCGAGCCGCCACCGAGAATGAAGACACCGCTAGCACCGGGTGCCGTCTGCCCCGGTTTCTCGGCTTTTGCGTCCCAGACAATCGCGGCGGACTGGTTCACGTCCCGCATCGGGTCGATGTTGATGGCGTAGCCTTCCAGCTGCAACGCGGCCACGTTCATACCGATGCTGCTATCGCCGGGCGAGCTCGTGAAGATCGGCACCCCACAGCGATGCGCTGCCGCGAGGAGCGATTTCCCTTTAATGCCCGTTTGTTCTTCCCGCTCGACGAGATATTTCCCGATGAGGTGGTGGAACTCCGCGGTGCTGAACGTCTTTTGGAAGGCATCGCCCCGGAGCAGGGTGCGGAAGAATTTATCCGTGCCGAGCAGATTCTCGTAGTCGAAGACGATGTCGTAGATGCGGATGACCTGATTTTCGCGCAGTTCCAAGTCTGGCAAGCTCGGCCCGGCGGCGTACAGGTCCATACCGAGGGCGTAATGCGTATCGTGGTAGAGGTTCGCCCCGGTGCTGATGATCCAGTCGATGAAGCCCGCTTCCAGGAGTGGCACCAGACACGACATGCCGAGCCCGGCGGGTGTCAGTGCCCCGGAGAGTGCCAAGCCAACGGTGGTACTCTCGTCGAGCATCCGCTGGGCGAACAATTGGCAGCCTTCCCGCATCCGGCCCGCGTTGTACGACAGGAACGCGGAATCCAACAAGTCCGCTGCCGAGATCCCCGGAGCCACCGCCGGTGGGTCGATCCGCTGGCGACTAATGCGTCGCAAAAAGGATTTGTTCTCATCGCTACCGGCGTGGCGGTCGTAGGTCGGCTTGTGGGGATGCATAGCGTCCATCAATCTCCAGAAAACCCGGTTCAGAAGACAGTTTATGAGCCAGCATCCAGAAGTCTCCCCAAAGCGGCATACTCGGCTGGGGTGTTGACGTTGCGGAGCGGCTGGGGATCGACCGGGAGAACCCGCGTGGCGGCGTGTTCCAGCAGATCCATCATCCGCAATTGGCCTGATTGCAGGCGTTCCCGCAGGCTCGGCAACAGAGACAGAGCGTACACCGCCGCGAGAGGATGACAGCGGCCATCGGCTTCCGGCACGGTGATGGCCACCGTTGGGGAATGCGATGTGACCGTGTCCCGCACGCAGTCACTTGTCAAAAAAGGCATATCGCAGGCCGTCAGGAAGACCGCATCCACTGTCCCTGTAAGTGCCGCCAGCCCGCTGACCAACCCGCCGAGTGGCCCTTGGTCGGCGATCTCGTCGCGGAGAATGAGGATGTCTGGGGGAAGCGGTGGCAATCTCTGATCGACCGCGGCCACCACGGCGACAGGGGACACGACCGCCGCGACCACCCGCACCGTGCGGGCCAGCAGCGTTTCCGTCCCGATCGGCAGCCAGGCTTTCGGCGTGCCCATCCGGGTGGAACGCCCGCCACAGAGGATGATCCCGCCGACACGCATGGTGACACCGCCTCGGTGCGGATGGGGGGCTTCCCTCACAGATTTCCTGAACACGCCACCCGCACAAAACGTGTTCCCGGTGATGAATACACGATAGACATCGACAACACGATGAGAAAGACGCAGCGGCGAAAACACGGCCCCTACCAGAACGAGCTTGGACGGGATAAACTAACTCACGGTATGGACTTCTGCAGGTTCGGTACGGGCAGGAATCACGATCATGACCATGCCCCAAATCCACCCGGTTGCCCCTACCCGTTCGACCGCATACTCACCTCCCATTTGACCGTAGAGCGAGTCTGACCATGCCTGATATTGTGGCCTTCGGCGAAGTGATGATTCGCCTCGCACCGCCGCATTTTCAACGACTCGAACAGACCCGCTCTCTCGATCTCGAAATCGGTGGAGCGGAGTTCAACACCGCCGCCGGGTGCGTGCGGCTGGGACGCACCGCCACCTGGGTGAGTCGATTGCCCGATAACCCGCTCGGCAAACTGATCGCCAACCGTGTCCGGGAAATTGGCGTGTCCGATACGTTCGTGCAGTACACGCCGCACGACCGTTGCGGTTTGTACTTCCTCGAATTTGGCGCGTCCCCGCGTGCCAGCGGGATTGTCTACGATCGCAAGGAATCGGCCATCGCTCAGGTGCAACCGGGGATGTTCGACTGGCCGACGATTTTTCGCGGGGCACGTTGGTTCCACGTCACCGGCATCACCGCGGCCCTCAGTGCGGGAGCCGCGGCTGCCACCGCCGAGGCTTTAACCGCCGCGAAACAAGCCGGGCTTGGCACGAGCATCGACTTGAACTACCGCAGCAAACTGTGGACACCCCAGGAAGCGGGCCGCGTCATGTCCGGCTTGGTGAACGGCATCGACTTACTCATTGCCAGTGAGGGCGATTGCCGGGATCTGTTCAGCATCGACGGGACCGATTTCGCGGACATGGCCCAGCAACTTATCGAGCGGTTCGGTGTCCGCTGCGTCGCGGGGACACGCCGGGAGACACCGCTGGTCTGGCGGAACAAATTCGCGGCCGTCGGGTACACAGCGGGTCAGTTGTACGAATCCGCCTGGTATGATGTGGAAATCGTCGATCGTCTCGGAGCCGGTGATGCCCTGGCGGCGGGGTTGATTCATGGCCTGCTCGATGGCGATCTGGAAAAAGGAATTCATTACGGCGCGGCAATCGGAGCCATCCAGCACAGCATCCTGGGCGATCTGCCCTGGATCACCCGTGAGGAAGTGGAAGCCGTCCTCGCCGGTAGCGGGCTCCGCATTCGTCGTTGAGAAGTTTGAGGAGTGACGCGGAGATGTCTTCACCGGAATTCTGGCTCACGCGGGAGGAAGCGCGGTCCTTCGACCAACGCGCGATTGCCGGTTACGGTATCCCCGGCATCGTGCTGATGGAGAACGCGGGCCGTGGCTGTGCGGAACTCCTCATGCGGTGGAACCCCACACGACAACCGACCGTGATCCTCTGCGGCCCCGGCAACAACGGCGGTGATGGTTTCGTCATCGCCCGGCACCTCGACTTCCACGGCTGGCCGGTCGATGTCCAGATTCTGGCCCAACATCAGCATACCCGCAGCGACGCGGACACCAATTTCGACATCCTCCACGCGGCCGGGATCCACTATACCCAGTACAACCCAGAGCATGTGGCGGATCAACAGTTGGCGTTCCTGACTCAACGTATTCATCGAGCCGAATGGGTCGTCGATGCTCTGTTCGGAACCGGGCTCACACGACCGATGAGACATCCCTATGATGCGGTCGTGAACGCGGTCCACGCGGCGAATCGGCCGGTCCTGGCCCTCGACATCCCATCGGGGCTGGACTGCGACACGGGCGAACCACTCGGACCCACCATCCGCGCGACCCACACCGCGACCTTCGTGGCGCACAAGAAGGGGTTTTGTCACCCAGCCTCTTCCGAGTGGACCGGCACGGTTCACATAGTGGACATCGGGGTGCCCCGCCGGCTCGTGGACGAATACCGGACCCTCCGAGGATTGCCCGCATGGATGCCTTGCCGTTCCTGAGCCAGCCGCCTCCAGCCAAGCGCCCGCCGGTCTACGTCCTCAACGGCGATGAGGACTTTCTCAAGCGGCTCGCCCGTGAGACGATCATCGCGTCCATCGTCGGTGAGGCGGACCCTTCCTTTGCCGTGACCATGTACCCCGGTGAGAAGCTCGATTTCTCCACGGTACGCAATGACCTCGATACCTTGCCGTTTCTCAGCCCGGCCCGCGTCGTGATTGTGGATCAGGCGGACCCATTCGTCACGGCTCACCGTGAAGCGTTGGAACGCTACCTCCAGAAACCGAGTCCCATCGGGGTACTCGTTTTGGACGTGAAGACGTTCCCGGAGACAACCAAGCTCGCCAAAGCGCTCCCCGATGCCGCGAAGATCGTCTGCAAGGCACCCGCGAACAATCAGCTCGCCGAGTGGTGCCGAACGTGGTGCCAGAGCCGACACGGGAAAACCCTGCAACGCGATGCCGCGGAAATGCTGGTCGAACTGGTGGGATCGTCGATGGGTTTGCTCGATCAGGAGATGGGCAAACTCGCGGTGTCCGTGGGGGCGAAGGCCGCTATCAACACCGCCGCCGTGGACGCGCTGATTGGGCGGAGTCGGGAAGCCAATGTCTTCCACATCCTGAATGCCATCGGCGAGGGGAACGCCACGGAAGCGATGCGACTACTGCAAGAACTCTTCGCGGATGGGGAGGATGCCTTTGCCATCCTCGGCCCGTTGACGGCCCAACTTCGCAAGCTCGCCACCGTGAATCGGTACGTCGCCACGGGCCACTCGCTCGGCTTGGCAATGGATCGTGCCGGGGTGGCGAAATGGCCGCAAGCCCGGCAGTCGATGGAGAAGCAGTTGCGTCATCTCGGCCGCCGCCGCCTCGACAAACTGACCGACTGGTTGACGGATATTCACATGGGGATACGCGGAGACAACCCCCTTCCCCCCCGCACGCAGGTCGAACGACTCATCGCCCGACTCGCCCGGAAGAATGTGGGGTAGGGGCCCACGAAATACTGCGCATCGTTGGGGCTATACTCACCCCGGCCAACGATGAGCCGTTTGGCATCTCGGCTCCTATAATATCCGACTGAACCATGAGAAGCAGAGAGGGCATGGTTTCGTGTAAAACTCTCGGATGCAGAACAGACGATTGTCCAGGCCGAACGGGAAGGACATCCCGATGCTCACGTCCGTCGGAAAATGCTCGTCCTCTGGCTACTCCATTGTGGACTCACTCGCGCGAAGGCCGCTGAGGTCGCGGAACTGGGACGGGCCACCGTCCAACGGTACGTTGCAGCCTATCGGGACGGCGGCCTCGACGGTCTGCGACAGTGGAATGTCACGGGTCCGGTCAGCGATCTCGTGGCCCACACCGCAACCATCCGTGAGTCCCTGACCCAATCCCCGGTTCGGACGATTGCCGAGGTGTGCGACCGGATCGCGTCCCGGACGGGGATCGAGCGGAAGCCGACCCAGGTGCGGAAGTTTTTGGCCGGGATGGGGTTCCGCTGGCAACGGATCCGGGCCGTCCCCGTGCCCCCAAAAAGTCTCTGGCCGAGCCTGTCGAAATTCCGTCTCCATTCCTCGATCATGAGCTAAAACCGCGGCTGGAGCAGGCCCAATCTGGCCAGAGGCACGTCCTCTTTGTCGATGCGGCCCATTTCGTGTTTGGGACATTTCTGTGTTGCCTGTGGTCCATCCAACGCATCTTGATCCGAGCCGCTTCGGGTCGGCAACGGTTCCATGTGTTGGGAGCCTGGGACGCGGTGGATCGGACACTGGCGACGGTCGCAAATATCACGGTCGTGAACACCGAGACGATGTGTGACCGGCTTCAGAAGATCGCGTCCCAAGGACGCGTAGGACCGATCACCTTGGTCCTGGACAAT
Source organism: Bacteroidales bacterium (assembly GCA_026931725.1). Taxonomy (GTDB): domain Bacteria; phylum Planctomycetota; class Planctomycetia; order Gemmatales; family Gemmataceae; genus JAIXLE01. The sequence goes on from JAIXLE010000170.1 coordinate 9,809, forward strand.
GCCAAGTATCAGCGGAACGCTGTGGTCCGGGAGCGGGCGAAGACCCTGGGGATCGAACTGTTGTTTCTTCCATCATACTCGCCGAACTTGAATCGCATCGAGCGATTGTGGCGGTTCACCAAACGGCGAGCCGTGTATGGGAAGTATCAGGCGACATTCGCGGACTTCCGGGCCGCGATCGAGGACGTACTCCATCACGTCCCGACGATTCATGCGGACAGTTTGAAGGAGCTGATGACGCTCCACTTCCAAGAGTTCGATGATGTATCGCTTTTGGCCGATGGAAGTTAAACCTCGATCGTGGGCCAAACCGCTGCGGGATTCCACAACCGCAGGCCGTTTTGCTGGACGACCTCTTTCCAATTATGGAAGGCTTTGGGGGGTTGGTATTTCCCGCAACTTGGGTCATAAACACCCGCGACACCCGTGAGAACGGCCATGGAATTGGTGGCAGCGGCTTTGACTCCGTCATCCGTGGCGCGAGAACCGAGGAAAAAATCGTTACCCGGCCAGGAGACGTGATCCCAGGCCACAATGCTGCACAAGCTGCAATCCGAAAAATCATCTCCATCTTCCGCGTAGGCGCTGGGCGGACATAACTGAGATTTTGCCTGATTTCCAGGGGCAGTCAGAGGGCGAACCATGAACGAGATCCCGTGGATTTCGTGCCGCGCATTCACGCAAGTGCTATAGGGATCGTAATAGACAGCTTTCAGGTTGGGGAACGCAGCGCCGTTCTCTTGCAGAAACCGTGTCAGAACAGTTTGGAGTGATTGGCCGAGTTGGCCACGGAAGGGGCCGGCAAATTGTCCGCAGCCGAGGCCGGGAATCGTCAAGACGACCGAGCGGGGCCGATGCGCGTGGTGGTTGACGTAGCGAAAAACGGGAAGCAGCCTTCGCCGATAAAGTTGATAATACCCTTCGGGGTTGATTTGATGGTTTGGTCCGGTCACTTCGTCCCAATCGGCGGGTTTCGGTCCAGAATCACAGCGTAGCAGGGCTCCGGGGGTGAAAATCAGGGTGCCGGGAAACGGATCAGTGTGAACCATTGGGGCATTATAATTACCGTTATCGAAGATTGTCACCGGCACAGCGACGGAAACGTCTCCCAGGATCCCAAGTTCGGTCAAATTCCAGTCCGACCCATCGCCGGAGACAGCACTCTCCGCGAAGATTTGTGGCAGTTTGGTATCCAGCAGTTCACCGAAGAACTGTTGGGTGGAGATTGTCTGGAGGTCAACATGCTGTAGTCTCTGGCGGAGGCGTTCCCCTGGGGAGGATTGGCTTATCCGCAGAGATTGCAGATAATTTCCCGCTTGGGACAAGGTTTCTTCAGGAATGAGGATGGAATAGACAGGGGCAACCATGGGTATTTCCTGTTTGTCGGAATTGGTGGATTACCAGAACAGAATTGTTGATCAAAAGCGCATGAGTGGGCATTGAGGGATTCGAACCCCCGACCTGGGCCGTGTAAAGACCTCGCTCTACCACTGAGCTAAACGCCCGTTTTCATTCCTCATTATAACGCATGCGTGGCGTGTGTCACCGCTCCACCGGCACGAATTGCAGCGGCAACCATAGTGGCCTCCGCGATCTCCGCATCCGTGGCCCCCGCCGCGCGAGCCAACTTCGCATGAACCTCAATACAATAAGGGCATTGCGTCGTGACCGCAACGGCAATTGCGATCAATTGCTTCACTTTTGCGGGGATCGCCCCCTCCGCGAATGCCACCTTGTCCAACTCACGAAAGGCCTGCATCGCCGCGGGAGCCAAGGTGTCCATTGTCTTCAGCTTTTGCAGATGCTTCATGTCGTACATGAAATCTCCTCGGTGAGAGTCGGGCTGATGCGGTGATTTGGGATCAGACCATCGGCAAGTCACGCAAGACGCTACGGATCGTTTTGACCGCGTTCAATGTGTGCCGAACTTGCGTCAAGATGCTGTCTGGTGCTGTTGTATGAGATTCTAACTCCGCAAACAACCCGGTCAGGCGGTTGCGGCAAGCGGTTTCCCGGCTTTGCAACTCATCCGCGATGGCGTGCAGTTCGGAAGAGTTCTCGCCCGCCTCCTCGATACGCTCGCGGAGGTCCATCATTTCCATGAGGAACTGTTGATCGAGGTTTTTCTCGTGCTGTGCGCTGGGGCCGCCCTGTAATGTTAACAGATAATCCGCACGACGAAACCAATCTTTGAGCGTGAGATAGGCTTCGTTCAGTGCGGCCGAGGCTTCCAGGCTGGCTTGCTGTTCCGCGGGTGTTGCCAGGCCGTGAAAATCGGGGTGAACGTGGCGAGAACGGGCCAGATACTCCCGTTCCACCGCCGCGGGATCAATGGAAAAACGCCTCGGTAGCCCGAGGCGTTCAAAATGCGTGGGCATCATCTCGGATTCCTTGTCCCTGGTCCCAATTGTAAATGAAGCGCTGGACCGGGGGCACTTGACATCTTACATCGAGAACGAGCTACCGCAGCCGCAGGTACTCTTGGCGGTGGGGTTCGAGACGCTGAAGCCACGTTTGTTGAGGTCATCGTGGAAGTCAACGGTGACACCATCCAAGTAGAGTTGGCTCCGCTTGTCGACGACGATGGCTACACCGTTGATTTCATAGGTATCGTCGAGTTTTTCGTTCACGAGCGGGTCCAGGTCGAGCTTGTGCTGGAAGCCGCTACAGCCACCGCCGACGACGCGGAGGCGCAAGTACAGCGGCTCGGGAGAATTTTGCTCGGCGACGATCCGCTTGACTTCGCTGGCCGCCTTATCGGTCAGGGTGATAGCGACGGTCGGCTTGGCATCCGTCTTCACACCGACGCTGCATGTTTCGGTTGCGGTCGACATAGGAGTGGCCCTTTCTGTTCGTGGTGAATGCGATCTCTAAAATCATACCCCGTTTCGGGGAGATTCCAACAGAGTCAATTGGCTGCGCCCGCAGGTTCTGGTTGGGCATCTTCGATCAGGCCCGCTTTTTCCTGGTAGTTTTTGATCGCGGCCTTGATGGCATCTTCGGCCAGCACAGAGCAGTGGACTTTGACCGGGGGCAGGGCGAGTTCTTCGACAATCGCGGTGTTCTTGATTGTCATGGCTTCATCTAGCGTTTTGCCTTTGAGCCATTCGGTCGCCAGCGAGCTACTGGCAATGGCGCTACCACAGCCGAAGGTTTTGAACTTGGCATCTTCAATAATGCCGGTTTCCGGGTTGACGCGAATTTGTAGTTTCATCACGTCGCCGCATTCCGGGGCACCGACGAGGCCCGTGCCGACGAGTGGGTCTGCGGCGGAGAAGCTGCCGACATTGCGGGGGTTGTTGTAGTGGTCGAGGATTTGTTCGCTGTATGGCATGAGTCGGACTCCCGTTCTTGCAGTATGTCTGTTCGTGGTAAATTTATGAATTTCATCGCCAACGGACGGTGCCGGGGTGCGATTTAGTGTGCGGCCCATGCGATTTTGGTGATGTCGATTCCCTGCTGTACCATTTCGTACAAGGGGGACATTTCCCGGAGGCGGGTGACTTCTCGCACCACGAGATCCGCGACGTAATCGACTTCTTCTTCAGTCGTGAAGCGGCCAAGGCCGAAGCGGATGCTGCTATGGGCCAGTTCGTCGCCAACTCCCAGAGCCCGCAGAACGTAGCTGGGTTCCAGACTTGCACTGGTGCAGGCGGAGCCTGAGGAAACCGCGACATCTTTGATGCCCATCATCAGCCCTTCCCCTTCGACATAGGCAAAGCTGATGTTGGCGTTGCCGGGGAGTCGCTCGGTGGGGTGGCCGTTGAGGTACGATTCTGGCAGTCGATCCATGATGCGGGATCGCAGCCGCTCGCGGAGTCGCAATACGCGGGCACTTTCTTCGGGCATTTCCCGGCGGGCGATGTCGCAGGCGGCACCGAGTCCGACAATCAACGGGACCGCCAGGGTGCCGGAACGCATTCCCCGTTCGTGGCCGCCACCGTCCATCTGGGGTTCCAGGCGGACGCGGGGATCTTTCTTCCGAACGTACAAGGCACCGATCCCCTTGGGAGCGTACAGCTTGTGGCCGCTCAGGCTGAGGAGGTCGATACCCATGTCGATGACGTTGATCGGCACCTTACCCACGGCTTGGACGGCATCGGTGTGGAAGAAGATTCCTTTTTCCTTGCAGACCGCCCCGATGGCCTGAATCGGCATGAGGGTGCCGATTTCGTTGTTTGCGGCCATGATCGAAACCAGGATCGTCTTATCCGTGATCGCGGCGCGGATCTGGTCGGGGTGAACCTGACCGAATTTGTCGACGGGCAGGTAGGTCACGGTGCAACCGTCGCGTTCGAGGCGTTTGCACACATCCAGGGTGGCCTTGTGTTCGGTCACCTGAGTGATGATGTGGTTGCCCTTTTTCTTGTACATGGCGGCGACACCCTTGATGGCGAGGTTCGTCGCCTCCGTGGCACCGCTGGTGAAGATGATTTCCTTGCCGGTTGCGCCGATGAGTTCCGCGATCTGGTCACGGGCGGCATCCACGGCGGCTTCCGCATCCCAGCCATATGGGTGGCTCCGGCTGGCGGCGTTGCCGTACTTCTCCGTGAAAAACGGCAACATCGCTTCCACGACACGCGGATCGGTGCGGGTCGTGGAGTTGTTATCCATGTAAATCGGTAACGATATGGCCATGATTTTCCCTGGCTCCTCGATGAACATCTCAGGATGGAGTCAATTGTATTCGTGCTGATCTTGGTGTTACACGGAAGTCGGTTCCGCCGTGTGGGTGTGCGATTCTCGGATCATGAGCAAGGACAATAAACTGTGGGGCGCGGTCGCGGGGTCGATCGTTTGTGGGAACAGTTCGCCGAGCGTGACACCACGCAAAATTTCGATGATACGGCGATGAATCTCCCCCAATGGAGCCTTAACCGGGCAATCCTGTTCGAGACAACACGGGTCGACGTTCATCGGATCCGGGCTGCACAGCGTCAGGCGGAATCCTTCTTCGATTGCGTCCAGCAGTTCCGCCAAACTCGTCGAGATTGTGGCGGGATGCAGGACGTAGCCCCCTTTCACACCGCGATGGCTGGTGACGTATCCTTTGTGGCACAACTCCTTCAGGATATTGGCCACGAAGGGGCGACTCAGGCGGAATCGCTCGGCGATTTCCCGCGCATTACCGCCGGACTGTTTCTGATGGAGGTACGACAGAATCAGCAGGGCGTAATCCGCTTTGCGGCTCAGTAGAGTCATCGGTTACTCCCCGGCGATAACAAATCGCACCGTTCTACTGCCATTTATAGAAGCCGGTATAGCAGTCGTCCAGTGCGGATTGTCAATTCCGATAATCGAGCCTGTATTCTCGCGCATACGATTGTGTGGCGGGCTTCAATCATCATCGTCAACGGGTAATTCCCGATTCCGAATTGGCGGCGGGGGAAGATCGGCCGGACGCACGCCCAATCGCACGGTAAATGTTTTGGTGGCATCCCCTCGGCGCACCTCGACGCGGAGCCGGCTACCGGGGCGGAAGGTGCCGATATGCTCGGCGACTTCCTCGAAGGTACGCGGTTCCAGTTTGCCAATCTTGACGATTTCGTCTCCCGGCTGAAGCCCGGCTTTCTCGGCGGGGGTATTGGGTTCGACACCGCGGATTTCGAGTGTGCCCTGCTCCACGCGAATACCGAGATAACCCCACGCCAGCGGATCGGGCGGGGGGTCGACCGGAACGGGGGTTAATCCGATTCCGACGCGAACGATCAGATGGGCAAGCAACTCGAACATGACTCCCTCCGAAGCCTTTCTCCCGTCCGTGGGAGCCTGGGTGTCAAATTCCGTAGAATTTCGCGGCGTTGTCGTGTAGGAGTTTCTTCTGGTCGGCGGCGGGTTTGTCGGCGATCAGTTGGCGTAACGCGGTCAGCCAATCTTTGTAGGTTCCCGCGAGTGTGACAACGGGCCAGTCGCCACCGAACAGGACGCGATCCCAGCCGAAAGCCTCGATCGGGCCGAATACGGCCCAGCGGATGTCTTCGGGTTTCCACTGTCCGGGTTTCCAGCCGTTCGCCAGGAAGCCGGATACCTTGCAGACGACGTTTTTCCGTTCCGCCAACTGGCCCAGGTTCTTCCGCCAGGTTTCCCGTTCGGCGGCGGTGAAATCCGCTTTCGGGTTGCCGCAATGATCGAGAATGAACCGCGTACCGGGGCACTGATCGACCAGTTTGATCATGTCGGGTAGTTCCGCCCAACGGATGCACAAATCAAAACTGAGGCCGAGTTCCCCCAGCAGTTGCACGGATTGGACGAACCGCGGTTGGAGGCAGTACCCCGCCGGAGTGCTTTCCACATGCAGCAGGCGGCGAATCCCTTTGATATATTTGTGACCCTGGAACGGTCGAACATAGGCGGCGAACCCCTCGGATTCCGGGCGGCCCGAGACGACCGCGGCACAAGTCGGTGTCTGACCGCTTTGGCACAACTCCGTGATATAATCGACTTCCTGCTTCTGCTGCTCCGGGACAACATCCACTTCCATGTAGACAGCCTTGACCACGTTCAACCCAGCCGTGGCGGCGGCATATTCTTTGGGGGTGAAACTGGCATCAAGCGGTTCACCCTTCTTCAACCAAGCCAGACGAAAGCGGGAGAGATCCCATAAATGCTGGTGCGTGTCAATCACGGGGATCATGGGAGCGGAATCCTTGGTGAAGCCCGGATGGGGAAGCGTGGCGACCGTGGCCGTGGCGGCTGAGGTGGCCAGGAATTCGCGGCGGTTCATGCGCGGACATCCTCTTGCACAAGTTGTACCGAGTGTATCACCCTGGCCGGGTGATTCCTAGCCCACGGCCCTGTCTGTCTGCGAAACCCGGTTCGCATTCCAGCGATTCCGCAAAACTCGCACCCGAGCAACACCCGGCACCGGACACCGAGAACCGGGACGACGGAACGCGCGGATTCCTATATTCTGATGACATGGTGCCGTCTGAGAAGCTCGAACCGTTTTATTCCGCCGTGGGCCGTGTCCTCGTGGGGCAACGTCCGCTCGTGGATCGGCTTTTGATCGGCATTTTGACCGATGGTCACATTCTGCTGGAAGGCGTGCCCGGTTTGGCCAAAACATTGGCGGTACGCACCGTGGCGGCGGCTCTGCAACTGACCTTTTCGCGCATTCAGTTTACCCCGGACCTGCTGCCGGGCGATGTGGTCGGCACGCAGATTTACAATCCGCGTTCGGGCGAATTCACCGTCAAGCCCGGCCCCGTGTTCGCCAACATTGTTCTGGCAGACGAGATCAACCGTGCCCCGGCGAAGGTGCAATCGGCGTTGCTCGAAGCCATGCAAGAACGACAAGTCACTCTGGGCGACACCACCTATCCGCTTCCGCGACCATTTTTCGTCCTGGCTACGCAAAACCCGATCGAGCAGGAAGGAACCTATCCGCTCCCAGAAGCCCAACTCGACCGATTTCTACTCAAAGCCGTGATGGGCTATCCGAGTCGAGCGGAGGAACTGACCATCCTGGACCGTGTGGGCAGCGTGAATGCGCAACTGGATGGGGAGGCGGTCCTGTCCGCTGAGGAACTGGCGCAACTCCGGGATGCCGTGGACGCGGTTTATGTCGACGGCAAAGTCAAAGACTATCTCCTGGATGTTGTCCGCGCCACACGGCAACCGACCGAATATCGGCTGGATGTGGCGGGCCTGATTCAGTACGGTGCCAGCCCGCGCGGGAGTCTCGCGCTGTTGCGAGCCGCGAAGGCGCACGCCTTCCTCGCGGGACGGGATTTCGTCACACCGGAGGACATCAAGCAACTGGCCCCCGATGTTCTGCGGCACCGTCTGATCCTGACCTACGAAGCCGAGGCCGAGGAACTGACCGTGGACAAGGTTATCCAACGCATTCTCGATGGCTTACCCATACCGTGAAATGGTTTGAGGTTTGAGGTTTGAGGTTTGAGGTTTCCAGCCGGAAGAGTGAAACCCGGAAACATGAAACTCGGAAACTTGAAACGTGAAACTCGGAAACGTGAAACTCGGAAACGTGAAACTCGGAAACGTGAAACTCGGAAACGTGGTTGACTTATGCATCAGGTGCTTTTCCATATCCCGATGACTGCGGGTTGGTTTCCGCCGAGCGGGGTGCCGGTCTACGGCTTCGGGGCGATGCTGTTTCTGACCTTCACCCTGATTGCGATGATCTGGGGGCCGCGGCGGTGCGAGAAGGTCGGATTGCCACGCGAAAAACTCCAGGATCTGGCGATCACGCTGTTTCTGACCGGCATCGGCGGGGCACGGTTGTTGTACATGATTCAGTACAGCAACCAATTCTCCTGGAACAATCCTGCGCGACTCATCGGTGAGTTCTTCCAAATCTGGAACGGCGGGATCGTCTTTTACGGCTCGCTCTTTGGTGGTGTACTGGGTTATGTCGTCTTCTACCGTGTGGTGTTGAAGAAGTTGCACATCTCCACCTGGAAGATGGCCGACGCGATCGCGCCGTTGATCGCTCTGGGGTTGGCCGTTGGCCGGATCGGCTGCTACCTCAACGGTTGCTGCTGGGGGCAACCCGTGTGCGTGGAATGCCAGGTGGTGCCGTTATCCGCTGTCTCACCCGCACTGGGGCAGTTTCCGTTGTTGCCCGCCCATTCCCGCGATCAGGTCACGCGGCCCGCTCAGGCCGGGGATCGCCTCCCGCAAATCCACGGCCTGCAAACAACAACCGGGTTTAGTCTGCGATCGCGTCCCCCGTTCGGCGAGGGCGACCCACGCTCCATCGTGGCCGCCGTCGAACCCGGTTCCGCTGCGGCCCAGGCGGGGATACAACCCGGCGATCGGATCGCGGGTCTGAACAATGGACCCAATCAGATTGTGGTGGAACTGACCGGGTCCGCTGATGCCGTGACCGGGGCCGTGTCTTTGTTGACAGCCGCTGGGGGCACCGCGGGGCCGAGTGAGTCCCATTCGGGGGACATGCTGTACGCCACGGTGGCGTTCGATGACCTGACCGCCTACACGATGGCCGTGCGGAAACTGCCCTCCCGCAACCAGGGCGGCCCGACCGCCACCGCACACGACAGCTTGTGGGAGCTGGCCCGCGACTGGCCGCGTGGGGTCAACACGTTGTCCCTGGTGGTCGATCGGGATGGGCAACAGATTCCGTTGGCGTTCGTCCCGCGCACGGTGCCGTTCTATCCGACGCAGTTGTACGAAACTGTGAGCATGGTGTTGCTGATTTGTCTGCTGTTGTCGTTCCAACCATTCCGACGGCATGATGGACAGGTGATGGTGCTATTCATGGTGGGTTATTCCGTGCATCGGTTCTTCAATGAGGCAATCCGCATTGAGCCGACCTACGCTCTGGGGTTGACGCTTTCGCAATGGATCAGTGTGGGCATGATGGCCGGGGCCGTGGCACTGGAACTGTACCTCCGAGCGACCCAACCCCGCCTCCCCGCCGGAGCCTTACCCCTCCAGCACGGCGTGGGCCGATAAGAGACAGGAAAGCCATCACTAGCCCGAATATTTCACCTGTCCACTCCGTGAAGGGCTGGCGCATCGGCATAATGTCTGGTATGAAAAGGAGTTACTACGCATCCACACGTCCACTCCGAGAACCGCCGCGATGACAGAGTGTAACCGCAATTCGGTCCCCTTTTCCGCGGCCGGTCGCCGCCAACTCGTCGCCGAATTCTCCGCCGATACCATCACCTCCGATGCCGGACTCCTGCTCCTCCGCGAAGCCGATCGACAAATCGGACTTCTCGATGTCCTCAATGACGCAATTCCGGACCCACGATGTCCCAGCCGGATTATCCACCCCCAACGTACCCTGCTGGCCCAACGTGTCCTAGGAATCTCCTGCGGATACGAGGACCTCAATGACCACAATGTCCTCCGGACAGATGACCTGTGGCAGGTCGCAACCGATCACCCCGGATGCGAACGCGACCCCGAGCGGGGACTGGGGTCCGCCCCCACTTTGTGTCGGATGGAAAATCGCATCGACCGCCAGACCCTGATCCAGATTGCCGCCATCCTGGTGGACCAGTTCCTGTCCTCTTATCCCGTGCCACCGTCCCAAATTACCCTCGATTTCGATGCGACCGACGATCCCGTCCACGGGCACCAGGAACGACGATTTTTCCATGGCCACTACGATGCCTACTGTTTCCTGCCCCTGTATGTGTTCTGCGAGTCTCAACTTTTGGTCGCCTATCTCCGACCCTCCGACATCGGCGGGGACCACCACACGGCCGCCGTCCTCAAACTCCTGGTGAACCGGATTCGGGCGACCTGGCCCAATGTCCGAATCACCATTCGTGGGGACGGTGGATTTGCCCGCTGGCGGCTCCTGCGATGGTGCGATCACAACGATATTCGCTATATTTTCGGGCTGGCGCGGAACCCGGTACTCGAACGTGCCGCGGCCGAGTATCAGTCCCAGGTGGCGACGGCTTACGCCCAGGACGGGCAGACGCATCGGGTATTTGGGACATTGTCCTACGCGGCCGGAACCTGGGATCGGCCGCGACGTGTGATCGTCAAGGCCGAGCATTTGTCCGGTCCCCGTGGGGGCAAGGCTAACCCCCGATTCGTGGTCACCAACCTGGCTGGCGATGCTCGGACCCTGTATGAGGACGTGTACTGTCAGCGGGGCGAGATGGAGAATCGAATCCAGGAGCAGCAGTTGGGACTTTTTGCCGACAGGACCAGTTGTCACCGATTTGTGGCGAACCCATTTCGAGTCTTGCTGGCGGCGGTGGCTGATGTCCTAGTCGACCATATCCGGCGAACGGCACTGGTTGGGACAGAGTTGTCCCATGCCCAGGTCTCAACGCTACGATTGCGACTCTTTCGGGTTGGGGGGCTGGTGGTGACGAGTGTGCGTCGGGTGGTGGTCCGTCTATCGAGCGGGTATCCGTGGGCGGGTCTGTTTGCGCACGCGGCGGCAATTTTGGGACGTCCCCGTCCCGTGGTGAATTCGGGATAAGGCGGGTTCGAGTCCGATCGTCGTCGCTTCCGGATTCCGGGGGTCAGGGGGCGTTTCGGCCGGCGGGTCGACTGCCGGTGTATCACAGGCGATTTGTCCTCATTCTTTCAATTGATTGATTGTTCCCGACTCCGTGGTGAAATATTCGGGTTAAAACTGTCCGCTAACCGCAACCGCGATTCGATCCCAACCCGGCGACTCGGAAGAGGAGAAATGAGAATTCTCAGCGGGCATTGGTAAAATCGTATCCGATTCGGAAAAGTTTCCAATCTGACCTTGGCAACTGGGGTATAATTCGTAGAACACCCGAACACGCCGTGAGTTTGATGCCATAAAATAATGTTCGCGTGTCGGGCGAAAACGGTGCGAGGGGTCAAAATCTCTAGCCGTATTGTCATTCGCCACCCGGTATCTGCGTAGGATACAGCAGTTGCCGGTAATCCCACTGCCCACGACCGGATCGGACAACCGACCGGAGCATCGTCTCCGGTTCATGGGTATTTAGTCGTGATGGTTTGGGTCAGTAAAGATGTTCGATTTTCCAACAACCGCCTGACAGGACTGGTGGCCCCGACCACCCAAGCCAGGAACCCCGACGATGAGCCGGATGATTCACTCGGAACATGATTCGCTCGACCATGATCGCCCCGCCGACGCACGCTACGCCGACGACGATACCGGCACATACCCGTCGCTCGGCGATGACGATGAAGACTTCCTGACGGACGATGGCGATGGGGACGAAGAAAAGGGATTTGGTCGGCACCACGAGGACGATACCCCCACTGCGGAAGACGAAGCCGCCGCCGAAGAATACGCCAGCGGCCCCGATGATGCGTTGGGACTCTATCTCCGCCAGATGGGGTCGATCCGGCTACTCAGCCGGGATCAAGAACTCCGCATCGCTGAATCACTCGAACGCACACGCGCCCGATTCCGGCACGCGGTCTTGCTTTGCGCCCACATCGTCGGGCGGGCCACGGTCGCTTTTGATAAAGTTCGTGCCGGGCAACTGGCTCTGGACCCGACGATTGATGTTTATTCCACGGAAGAATTGCGGCTCAGCCGCGAACAGATTTTGAAGCGGATGCCTTACCACATTCCGCTCATTAAGAACCTGCTCCGGCTCGAAGGCAAGGGTTTTGCCGAAGGGCTCGACCAACACGATCCTGCCGCGAAACGCACTTGGCAGCGTGGCCGCCTGCGCCGACTCCACAAGCTCGCTCGGCTCATGGAAGAACTGTCGCCGCGTACCGAACTGCTCGAACGCTGGATGGAGGATGATCTCCTAGACATGGCCGACGAGATGGCCAACCTCGTCCGCGAAGCGCGGGCCAATGCGGCCCCGGTCGACAAGGCGAAGCGGGAAAAACTCCTCCGCGAAGCTCAGGAAAAAGTGCTGCTCACCGCCGAAGAAATGATCGGTTTGGTGCGCATCCTCCGCTCCCGCCAGCGGGCGTACCAAAAAGTCCGCCGCGAACTGGCCGAAGCGAACCTGCGACTCGTCGTGTCGATCGCCAAGAACTACCGTAACCGCGGTTTACCGTTTGCGGACCTGATTCAGGAAGGGAATCGCGGCCTGATGCGAGCCGTTGACAAATACGAACATCGCCGCGGCTTCAAGTTTGGCACCTATGCGACCTGGTGGATTCGTCAAGGTGTGCAACGGGCGCTGGCCGATCATGCTCGTACCGTCCGGGTGCCGTGCCACCAGATCGGTCTGATGGCCAAGATCGAGCGGAAACGATCCGAATTGGCGGTAGCCACTGGCCGTGAGCCGACCAGTGAGGAACTCGCGGCCGCCCTGGGCGTGAAAGCCGAGGAAACCCGATCGCTGCGGGCCGTTGGTCGCCAACCCGTGAGCCTCCATGAGCCGATCGGCGGCGATGGGGAACGGGCACTGGAGGATTTCCTCAGCGACCACGATACCCCGAATCCCGGCGAGCATGTGGATCACCGCTTGCTCCGCGATCGGATCAACGAAGTTCTCCGCTCACTCGCCCCGCGGGAACGGGAAGTGATCGAACTGCGGTTCGGGCTGAAGGATGGCCACCCCCGAACACTGGATGAAGTGGCGAAACAGTACGGCATCACCCGCGAGCGGATTCGTCAAATTGAAGCCCGCGGCTTGCTCAAGCTCCGTCAACCGACCCGCAGCGTCCGCCTCGAAGGATTCGCTGACCTGGAAGAAGAGTTGAACTAGGTTGCGCGGGTAGGATGTGACCAACTCGGGATGGGCGAATGTGAGATCGCATGCGCCCATCCTGTCCTACACATCATCAAACGTCGATGTGGCTTCAGCACGTCCCAATATCGCCCAGTGATACTCTGATCGAATCGCTGATGCCTCCTGTCTCACGGATGGTGTGTGTCCCCTTATCTCCATATCCGATTCGGTGATCCCCGGTGGGACGGTCGCCAGGTTACTGGCCGGGTGATGACCAAGGATTATCCCACGGGGCGGAAGGTTTCGGCCAAAGAGTTTCAGGCGATCCACCGGGAACATCCCGCAATCTGCTCCCAGTGGAACGACACCATCCGACCCAGGCTCCCGGCAAAAAATACGGAGTCGTTTTTGAACTGATGCCAAGGAATGGCATGGTGTTCGTCGGCTTGGGCTTGCTGTTGCCGTGATCGCGCGGGTATCGTGGGTGAAAATTGGCCCGAGCGGTCTGCAAACACGTTGAGCGTGTGCCCTGAACTGCCATCTTTCACGAACTGCCATGACCCATGTGCTTGCTCTTTCCGGGTTGACTGTGCGACGGCCGGACTTGGTCCTCGGAGTCGATGGCGGTGGAACGCACACGGTCGCGGTGCTGGCCCAGCGAACCAGTGGCCGGGTTCTGGGACGGGGCGCCGCCGGGGCTTCCAACATTCAGTCCGCCGGGGAGCAATCCGCCTTGCGGGCTTTGGAAGAATCCATCGAGCAGGCATTCGATCAAGCGGGGCAACCGCGCGAACCGGTCGCGGCGGCTTGCCTGGGGTTGGCGGGTGTCGATCGGAACGAAGGGCTGGATGTCATCCAGAACTGGGCCGCACGCTACGAACTGGCCGGGCTTGTGCCGGTGGCGAACGATGCCACGCTGCTGCTCGCCGCGGGAACGCCAGAAGGGTGGGGCGTGGCCGTGGTGGCTGGCACCGGCTCGATCGCGTTCACCCGTACTCCCACAGGGCAGGTGGACCGCTGCGGCGGTTGGGGCTACCTTCTCGGCGATGAAGGAAGTGGCTATCAGATCGCGCTCGCGGGCTTGCGCGCTGTTTGCCGGGCTTACGATCAATGCAGCCCGCCGACACAGTTGCTCACACGCATTCTGCGCCACATGGGCTTACCGGATGGGGATGGGCCAAGCCTGATTCCTGCGGTTTACCGAGGCAAGTGGGATCGGACGGTCCTGGCGAGCTTGGCTCCGATCGTATTGGAAGCTGCCCAGGACGGCGACGCGATCGCCTGTGCTATTGTGACGGAACAAGCCGTGGCCCTGGCGAAAACGACCGCAGTGGCCGCCCAAAAATGCGGGTTCCCCCCAGGGGCGGTTCCGTTGGCCCTCACCGGCGGGGTCATCCTGGGGAGCGCACTGTTTCGCCGCCTGTATCTGCATGCCCTGGTGGAAGCAGGATTCCATGCGGAACCAATCCAGTGCGTCTCAGAACCGTGCGTGGGAGCCGTGAAGGTCGCCTGTCAGGCCGCCTCTTCTCGTGGAGTCTCGTGGAAGTCCTCAGGCGACCCGGCCCAGTGAGGCGTATTCTGCCGTTTGCCGGGCCATCCAATGCGTACAAGCGGACCAGTTCCGAATATCTCCCGGAATGATCCGACCGATCAACCGGCCGCCAGCTGCTCCGGTGAGCATGGGAAGATTCCCCGCGACTCCATCCAGGGTCAATGCCGCCAGCACGGCCGCCGCGGCTGCGGATCGCCCCGTGGACGGAATGCCGATCTCGCTGAGACTCGCCAGCGGTTGTTCGGGAAACTGATCGGCCAGCAGCTTCCAGAGGAAACCGTTCCGTACACCGCCACCACTCATCAAGACACGCCGATCCGAACTCGCTGGGGGCAGCCAACGGTTGATGCTTGCGCCGATGTTCTCCGCGACAAAATGCGTGGCCGTGCAGAGCAGATCATTCAAACTGCCACCCAGTTCCCGCGATCGTTCAAACGCATCGACGAGGAACGGCATTCCTAACAGGGTTCGCGGCAAGGATTTGGGCGGTGCGCGATGGACAAACGGGTGCGCTTGCCAGCGTTCCCGGATCGCGGTCAGGCAGCGCCCCTGTACCGCACGTTTTCCCCCAGCGTCGTAGGGTTCCCGCTCACGGGTGCCGAGTCGGGTGATGTCATCCAGAAGGCGAGTACCGGGGCCAGCTTCAAAGCCGATGATTTCGGTCACTTTGCACCCTGCGGGGATGAACAAGACCGATGCCACCGAACCGAGATGAATGAGTACCCGTTCCTCGGTAGGGTGTCGAGCCAGCAGATAATCCGCGGCGGGGGTGATGAATTGCCCGCTGCCACCGGCGGTGACATCCCGACCGCGAAACCCCGTGATAACGGTCAACCCGGTCTGCTCGGCGACCCATTCCGCCGGCGTGGCCGTAGGGTACTCGTTGTCGGTGCCGGTACGGCATTCCGGGAGCCGGGCCAATAAGCCGATACACTGCACGGAGCGAAAATCACAGCGGGCACTGGTAGCGGCTTGACGGGCCGCTTGTGCGACCGTCTCACCGAGGGTTTGATTGAGCTCCGCTGGCCATTTCTCCCCGAGTCGAAACGCGGCTCGGGCGGCTTGACTGGTTTCCTGCGAGAAAGGGATGCGTGCGGTGCCGGTGATGGTGGGTGTTAGCCCCAAGCCGATTCCGGCCGCTTGCACCAAGACGGCATCCGCGGCCTCAAAACCGGAACCGATGGACAAACCGATGATGGCGCGGGAGTTCATCGCTTCTCCCTATTGAGAACTCGCGGAATGTGATACACGGAATAGGGCGGATCGATCCGAATGCGACCACAGGGTACGACATTCCCCCATTCTCCTTTTCGGATCGAATGGAGGCGTTTCCTGACACGAAATGGATACTCGCTCAGACGAAAGGATGAACCCGGAATCACCCGCACCGCATGGAAGCCCGGACGCGGTTACGCGGCTTCCACCAGAGCCGGTTCCGAGAATCGGGCCGAAGCCTGAACAAAGCAGTCAAAAACCTGGCGGTCGAGTGCGGACGCGGTATCGGCCTCCGGGTGCCACTGGGTGCCGATGCAGAACCAAGTATCATCGGTGGCTTCGATCGCTTCAATAATGCCGTCAGGAGATCGCGCGGCGACCCGTAGCCGTTTGCCGATTTTGTCCACGGCCTGATGGTGGCCGCTGTTGACCCGGAGTTCCGTGGCCCCGTAAATGTCGTGCAGGGTGCTATTGGGCTCGACGAGAACGATGTGCCGATGGGGGCCGCCGCTGGGGTCGAAGTGCGGCATCGCCTTCGGGTTATCGGTGGGCAAGTGCAGGAACAGGCTGCCGCCGAAGTGGATGTTGAGCAGTTGCATGCTCACACCGATGGCCAGGAGCGGCATCCGTTTCTCAACGATCCGCGTCATCAAATAGCGGTCGCTGTCTTCGCGGCGTGCGGACATCGGGTGAACGGCCGTGGTGAGCGGTTGTCCGCTGCGGCGGGGGTCCAGGTCGAGGCCGCCGACCATGATGATGCCGGACACCATTTCCAGCAAGGTGTTCAATTCACCGAAATTTTCTTTCTGCATCGGCGGAAGCAGAATCGGCAGCCCACCCGCGGTGAGAATCGCGTCAAAATACCCGGCATTGATTCGGGCGAACGGCGCACCGTTTTTGGGCGTATAGTAGTCAGCGGCAATGCCGATCAGCGGGCGTGCTGGGGCGGGACGGACAGCCATAAACGAAATCCCCCTCCGTGGACCGGCAATCGGGGGATCCTTCCCCCGCCGGTAGGTTTGCGGTGAGTGTGGAACTCAGGAAAAGAAGTGTACCCAAGAGAAAACATCGGAAGCAAGCCGGATTTGTCTGCTCTGTTATTCTTGCTTCCATTGGCGCATTCGCGTCGTTCGGTGCCAGCAGCCAAGAACACTCGCATCGGTGGGATATTCTCCAGGTTCCGATGACGAAATCACGCCTGTGATGGAGGGAACAGACATTATCGCGGAAACCATCACATGGCTCCGCGCACTGCTAGAATGACAATGATCCACTCCTCAAAGCGGAGCAACGGCCATGATGACTCTCCAGGCGCAATCGGCCCGCGATGTGATGACTCCTGGGCCATACTCTCTGGCGGCTTCCGAGACTCCCGAGAAAGCGGCCGAGTTCCTGATTTCCCGTGGCTTCGGGTCCGCCGTCGTCATTGACGATGCGGGGCATCCGATTGGTGTGGTGACGAAGTCCGATTTGCTGATTCACCAACAAGCCACCACGGAACACCCCACACCCCGCATGACGACGGTTCGGGATGTGATGACACCCGCCGTATTTACCGTTCACTTGGAGACACCGATTGCCTCCGTGGTTCGGCAATTCCTCGTACTCAACATCCACCATCTTTTTGTGGCGGATCCGGGCGGAACGATTGTAGGAATCATTAGCCCCTTAGACATCCTCCGCAAACTTCTGTGACCGTGCGTGTGTTACAAGCCGGGGTAAAACTTCTTCGCATATGTCCCCAGGTAGTTCAGCAACCCCGCGCAGATGACACCCAGAAACAGAATCGCCCAGACATTGAAGGCGAATTTGTACGCGAAACACCGACACCCACCAGGGTACAGGGCATCATCGGCCTCGGTCGCGGTGGGTGCTGGGGATGGTGTGGGATTCATTGGTTACGCCCCCAAATCTTGGCCGAATCGACAGATCGGTACTCGTCTTCTATCATCGA
Source organism: Bacteroidales bacterium (assembly GCA_026931725.1). GTDB lineage: Bacteria > Planctomycetota > Planctomycetia > Gemmatales > Gemmataceae > JAIXLE01. The sequence goes on from JAIXLE010000170.1 coordinate 27,633, forward strand.
CCACATCGGCCACCGATACCAGATGGAATGGTCGGAATTCTCCGCGTTCCGCCGCCCGCGTCCTCACCATGCGGGTTCGGCAATCCCTTCTTGTGCGATCAGATTTACCATGAATCCGCATTACCCCGCTTGGCGGAATGGGACCGTCCTTCCCGCCCAGGAATTGACGATTGCGGCGACGGATGCCGGGTTCGTGTCCGCCGCGACGATCACCGATTCCTGTCGAACCTATCAGCATCGGTTGTTCCGTTGGCCGGATCATCTGCGGCGACTGCGGCACGATTGCGCGGTCTGCCGCATTCCGTTGCCGTATGCCGATACCGAACTCACAGCCGCGGCCGAAGGTTTGATCGCCGCGGGTGCCGACCGCCTCGCCCTGGGGCAGGATCTGTTGGTGACCATCTTCGTAACACCCGGACCACTCGCCTATCTGACCGGCGCGGCCGCGTCTGGACCGCCGACGGTCGGCATGACGGTTCGCCCCTTGGCGTTGGAGCGGTATCGCCGTTTCTTCACCGAAGGAGTCACGCTGGCGGTGGCGGGTGTCTGGCCGTCGGATCCGCAGGGCATTATTCCTGGGGAAGTGAAGCACCGGAGTCGTCTGCACTGGTGGCTGGCCGATCAGGCCGTGCGTGACCCTGCCCATCCGCATTCCGCGCCGGGGGCGGTCGCCGTGCTGGTCGATCAGTTCGGCCAGCGTCCCGATACCGGGTTGGGTTCCATCCTGGCCGTGGAGAACGATACCGTCATTTGTGCCCCAGTGGGTACGGTGCAGGCCAGTATCAGCGTGGCGGTGGTCCGCGAACTGTGCCAAACCCACGGCATCCCCATGCGGGAAGGTTCCATTCGGTTCGATCGGGCTTCCGAACTGCTGCTCGCCGGGTCGGGGTTCGGGCTCGCCGGAGTGAGTCGATTCCTCGCGGAGGGGCGTTGTCGAGAGTTCCCCTGGCCTGGGCCTCTCACGCAGCAGTTGTTATTGGCGTGGTCTGAATGTGTCGGACTGGATCACGTTCAGCAATTCATTGCGGAAGCCACGGAGTGAGTTATCCTTCGACTCGCAGTTGCACCGTGCCAACCTGCACGACATCGCCCGGTTTGAGCAATCGCTGCTGACCGGGATGGATTCGCAAGCGATTGACGAACGTGCCATTCAGACTGTTGAGGTCTTCGATCACGATCTGCCCGTGGTGCAGTGTCACGAGGGCATGTTGCCGCGAGGTCCAGATTTGGTCTTCCGGTTCCTGACCGACAAGGTCGATGTCGACGGGTTTATCTGCTGATCGCCCAATCAGGTTCTTCCCTTCTAACAACGGATAGCCGACGTGGAGCCGCTCTCCCCGCACGACGCGGAAGAGTTGTGTTGTGGGTGCGGGCGGCGGGTACGCTTCCACCAAACGCGGTTCTGGGATCGGTTCCTGAAGCGTCGCCGCGGCGCGATCGCGAACGGGGTTCCCCAGTAGGGGCGGGATGCCGACCGCACTCGGCAAACGCACGATGGCCAAGCCCGGAATGACGGAAGACCCATCATCATAATCCTGATCGGTTTCCGTGATCGGTTCGACCATCGGGGCGGGCAGGGGTGCGGGTGGCGGGTCGATCACCGTGGCATCCGCACGTTCACGCGGCGTGCCGTTGGGGTGGTCGATGATGGTCATCTGTTCGCCAGTATCACCGTTGACCGCGGAATGCGAACGGTTCATGCGTGCGCCACACCGAGGGCATTCCTGGCGATCCGCTGGCAAGGTCATACGACACGCGGGACAAATGGGCATGTCGGGCGCTCCCGAACTAAGATCGTAGGGCGATCCGGGTACGAGTCCGTCGATAAACGGGGTCAGTCCGAATGATGGGCGTGTCCAAACTATAACGCATCATTCCGGCCCTGTCGCGTGGGTTCTTCCACGCGGGGCCAAGTCTCGACCTTCTCGCCCCGAATCTCCTACGTCTCGGACGGCGTAACGGCTGTGGGCTTCAAGCGTTCCACCGATTAGGGTGTCACAACTGCAATCGGCCCGGCGGGGAGCTGGATCGCGTTGGAAGTGGTGGTCGCGGTTGTCGTGGTCTTGGCGGGTAGAGCGGGGACATCCTGAATCCAGCCGGTTTGTGGCGGACCCACGGGCACGGCGACGGGGCGTTCCGGCGGGGTCAAGTTCGTCAATCCGGCTGCGGGTGGCGTGGACGGTTCTTTCCACCGATCCGTACTGGCTAGCGAGGGTGGAGATTGCGGAACGACGACCGCGGCGGGTGGCGTGGGAGTCGCAATCGGCGAAGTCGTGCGGGCCGGCACGATTACAGTGGCAGGCGATGTTGTGGCAATGGGTTGTCGCACGGGGGCCGCCGGCTGCACGGCGTATTGCGTTCCCGCCGTCGTAGGCATGGTGTTGGTTTGAATAGTGGCCAGGGAGCGTTGCTCGATAAATCCATCGTTCGATGGAGAAGGGCGTTGATACGATGGTGGCCGAATGGATGTGGTCGGTGATGTCGTGCGAGTGGAGACAGGCGTGAGGGATGCCGGGGCTGATGCCGGAGCCGATGGTGCGGGTGCCGGTGTGGACGATGTTTGTGGTGGGGCACCGTGACGGTTGTTCAGGTCCGGTGCAGGGAGGCTCGACGGTAACGGCAAGCCCGACGGCGGAAGATCGAGTTTTTTGCCACTCGACGCACAGCCGGTCAACCATCCCGTGACCAGAATCCCCAGACAAGCCCACCCGTTCCGCCGCAATCCTTGCGCCATCGGAAACCCCCACGGTCTATCAATTTCTGCCCGTCCGCGAACCGTCCTTGGTTCCATCGGGCGCACACGGCTAGCCAGCGGGGAGGCTTTTAGGCATGACCCAAATCCTTGTCAACACGAGCCCACGCCACGATCACGGTGCGGATGCCAGCGGTGTGGGGTCGAACAGCGATGGGGTCACAGCCGTAGCGGGCACGAGATGCGTGAGCGTGACCCCAACGTGATACGGTTTTTGACACGGTTTGCGTTTCCAGTGGGCCTGTACAATCTGTAGCAGCGCGGCCGCATCTTGAAAGTGCGCCCATCGACTCTTGGCGTGCCAGCGTTCCCGACCGATGTAGCCGATGGAAACGATCACCCCGCCTGCCCAGTAATTCAGCCGTTGCAACCGCGCCGCCGTCTTGTGAAGAAGTTCCACCAGCACGGCCCACGCGCCCGCCTCGTTTCGATCCTCGGGGGGTAGAACACGCGAATGCCCCAGCGTTCGCCGTTTCGTTGGCTGTTCGGCAACATCGTCTCCCCGTAAGAGATACCACCACCGCCAACCGTGAACCTTGCTGCCCCAGAGTTGGCACATCTGAGCGGGGGTCAGTTGCATCAGTTGAACCACGGTAAAAATCCCCTGGCGGTGGAATCGCCGTTCCATTCGTGAACCAATACCGGGGAAATCCGAGAGTGCGAGTTCGGGAAGCCGGTACGGCAAATCCTCAGTACGCAAGATCGTCAGTCCATCCGGTTTCTGCATGTCGCTGGCCATCTTGGCGAGTAGGACGTTTGGCCCGATGCCGATGGAACAGCTCAGGTAGTCAAATGATCGTCGGATTTCTGCCTTGATCTGCTGAGCGAACGCGGTTGCGCGATCCCACTGAGACGCTTCCCCGCTTAATCGACAAGCCATTTCGTCGATGGACATGACTTTCGTGACGGGAAGACAGCGACCCACGGCCCGGACGATTTCCTGGTGGACCTCGGCGTACCGCGCATGTCGACCGATGCGCAGTTGCAGTGCGGGGCAGCGTTGCCGGGCTTCCCAGACGGGGGTGCCGGTCTGGATTCCATATTTCTTGGCTTCGTAGCTGGCCGCGATACAGCAAGTGGTTTCGGCCGCACACGCCGTGACCACCACGGGCCGCCCACGCAGACGGGGGTCATCCTGTTGCTCGACGGACGCGAAGTAGGCGTTCATGTCCACGAATAGATAACGCAGCATGGGCGAAATCCTGGGGAATCAGTGTTTCTGTGTACACTATTGCGATTTCTGCAATTTCCTACACCCGCACTTCCCACGGGTGCCGCCAGATTCTCCGGTTTCGATAGCGGGGTCTATCGATTGCCAACATCTTCCCCGTGATTTCGTAGCCGAATTTGGTGGCCCAAGACCAGGTCTTGCAATCGTTGATACCCGATCCACAGTCGGCGTGTGCCGGGTGGCTTGTCCCGATTCCGGTATTCCGCGTCTGTTTCGGATTGGGGACATTCTGTCCGCGCCACGATCTGCTGATCCGTCAACCCCAGGACTTGTCGTGGGTGAGGAATCACCGCGAGTGCGTTGTGTTGCAGAAATCCACGGCCGTGCCCGTTGCCGATCGATCCTGTCTCATCCAGCGTGGTGTGGGATGTGAAGTCGAGCGTGGCGGTATCGTGCAGAATGAGGACCAGCGACTGCCGCCGCATCTCATCGTGAGTTTGGGCACAGTGCGGCTGTTGGAGTTGGGACACGGTCGCCTGGGGACAGTTGCAAAGTCGGTAAAGTGCGCGTAAGTTATTCCAATCGAATATGACCGCGAGTGATCGTTCTGATCGCTGAGCGATGGCAGCAGCCGATGTGATTAGGCGATGCGTCCGACGATGGTCGCCGAGGTCGACATTTGCGAAAGTTTTTGAGCCCATGCCAGGGTCGAGGCCATGTCCATGTTGATCTCCCATCCTACGGAAGTCGCTACCATGTCAACACTTCTGGCAGTATACGAAAACCAAAAAATGTTGGTAATAGATAGCTGGCTATGCTCGGACCCTGTATGAGGACGTGTACTGTCAGCGGGGCGAGATGGAGAATCGAATCC
>JAIXLE010000231.1 GCA_026931725.1 Bacteroidales bacterium
TGGCTATCAAGGTGGCGGTGGTGGTGGTTACCAAGGCGGTGGCGGTGGTGGTTAACAAGGCGGTGGTGGTGGTGGTTACCAAGGCGGTGGTGGTGGTTACCAAGGTGGCGGCGGTTACCAAGGTGGCGGCGGTTACCAAGGCGGTGGCGATGATGATGAAGGCGGTGCGCCACGCTCAAATTTTGGGGGTGGCAACCGTGGCGGCGGATACCAACCCCCCCGCCAGAATCCTGGCCACTCGGCCGGGAACGATCATGAACTCATGGACGATGGCCCCTCTTCGGATGGCGGCGATATTCCGTTTTAACCTGATACCAACCGAGTCCGCATACCGGGCTCGGCGTTCTGACCATAAGGCGAACTCCAATGGCAAAATCCGCGACCAAAACGAAGGCTCCTGAAAAGAAAGAAAAAACTGGCCCCGCTCCGAAAGTCCGACAACGGCAGCAGGTGCAAAAAGGTAAAAATGGCGGAACACTGGTCGTCCTCGTTGATGATGTCGCGCATGTCGGCAAGATCGGCGACCTCGTGGAGGTGAAACCCGGTTATGCCCGCAACTACCTGATCCCCTACGGGTTGGCGATGGTTCCGAGCCCGCATAACCTCAAGCAACTTGAGCAGCACAAGATCAAGGTGCAAAAGGCTCGGGATGCCCGCATCGCCGATCTGAAGGTTCTTGCCGAGCAACTCAGTCGCTTGCCGACACTGATGATCGAAGCCAATGCCACCGAGGAAGGCCACCTTTACGGTTCCATCGGCCCGGTCGAAATCAGCAAGACGCTCAAAGGCAAAAACCTCCTCGTCGAACCGGATATGGTGCGTCTGGAACACCACATCAAGGAAGCGAACATTCTTTCCGAAGTTTCGCTAGCCCTCGGTTACGGAATCGAGGCGAAGATCCAGGTCGCCATTGTGGCTCTGCAACAACAAGTGGTTGGTAAGAAGTAACGACCGCGAATCTGGCCCGGTTTGCCCGTTGGGAAACAAGGGTATTCGATTCCACTCGGTATGCCACGCCCACGGTTTCCCCGTGGGCGTTTTCGTGCTTGCTTGTGTTTGTGTGTTTATGCGTGTTGAGGTATTGCCATGTCCGCCGATCTGATTCCGGGTGAACGCATCCCGCCTCAAAGCCGGGAAGCGGAGATGGGACTCATCGGGAGCGTACTCCGGGATAACCTGGTTCTCAACGACGTTCTCAACATCATCAGGCCAGACAACTTCTACTTCGATGCTCACCAAAAACTGTTCCAGGCCATTCTCGATCTCTACACCCAAGGGAAACCCGTCGACCTGCTAATTCTGCATGAGAATCTCAAACAGCGTAAGCAACTCGAAGATATTGGCGGCCCCCAATACCTTGCGGAGTTGTGGGATGCCGCCCCCACCGCGGCGAATGCAACCTACTACGCGGGTATCATCCGTGAGAAAGCGATCGTCCGAAACCTGATCCACGCCAGTACCGAACTCCTCCGTGATGCCTACGATGGGGTCACGCCAGCTGATGAACTCCTCGGTCAGGCTGAACGTCGGGTACTCGAAATTGCCGAGAAAGGGACCACCGGAGAAACCTTTACCCTGGCCGCCACGCTCAAAGATGCTTTCAACCGAATTGACGAGCGCGCAGGCCGCGAAAACCTGCACGTCACCGGCATTGCTTCCGGCTTCGCGGACCTCGACAACCTCACGGCGGGCTTGCAAAATAGTGAACTCGTCATCCTGGCCGCTCGCCCCAGCGTCGGAAAGACCGCGTTCGCGCTGAATATGGTTCGCCATGCCGTCGTCGAGAGTCGCGTGCCGGTCTTCTTCGTCAGCCTGGAAATGGCTCGTATCGAACTGGCGGAACGACTCCTCGCCTGTCAATCACGCGTCGATAGTTTCAAAATCCGCAAAGGGAACCTTAACTCCGACGATATTGGCAAACTGATGACGGCCGGGGAACAACTCAAAGGCAACCCGCGTGATGGTTATGTACAGCTGTTCCTGGATGACACCCCTTCACAAACGATGCTTCGCATCGCCGCCAATGCCCGCCGACTCAAATTGCGTCACGGGTTGAAACTCGTCGTCATCGACTATCTGCAACTGATCGAACCAGAGAACCGGCGTGATCCCCGGCAGGAGCAAGTGGCTCAGATCAGCCGACGATTGAAGTTTCTGGCGCGGGAATTAAACATCCCCGTCATCGCCTTGGCCCAAGTGAATCGGGCCAGTGAGGATCGCCAGGACCACCGCCCGCGCCTGTCCGACTTGCGGGAATCCGGTTCGATCGAACAGGACGCCGACACCGTTATGATGTTGCACCGCCCCGGCCGATCGGACAAGAGCGTGGAAGATAATACACTTGAAGTGATCATTGAGAAACAGCGAAATGGACCTGTTGGCACAGTCACACTGACATACATTAAGCAATACATGCGTTATGAGAACTACTTCCCCGAGGTCGGTGGTGGTATGGGAGGTGGTTTCAACTGATAGCGGGGAACCAGTCCGGTGTTCACCATCGCCATCGGCACCCAACGGGGTGAAAATTGACCCGCCGATGATCGGTGTCTCCACTGTTAATCGCTTGAAGTACAAGCAGCACTATTGGACGCGGTGCGTCGTACCGTAGAGTTTCCGCCAGCGGCTCGGTGGGCCGGGGAGCGTGATACCGGGGACGGAGAAATCATGCTGATCGGACAGTTCGATCAAGCGGCGCGGGTAGGCGGGCCACTGACCTTCCCGAGTCCGGAGCGATTGTCTTTCATCTTCAGTTAGAGCCGGGGTCAGAGTGCGCTGGACAAACTCTCGCAGTGCGGGCGACAACTCCGCGAGAGTGGCCGGGCCGAGCGGAGAAGGCATGGGAAGGTGAGCCTTGTACGCGGCTTCCTGGAGTTCGAGGGCGAACTCGGGCCACCGGCCACGCATGCGTCCCAGTTCGGTCGTTGTTCTTCGGGCACGTATTTCCTTGAGAAACTCTTTCGATACCTGATGCAATTCCGTGAGTGGTTTCTCGTGCTGCGGTGGTGGCAAATACGGGTGCCGTTCCGCCAACCGGAGCAGGCACGCGCCGTACAGGAGCCAGTATCCCTCCTTCTGCGCGGCTTCCTGGCGATTCTTCAATTCCAAAAACTCACTGCGATCCAATCGACATGCAGAAGGGAGATCAAATTTTCCTTCGGTTTTCTGGGTCAAATCGGCTTTCAACACATGTCGGATGTACTCGTCGATGGCCTGTGCGAGCGTGGGTTCCCCGAACGGCCAGGGGCGGGATTTGGGGCCGCGATTCAGCTCATCCCAATTTTGCCGGGCGAGTTCCCATTCCGTGTTGCGGGCCTGCTCGCCTTCCTTCCAGGCCGTGATGAGTCGTACGGTTTCTTCTGGGTCAGCCGTGAGTTTGAGTTCTTCCCGTTGGCGGGTCGGAAGCGATTCCCGCCACTGTTTTTCACGCACACGACGAATTGTCGTGAGGCGAGAAGCTGAGTCGGGTTCTGCCAGAACGGCGTGACGATCCGGGTCAGGGAGTCGGTCTAACCAGAGGGCGTACCGTTCGAGAACCGGCGCGTACCGGCGTTGTTGCTCCGCAGTCCATGCGGAGAGATCCTCATCGAGTTGCCGCAACTGCTGCCGACGGGCGGGCGGGTAACTCAAAAAGAGTCGGATCAAGGCTTCTCGGTCGCCTACTGGGGGTTCAGGATGGGTGAACGGGTGATTCGGTTGCGTAGTGCCGTGAGACATCCCGACCACGGGAAAGAGGTTGGACTCTTCCAGCGTTTGCAGGAACGCCAGATCATCCACGCCGAGGTACAAGGGTAATCGTTCGATCACGCGTAGATCGGTCAGTGGCAAAGAATCGGGATCAATGGTTGGCGGCCCGAATGTCGCACGGAACCCCACATGAGCGGCGAACCCGATTCCCAACGCACAGGCGGCGAGGATCACCCAGAGTAACAGCCCGAATCGGTGGGGAGAATGCGGAATTGTCACCGAAACTGCTGCCCCCGAACCCGACGCGGGTGTGGTCAGGGTCAGCGGGGGAACCCGCGGGGTACTGG
>JAIXLE010000174.1 GCA_026931725.1 Bacteroidales bacterium
GTCACCTGCAATGGCCCGGACGTGGTCACATAGTGACTCACCCCAGATTGCGGTTCCGCTGGCGCAACCACTGTGGTGGAACCGAGTAACTGAGCCGCTGCTTGCAACGCGGCGAGTCCATCGGCGGCGATGCCGTCATCGTTCGTGACGAGGAATTTCATCCTATCATGATACGACCCGCGTTCATTTTGCCCCTATGAGGCGTAAAGTTCGTCCGGGCCGCGCGGGTGTCGGTTCCCCCGCATCGAGAACCAGCACGCCGTTGACGGCCACGAATCGGATGCCGACAGGATATTGAAATGGTTTCTCAAATGTGGAGGTATCGCGGACAATTTTCGGGTCGAAGACGGTAATGTCCGCCGCCAATCCCGGCCGCAACAAGCCGCGATCGAGCAGTCCGGCTTTCGTGGCATTGGCGGAGGTCATCTTCCGAATCGCTTCTTCCCAGGTGAGGATCGACTGCTCGCGGACGTACACGCCGAGGATGCGGGGGAAGGTGCCGAAATTCCGGGGGTGGGGGTGTCCGCGTCGCAGCGACCCTGCGATGGCGAACGCGGAACCGTCCGAGCCGATCGAACACCACGGTTGTCGGAGAGCCAGCGTCATATCGGCTTCGGTATGATGGGCAAAGAGGGTGGGTACGGAACCGTTTTGCTCGATGAGTAAGTCCAAAAAAGCATCCAGCGGGTCTGGCGGGGGTGACTGGCCGCATGTGCGTGTGGCCAAAACGCGGTCCATCGTCAGCCCCGCGTAGGTGCCCTGTCCGCTGACGAGCATCCGCGACCAATCCCGGCCCACGGCGGTGTAGTGGTTGTACCAACCGGGGAGGCCATTTGCAATTTCCTTCTTGAGTCGGGGTCGGAGTGCTGGGTCTTTTAGCCGTGCGAGAAACTTTTTGTTCCCACCTTCGTGCGCCCACGGTGGGACGATGTTGGAAAGATTGTTGTGGCCGCGTGTGTACGGATAAATGTTGGCTTGGACGTTCACGCCCCGCTTGCGGGCACCCTCGATGAGGGTGATGATCTCATTCATGCGTCCCCAGAGTTTCTGATCGGCGATCTTGATGTGCAGAATATCGACGGGTACGCGGGCACGCTCGCCGATGGCAATGGCTTCCCGCACCGCCGCGAGGACGTCTTCTCCTTCGCTCCGAATGTGCGTCGCATAAATTCCCCCGTGTCGCCGTACCGGCTCGCACAGTGCGACCAGATCCGCTTCTGTCGTCAAGGAACCGGGTGGCATCATGAGGCTCGTCGATAATCCCAATGCTCCATCGATCATCGCGGCTTCCACGATGGCTTGCATCTTTTGCATCTGTTTCGGGGTGGGCCGGTCAAACGTGGTGCCCATGACCCCTTGCCAGACGTTACTAATGCCGACGTAAGAACCAACATTCACGGCGATGCCGGATTTCTCGATCGCACGGAAGTAGTCGCCCAGCGTCGGAAACCACCGACCCGCGGCTCCACTCGATGCGGAGGACCGTAACTCTGGGCTTGCCGGTCCCGCCGAGGTGGACTCACCCAGAATCTCGGTGGTCACGCCTTGTCGGATTTTGCTCGGAGCGGAGCCATCTTCCAGTAAGAGGAAATCGCTATGGGAATGCATGTCGATGAAGCCCGGCGCGATGATGAGGCCACGGCAGTCCACCGTGCGGATCGCGGGGCCGTTCAATTGGCGGGCGATGGCCGCAATCCGACCGTTCCGTACCGCGACATCGCCGAGGAAGGCCGGATTGCCAGTGCCATCGACGATGGTGCCACCACGCAAGAGGAGATCATAAGCGGGTTCATCCGCCCACGTCGGCGTGGCGATCAGAGCCAGCAGGAGCAGCAACCCTCGACACATGATGATGGCTCCAGAATCCGGGGGAGTGAGGAATCGCTGGATTGTCTCCCCCTAACGGGGCCACGGGAGATCACTTTAACCGGCAGCGTAGGCCGACTCGGCGGCGGCGACACCGGCTCCAGGGGTGAGCTTCACACCTGCACGGCTCAACACGGATTCCAACGCGGCCAACAGGAGCAGCACGTTCTTCGGTTCGGAGTTGTAACCCATCATCCCGATGCGCCAGGCTTTCCCCTTGAGGTCGCCCAGGCCGCCGCCGATTTCGATACCAAACTCGCTGAGCAGCAATTTCCGTCCCGCCACATCATCGACACCGCTCGGCAGACGTACCGCGTGCAGTTGTGGCATCTGATGCCCTTCCACGGCGGTGTATTGCAGCCCCAACGCCAGCAGCCCTGCTCGCAAGGCTTTCTGGTTGCGCAGATGTCGAGCCCAGCGGTTTTCCAGCCCTTCTTCCTGCACGATGCGGAGCCCTTCCCGTAGGGCGTAAATCATGCTGATCGGCGCGGTATGATGGTAAGCGCGATCACCACCCCAGTAGCTCTCAATCAAGCTCAAATCGAGATACCAGCTTTGCACGGGGGTCTTGCGGCCTTTCAGTGCCGCGATGGCCCGCTCACTGAATGTCACGGGTGCCAACCCCGGTGGGCATCCCAGACCTTTTTGCGAGCAACTGAATGTGGCATCGAATGCCCACTGGTCCACTTCCAAGGGCGTGCAGGCGAGCGATGTGACGGCATCGACCACGAGCAAGGTATCGGTTTCGTGTGCGAGCTTTCCGACTTCTTCCATCGGTTGCAAGGCACCCGTGGAGGTTTCCGCATGAACCAAACCGAGCACTTTCGGACGAACCGCCTTCAGTGTTTCTCGGATGCGGTTGATGTCCAGGATATTGCCCCATTCGGCCTCCAGCACCGTGACTTCGGCCCCCGTGCGGCGAGCGATTTCGACCATGCGTTTGCCAAAATAGCCGATGGTGCCGATCACGGCGCGGTCGCCCGGTTCCAGCAGGTTGACGAGGCAGGTTTCCATTCCAGCGGTGCCGGTCGCGGAGACAGGAATGGTCAGGCGGTTCTGTGTGCGGAACGCCTGACGGAGAAGCTCTTGAGTTTCGGTCATGATCTGCAAAAACTGCGGATCCAGGTGGCCGAGTAGCGGGGTCGTCATCGCGGTCAAGACGCGCGGGTGGGCATCGCTGGGGCCAGGGCCAAGGAGTAGACGCGGACTGGGAGCCAACTGGCCGGGAAGAACAGACATGGAGAAACTCCGAAAACAACACCACGCACGGTATCGCGGACATCCACGACAATACAGGTAGAACTACAACTCCGCAGCCCGTTCGACCACCAATCGGCTCACGGCTTTGAAACGGGGATGGGCCGCATCGCGTAACCACTCGAAGGCCACGGCTTCCACAGTGGTCAGGATCGCCCCCGCGTGAGCCAGGCGGGACAGGGCGACATCATGATCCAGCGTGTACCGGGCCGCGACGGCATCCACCGGGATGAAGACCGTCCACCCCTGCTCCCGGAGATCCAGCACGGTCTGGGCGATGCAGACATGCGTTTCCATTCCGGTTACAACGACCGTTTTTCGACTGATTCGGTCCAGTGTTTCTCGAAACGGAAGACAACCCGTACAACTGAAGCTGGTTTTCGCGGGAATCGGGGCCGGGAAGAGAGCCGCGAGTTCGGGGACGGTGGCTCCGAGTCCCTGGGGGTACTGTTCGGTGGCCAGGAGGGATATCTCGAACTCGCGTGCCACGGTCGCCAGGAAGCGGATATTGCGGATCAGACGTTCTTTTTGGGGAATGTGGGCAATCAATTTGCTCTGCACATCCACCAGAAGGAGAACGCTTTCCGCAGCCGAGACACGCGGGATTACGGAATTCATAAGGACTCTCGTTTGATGGTATGGAGCCGTTGGCGAAGCGTGAAGATTTTCTGAGCGATTTCGGCTTCTTCCTCTGGTGTCAGCGTGTATTGCCCGTATCGCACTTGGTAGAACAGCGTGACAAGGCGTGCGGGCCACGCGGCGATGTCTTGGGTGGCGGGTGAGGATTGCCACAATTCTTGCAGCACATGGGCATGTTCCAGCGGTGTTTGCGCGGGCGGGATTCCATATCCGGCGGCCATCAAGAGATGGCGGTATTCCTCGTACCAGGGTACGGTTCTGCTTACGGGCCGGGTGGAGCGTTGTTGCCGCGTACGGATGAGCCCACGAAACCCTCTTCCGCCGATAGCCAGTACCAACAGCAGGAGGAGATACCACCGTCCGTATTCGCGGAGGTGCGTTTGCACGGCCAGGAGGATTTGTTCCCGTCGTTTCCCGTTGTATTCGATAATGAGATCCGAAAACGCGGTCGTCCAGGATTGTTGGATGTTCTGAAGCCAATCCGCCGGAACTGGGTTCTCCTGAACCGTTGCGGAGGTACTCGGTGTCGGGTCCAGGGTCAGCCAGTGCCAGACGCGATCGGGGGGCGGTGGTTGTTGCACTGCGGCTAATTCTGTCCCGGCGACCGGCCCAGGAATCAACACTTCGACCCAGGCGTGAGCATGTTCCTGGCGGACGACGTAGAACCCAGGTTGGCTCTGCTCGCAACCACGGAACCCCAACACGAAGACCGCGGGAATCCCCAAAGTCCGCAGGCACAATGTCAGCGCCGTGGCAAACCGCTCACAGTGCCCGGATCGCGTATTGAGAACGAAATCTTCAATGGGGTCAATCGCGCGATTCTCGACGCGGAGTTTGACATCATACTGGAACCGCGATCCTTCCGCGAAGAAATCCCGAAAAGCCTGGGCCACAACGGAATAATCCTCGGGTGCGATGACTTTCCGTAGCGTCCGAGGTTCCATCCGCCGACGGGTCAGGACAGCGGCGGGGAGGCGGCCCGCGTCCACGAGTTGCTGCAATACCGTGCCCGTCCAGGCCGACAATTTGGGCAGGGCCATCGTGGTGATCTGCGATTGCAGGGCATCCCAACCAATAGGTGGCCCATCAATGCGTAATCGCACATCGGCACTCAGCATTTCATTCGGTGGGCTGAGTGCCGGGGTGGCTGCGGGGGGGCAATATTGCCGATACGGGTAGATTTTTCCATCAGACGCAGGAGAGTACGAGAAATGCCCATCGGGTGACTGATACCAGGGTTTGCCCGTGGCTAGAGTCATGATCGGTGAGGGTTGCCGACCCGACCAGAAGATCGGTTCGGCCAAAACGGGCTGGTCAAGCGATTGGGGTTCATAATCCAGAATGTATTGTCCTGGGCCAAAATCTGGCGGCAGCGCAGATTCCATCCAGCGTGCCAGGCTGCGGGAAGTGAACAGCGTCAGCCCCATGCTGCCGGATTGTGACCAACGGCCATTATCATAGGCCCGATAGCCCACTCCGCGCCAGTACGTCTCCGGGTCCAGGTTGAGCTTGGGGGAACCATCGGGGTAGTGGGCCTTGACAGTGAAGGCGATTTCGGGGTTTTCATGCAGTTCGCCGGTACGGTTCAAGTCGACCATCTGGCTCGCCGCGAAGCCGGTTTCCATCATCACCGTACCGAACTTCCACCGTTCGTTGTGGGCGCGTGGGGTGAGGAAGAAAAGCGGTAAAGCCACGCCAGCCGCGATTCCCACCCAAATCAGGCTCCGTCGCAATAACCGCGCTTCGCGCATGGGTTGGCCCACATGTACGACGACCGTTCGCGGTGGCGTTCCGTTCCGATCAGCATCGCACGGTTCGACGATCGCGCCAGATGCCCGGAGATAACAGAATTGCACCAGATTCCACACCCCCACCAGGACATACAGGGTCAATAATGCACCCAATACGCCCTGATCAGACATGGCCGCGGCCAACCCCACCGCCGCCAAGCCGATCCCCTGCAGAGCCCACCAATCATCGACCTGCTTCGGACGGAACAGCTTGGCCGGGATCAGCACCATCAGCAAGGGGCCAAGGTAAGGCAGTAAACTCGTGGGCCACGGAAGCGAGTACACTAACCCACCCGTAGGCCGGATGACTTGCCAACCCACCCAGAGCGCCGCGAGCAACCCGATAACGATACCGAGACGGTTTGCTTGCGGGATGCTGAGTGCGAACTGCCCCTCAGCCCAGAACGACAGCCCCAACAAGAGAATAACGACCGCTGTGAATATCGTGACTTCGGGCAAGAAATCCCATTCCGCATAACCCAGGCACACACACGCGAGCCCAAGCGTGAGGTAGGTGCTGAGTTGAAAACGATAATACGTCGGCATTGTCAACCGCTCCGATGTTCTGTCCTGATTATACGCCGGGTATCGATTGTGAAGACGGGAATAGACCCCACTCGCCCAGTGGTGAGACATTCGGAGCCTCGGTTCTTACACGAGCAATCTGCGCGACGAATAGTCGCAAACGGAATGAGGGGAACACCAGACGACATGTGGAGACTTTGGGACCGCGATCACCGATGCCCGGCATCCCGTGCCGATCACGCACATATGGACAGTTTCAACGGGTTGTTGCTGTTCCAATTCCCAGGGTCTTGCGATGTGTCACTGCTAGCCGATTGCTGAATCATGGCGAATGTCAGGCATCGTGCATCTGAACACGCCCCTGGTGGAACAGTTCCGAGGCTTGCGCCCGTACATAGGCCGATGCGACGATACCTTGGAAAGCGTTCAACCCCAAACCGTTGCGGGCACCCATCATGGCCAGTTCCAGAATCAGCGGGGAACCCCGATGCGGATTCAGACTCGCATCCGCCATGGCGATCAAGCCCGCTTCCAGTGCCAGATCCGCATGCGCCACGAAAAGTTGCGGTGGCGCGTACCGGGTCGCCCGGAACCCCCCGAGAACCGAAGCCGCCCCCAGGCGAGTCGTGAAGGCTTCGACGCGTTTACGGTAGCCCGGAGCGTAGTCTGTCGATTCGACAATCGCTTCCAGCATTGGTTTGCCCGTCTGGAAGATCGCCAGTTCCCCAGGAGCCAAGGCGTTGGCCACGGTCAGTAGGGCACGGTTCGCCAAGGTATCCGGGGAAAACACCCAGCGGGGATGACCCAGCAACAACGGTTCGAGGATCGGCAACGCCAAGTCGATGATCGCGTTCGCCCCGGCTCCGGTGAGCAGTTCCAACGGAGCGGGCACGCCATGCCCCATCCGCCAACGGCTCTGGGTGCGTTCGAGCAAGGCCTTGCGTTCCGCCACGGCCATGAGTCCCCGGCGCAGCAGAGTGTGCATCGCTTCTGCAGTGGCGGTGCCGTCCCGTGTCAGCGTGCTGCCGCGCCGATCGAGAACCGCCCGGAGTTGCGCGACCGGGTCCAGAGTCTGCGTGTGGTAATCTTGACGGAGGAAGGTCGATTGCCAGGAGTTCATTCGGCCATCGTACCGGATCAAACACACGCCGATGGATGCGACCGTTGCGGTCAAACCTTCGTGCCCGGTCGAAACGCCGTCGCACGCCGTCACATGCCCTGGCAGCAACAGATTGCGGCGTGCGTCCCGCAACCAACGATCCGGCACCGAATAGACCCCCGCCGACGCGGGGGCATCCGGGAAGTTCCGCAACTCACTCAAGATGTTGGAACGGATCGTTTCGCGGAGTTTGGCTTCTTCCAGAATCGACTGTTCAATGGCGGCTTGAACTTTCCCGAGCAGTTCTTCCAGGCCGGGGCCGTCCCCCCAACTGGCCAGGTTGAGGGTTTCCCGGAGCGAGCTGGAAAGGGCCGCTTCCACGGCGGAGGCGTGTGGCGGCTTGGGCAGTGTCGCCGATGTGGTAGAAGTCACGGATGCGGCGGTCGTGGGTGCAGACGGCGAAACGGTGGACGGCATATCACAATCCCCAACGCCGTGAGGCCGGTACGCGGCGCTTGGCCAAAGCGGTGATCTGACCAGCATAGCCGCGAGCCCAGTCCGGCGGTAGTCCGTACCGATCGACCAGGAGAGTTTGCACCGTCCGAGTCGCGATCGGGTCCGGGGCTTCCATCAAAATCTCGGAGGCAGGCGCGAGCAGTTCCAGGGCCATCGCATTCGCCAGTGCCTCTGATTGATAATTCTGGGAATCCTGAATGAGATTGTATTCCCGATCCAGATAATGTGTATGCACGCCAAACGTGACTCCGGCCAGTTGGGCGGCCCAGCGTTCATGATTCGAGGGTGGGCGTTCCCCGTCCAGTACCGGACGCACGGAAGGTCCGAGTCGGCGGATCAACCGTTGTCGTGGCCATTCGTACTCGGCGAGGTAGTGCCCTAGTTCATGGGCGACGATGACCCGGCGCAAAGCAGGCGACAGCGTGCAGTCGATAAAGATCGCACACAACCCCCGATAGGCCACAACACAACCGAAAGCGGGGCGGGGGTCATCACTTCCTGGTGGAGCCGGAATACCCGGACGACGGTTGAGCCAATCGCGGATAATGACCCGCGAGACGGCAGGCAGCGCGGTCACGAACACCGCGCCCAAATGCAAGGGAATCAGCGGTTCCAGATCACGCGGTGGGGCGGGATAACCGCCGACACGGTCCCAGAACGCGGAGGCCAGTCGTTCAATCTCGGCCGGGGTCATCGTCGTCACTCCCCGGAGGCAATTGGTCGGCATCATGGGCGGCAATGAGCCAGTTCGCCGGCTGGGCAGAGGGCTCGGGGTTGGTCGTTGCGGCCCAAGCCGTTAAAGTTTGTTCTTGACGCAACAGATTGGCCAGAGTGGCCGGGTTCACGCCACAATGGGAGGCAACGGCTTGTACATCTTCAGCAAAAGTTTCTGGATGTGGACTCCGGCACAACGCCAACGGCGCCAGCGCGGCTTCCGGGGTTCCCAGTTTCACGGCCAGAGTGGTGATCGTCAGTCGCTCGGTTTCACAATGGCGCTGAAGCCAATATCCCACGCGATCGGGTGTGTCTGCGGTGATCCGCCAAACAGACTGAAGCAATCGGGCACGCGTATCGGCGGGATCGGGGGAATTCCCAGTCATGGAACGTCATCCTGAGTAGGGTGTTGCTGCCGTTCCCGTTCTCGTTCGCGTTGGATGCGTTTACGCAGCCGAGCGAACAATCGGGCGGCCTGTTGCGTGCCGGTATCATTGGCCGGAAGCCCCAATTGCCGTGCCAAAACCTTGGGGTCGGAAACTCCATTTAGCCAAAGATTGAGTGTTGCCCGGTCTTCTGGGGTTGTGGCCAGTCGTTCACGAGCCGCTGCCGCAAGCTCACGATCCGCGGTCGCATCAGCGGGAGAAGGGCCAGAATTGCGGTCGTCTGTGACACGGCGATCGGAATATTTTGTTTCCCGCCCTCGCCGTCGGATCTGGCTACGGAGTGCGACACGCAGTCGCTGACGGGCATGCGAGTACAAGAATTTCAGGACCGATTCTGTTTGTGGGTCCGCCGCGAGGATGGCTTCCGTCACGGCATCCGCCACCAAGTCGGGGTCCACATTGCGGTAGCGTCGGCACAGACGCTGCGTCACGGTTTCCGCGAATCGTAAGAACAGATCCGCGGCCCAAACGCGAGCATCCGTGGATAGGGGTTGCGAGTCCGTCATCATGTCACTTTACTCGCTTGGTTTCTGTTGGGAACATCGTTCATCCAACCAACGACGGAAATGGATCCGTTCGATCCGCTCGGATAGTGTACTTGCGATCACGGGAAAGTAGGCATCCACGGCACCGTGCGCGGCCACATCTTCCCAGGGCATTTCGGTGGAAACATCGACAGATTTGAGTAGCACCAGCCGAGCTTGTGCGACACGAGCCGCGCAGGCCGCGATCGAATCCGAAGTCACGGCCCAGGTGTGGGGCATGCCGCCATAGACTTTTTCGTACTGGGTCAAAAATTCGGAGCTATTCAACAACATGATCCGGGGGCTGTGCGGAACGGCGTGCCATTCCAGGGCCGCCGTGACGGTTTCGATACCGAGTAGAGAACGCATCCAGTGGGTCGTCAGTTGACATCCCAAGAGTGCCAGTTGATGGGCCAGAGGTTCGCCCAAATTCTGGTGCCGATCCAGTTTTCGCACCGCTTCCACGATGGAACCGCCGCCCGCGACGACCAGGATTTTCTCAGCCGCGATCCCCGCCAGATACTCCCGTAAACCCGGTTGAAGATACGGATGGTCGTACAGGCTTCCACCAACTTTCACCACAACACAATCCGATTTCCCAGTGGCATTCTCGTTCACGGCAACCCTCGCTCCGTGGCCAGGACCGCCAAAGCATAAGCCGGAGCCGCCGTGGAAACATGTGGTCCGAGGTTATCACTCAACACAACGATCTCACGGATGGGCGGTTCTCCGATACCTGTATCTATCACATCCCGCGCCAAAAACTCGCCGGAACCCGAGAGGATCGCCGTCCGCGGATTGGGAAGATGGCATCTCGACCGGCTGAGCATCGACCTGAGATGGGTCCGAATGGAATCGGCAATCACATCACGCTGCTTCTGATGGCAGCGATTCACCAATTCGCGCACAGGAAGTTCGCCGATCGTTTCCGCATCGCCACCGAGCATTCGGCACAATCGCGAGTAGGCGTAGGCCCGAGTCGCGGGGCGGCCATCAGCAGTGGCGCAGTTGGCAACATCTTCGGGAACCCGACCCGACCAGAGGTACACATCAGATAGTGTGGCAAACAATTCAGCCGCGATCCGAGGCACGGAAAGCGAACACACCGGGGTTCTCCCTACCCCTGTATAGATCAAACACCCATCCCGGAGCCGATCCGCATCCGTCATGCCAACGTACCCCTCGGGCTCACCGTATGGCATGTAAACCACATCCGTCGTTGTGGATCCGACATCCAGAAGTATGGATGCACCTGTGGCCATCCGCCCCGCGAACATTGCCAGGGCGTGCCAGTTGGCCGAGGCGACCCGGAGCGGTTCTTGGCGGGCTTCGGCCACGCTGACGAACACGCCTCCGGTACTCCACACGCCCACGGGCCGACCGTGGGCCACGGTTTCCACCGCGTCCAGAATCTGCTGTACCCCTTCAGCGCGGTTCGTGTAACAATCGCACAATTCGCCGGTCATGGTGACAGCCAGACCGTCTGTTTCGGGAAATCGTCTGAGGAGAGCAGCGAGAACGGCGGGAAGCTGGTCCGGTTGCTTCCAGAGGGCAAACGGAACCGTGACGGCCTGTTTCGTGGCAGTCGCGGCTTTCAGGTTCGCCCCGCCGATGTCGAGTCCTAAAATCGTCGATGGCATGGTGTCCCGCAGTCACAAGGTACTGGTATGGCCCGCTTTCTCGTTGGTATCGACCTCGGCACAACGAACTCGGCTGTTGCGTTCGTGGATCGGCAACAGCGGGCGAAGTCCGGCGTGGTGAAGTTGCAACC
This sequence comes from Bacteroidales bacterium, assembly GCA_026931725.1. Lineage (GTDB taxonomy): Bacteria > Planctomycetota > Planctomycetia > Gemmatales > Gemmataceae > JAIXLE01. Next base: position 11,148 of record JAIXLE010000174.1, read on the forward strand.
TTTTCCGATCACGCAGGTTGTCGCCGCTGGGCAGGTCGAGAAACGACCGCTCTTGCCATCGTTTTTATATCTCCCCAGTGCGCATGACCTTCCCGCTGGGGCAATCGCTTTACCCTGGTGCCCGGATGCGACCGATGTGGTGGGGGTGTTCGCCCGCAACCACGGTGCCAAGGTGCCGGGCCGGTTGGTGTCTTCGGCAAAATCCTGGTTGAGTCATCCGGGTGTCGATCGCACGGCCCCGCTCTTACCGTGGGGTGGGCCGCCCGATGTGCCCCGGCTCTCACCGCTGGAAGTCTCGACACAGTATCTGAAGCATATCGTGGCGGCGTGGAACCATGCCCATGCACAAACGCCCGAGAATCGCCTGGAAGATCAACAGATCGTGCTGACCGTGCCCGCGTCATTTGATGATGTGGCCCGCAACCTCACCGCCGAGGCCGCGAAACAGGCCGGATTGCAGCATGTTCTCTTGCTGGAAGAACCGCAAGCCGCTTTTTATGCTTGGCTCGGCACACACACGCCCCAGGAAGCCGGTCAGCTCAAGCCGGGGATGCGGTGTCTGGTCGTCGATGTCGGCGGAGGTACGACCGATTTGAGCCTGATTCGTGTCGGTGAGGATCAAGGGGAGATCACGTTTGAACGGGATGCCGTCGGCGATCACCTGCTACTCGGCGGGGACAACATGGATTTGGCCCTGGCGAAAGCCGTCGAAGCCAAACTCCCCGCCGGGCGACTCGATGCGGCCCAGTTCGGTGCCCTGATTCAGGCGTGCCGTCAAGCAAAGGAATCGCTGCTGTCTCCGCAGCCACCAGCCAGCGTGCCCGTGACCGTCATGGGGCGGGGCCGTTCCGTCATCGGCGGTGCGATCTCACGGGACATCACCGCGGACGACGTGACGAACACGCTTTTTGAAGGTTTTTTCCCCGCGGTGCCGTTCGAGACGCAGCCCACCCGTGCGGCGCGATCCGCCTTGCAGGAAATGGGACTGCCCTACGTCTCCGATGCGGCCATTACCCGGCATCTCGCCGCGTTCCTGCGGGAGCATTTGCCGAACCGGGAACCCGTCGATGCCATTCTGTTCAACGGTGGAGTCTTCAGCGCGAAGGCGTTGCAAGATCGGCTCATCGCGGTCATGCGGCCCTGGTTCGAGACAGTCGAGCGGCCGTGGAATCCCCTGGTTCTGACAACGCCGTCCCTGGATCTGGCCGTGGCCTGGGGGGCGGCGTACTTCGGCTGGTTGAAACAGTCCGGCGGTCGGCGGATCGGCGGCGGGATTCCCCGTTCGTACTACCTGGGAATCGAGGCACAATCGCCACCCCCGGCATCGGATGCGACTACGACGATTTCGGTTCTGTGCGTCGTGCCACGCGGGTTGCAGGAAGGGGAAGAAATCCGCCTCGCCGATCAGGAGATGGAACTGGCGATCGGCCAGCCGGTGTTGTTTCCGTTGTTCACTTCCACGGTGCGGGGTGACGACACGGCGGGCACACTCTTACATCTGCCCCCCTCGGCCTTGCTGCAATTGCCGCCGCTGCACACAATGCTCCGCGGTGGCAAACGGGCCGGAACGAAGCGCGTGCCGGTCACACTGCTGGCAAAAGCCACCGAGATTGGCACGCTGGAACTGTACTGCGTGTCGCGGGAAGGGAACCGCTGGCGACTGGAGTTCAATGTCCGCGACGTGGTGCGAGACACCCCCCGCCGCGACGAGGACACCGCCGAAGCCAGCCGCATTGTCGATGTCTTCCCGGAAGAAAAGGTCGAAGCCGCGGCTGCACAGATGCGGGCCGCCTTCACCCGTGCGGGCAGCCCGACTCCGCAACAGCTTCCCAAAGCCCTGGAAACCGCGTTGGAATCCAGTCGGGGTGACTGGCCGATGGGGTTGTGCCGTCGATTATGGGATTACTTGACGGAAGTGTCCGATCAGCGGGCGAGTTCCCCGGCTCACCTGTCCCGTTGGTACAACCTCACGGGTTTCTGTCTTCGCCCCGGTTTTGGCGATCCGCTCGACCGTTACCGCGTTGAGGCACTCTGGAAGCTCATCACATCGGCCGCCTCAGCCACGACTCCCACGAACCAACCGACCATACCCGAAGGCGGGGCCGATTACTGGATCATGTGGCGACGTATCTCCGGCGGCCTGAACACGGCCCGGCAGCTCACCCTCTGGACACGGCTCCGCCCGGCCCTGCTGCCGACGAAGACGAAAGGATTCCTCAAGCCCAGCGTGAATGAACTAGCGGAGATGTGGCGTACTGCGGCTTCTCTGGAACGGCTCGACATTCCGACGAAACGCACACTCGGCGAAACGCTGTTGGGGCAACTCCAAGAGCGGCCCCCATCGTACCTGTTTTGGTCGCTGACCCGCCTCGGAGCCCGCAAGCTGCTCTATGGCCCACTGAACACGATCGTACACCCGGCGACCGTGGAACAATGGCTCGAACAACTACTCCGCTTCACCCCGGCCAGCGATCAGGACCGTCTCGGTTGGGGATTCTGTCTGGCTCAACTCGCTCGGCAAACCGGACTCCGTGGTTTGGATGTGAGCCAGACTGTCCAAGCGCGGGTCATCGCCGCTCTGCAAGCCGCCCAGGTTCCGCCGGCCTGGGTGCAGATGGTGGAAGAAGTCATCCACGACGCAACCGATGACCAATCCCGCCTCTTCGGGGAAGGGCTGCCCATCGGATTGCGGCTCACCGGGGCGGATTGACCCACCTCCGCAGGTCGTTCAGCCGCTTCCCGTCGAGATAGGGCAATGCCATGCCGCGAAACAAACGAAACAGCGGATGCCGGATGGCACCCGCTGGGTGAGGGAATGCAGGTTCGTTATTCCTGTTCCTGATCGTTTTGCGATTGGGACTCCTGCTTATCAGGAACGTATGCGGTGTCGATAATCATTCCGTTGATTCTAATCGGGGTGCCAAATATCTCTCGAATCACAGGCTTTCTCCCAGATTCCTTCCATCTTTTTCGCGCAGCTTCGAGTTTTCGTTCGTGCTCCTGCTCTTGTTCAGGTGTCATAACAATCCCCTTTCCTGGCAAAACTGAAAACATTTCGGGCCGCTATCCTTGGCGTGATCTTTGCTTTTCACTACCAAATTCCGCAAATCCTTCAACATGAGTTTCAACACCCATGCCGACTGGGTGAGGGAATGCAGGTTCGTTATTCCTGTTCCTGATCGTCATCATCATCATCATCATCATCATCATCGGGTTGGTCGATGCCAACATCGCCAAACATGCCATCGCCGGTAATCGCACGCTTGAAAATACTGGTGAAGAGGGCAACCGACTCCCCTCTTGCAAGCCTTTCTTCCGCCTGCCGAATATCTTCTTCTGTGACCGTCCAATCCTCGTCTGGTCCATCGTATTCGCCGTGCGGTATCCCTGGTGTTGGCGAGTTCATATTAACCCCATTTCTCTGCACGCTTGGACGCATTTCGGCCAGTTTGCTGCTGTGTATTCTACCCCTTTTCCACTAAGAATTCTGCCGAATTCTGCAATCCCTCCCTTGGCCCTGATCCTGATTCCGGGAGTCCCAAGCCTTGCAGTTGGCGGCCTCGACATCGGGTCAAGACGGCCATGAGTACGGTACGACACAACCACGGATCGAGGTTGCGGAATTCCGACAGAATCCGGGACCGCTCGCCGAGAACGGGGAAGATCGGGTATGATGATTCGGTACGATGATCTGCCTTCGTCCCGTGGTCCGGCATGACCGATACTGAGTTCTTCTTCTCGCTCAAGCCCGCGTTCCCGTGGTCGGTCTATCCGCTCGGTTGGCCCGCTCTTGGCGCGGTGGCGGGGTTGTTGACCGTTCTCACCATCTGGACTTACCTCGGCCATCCGCAGGCGCATCGGCGGCGGGTGTTGATCGTACTCACCCTGCGGCTGCTTGCTCTGCTCGTGGTCCTACTCACCGCGGTACGGCCCAGCGTCGGCGTGCAGGAAGACCCGAAACTGCCTTCCACTCTGCTGATGGGAGTAGACCTTTCCGAGAGCATGTCCGTCCGCGACGAGATTGGCGGCACAGCCCGCATTGAGGCGGTACGGGCCACCCTCACACGAGCGGAACCGATTATTGAAGAACTGAAAGAGAAACAGAACATTGATGTAATTCTCTATGCGTTCGGCTCGCCGGACTTTAGCGAAGACCGGGACCGTTACGACCCGCAAAAGCCCGCAGATGCCAAACGCTCCGATTACGGCACTTACCTCAATCGCACCTTCCAACGCTGGCAAACCGAACGGTTCCTGCGGGGGCATCTCATCATTGGTGACGGTATTGATAACGGCACGCAGTTTCGTGCCACGGAGGAAGCCGCCCGCTGGAAGCGGCTCGACACGCCGATTTCGACCTTCTCAGTCGGCAAGCGGGAAACGGGCAGCGATGCGCGAGATGTCGCCATCACGGCGATTGCGGCGGACCCCGCGCCGGTGCCGATCAAGCAGGATCTCACGTTGAAACTGGTGGTCAACGCCTTCGGCTTCATCGGAGCGAATGTGCCGGTGAAGGTGCAATTCGACACGGGCGACGGCAAGGGCTATCAGGATGTCGCCACAGAACGGGCCACACTCGCGGAAGAACGAGACAATACCGTTCTGATTTCGCTTAAAGCGCCGGACTTGCCGGGAGAAGTCAAGGTACGGGTGGAGATTCCGATTACCAGCGTCCCCGGCGATGTGGCCCCGGCGAACAACGTCATCGAATCGTATTTGACCGTCACCAGAGAAGGCGTGCGGGTGCTGATCGTCAACCGATTGTCCTTTGAACATGCCGCGATTCGTCGGGCGCTCGCTGCCGACAAACGGATTGATGTATACGAAGTCATCCGGCAAACCGACGAACCGCCGTCCCCCTCCGAACGGGCCGCGTTCGACTTCCAGCAGCAGGCTTACGATGTCATCATCATTGGCAACATCTCCGGGAAGCAGCTCACCAGCATCGACCCGCAGTTACCCGCACAGATTGCCGAGCAGGTGACGAAGAAGGGTGCCGGCCTGCTGTTCACGGGCGGACATGCGACCTTCACCGGCACGCCGGGTTACCCGGATGCGACCGGCTGGGGGGGCATCACCGCGATCACCGATATTTTGCCGGTCGATCTGACTGGCGCACCTCCCGTGCGGGCCGACTTCTTCACGGGGCGAGGCAACCGTTATCAGTATTTGCCGACCGCCCGCGAATTGCCGCAATACGTCAACCGGCTCGGCGCATCGGAAGCCGATACGATCGCATCCTGGTTGAAACTCAATAGCCGTGACGGTTTTTCTCGCTTCACGGGCTTGAGTCGGATGGGCACGGTGAAGCCGACGGCAACGCTCTACGCGGTGGCATCGGACCTCCGCGCGGATCAGCCCGTTCCCGCGCCGGAAGCTTTGTCGGCGACGCTCCCGCCGGTTTTGGCTGGGCACCAAATCGGTGATAGTAACCGGGGCCGGGTACTGGCCCTCGCCGCGCAGGATACCTACCTCTGGCAGCGTCTCGGCCAACCGCAATCGGACGAGGGTATGCAGTTCCATAGCCAGTTCTGGCGACAACTGGTTCTCTGGCTGGCCCATCAGGAAGAAGAGGAAGGCGCAGCCTTCGCGCGACCCGAGTTTCGCCGATTGCCGGTCGGTGGGCCACAAAAGATCGAAGTCGGCTTGCGGGCTCCTGGTGGTGCCCCTGCTCAGAATCCGCAGTTTGAAGTGAAAGTGATCGCCCCTGGCGAAACCGCGGCCACCGCTCGTACCCGACCCGTGATTCCCACGGCGGATGGCAAATTCCAGGTGCCCTACGATCCCACACGACCCGGAGAATATATCGTCCAACTTTCGGCAACTGGTCAGAACCCCGCACCCGAAGCGGCGATGGCGGAAGTCAAAGGGGAGGCCGTCGCCCGGTTCCTGGTGTATGCGGAAACTACCGATGAAATGCTGCGTGTCGCGGCGGAGCCGTTATTCCTTCAGAAACTCGCCGAGGCTGGCGGCGGCACCGCCCACCGACTCGAAGAACTGCCCGCGTTCCTGAAAGAATTGGCCAATCAGCCGAACAGCCTGATGAAACCCAAGCCGCACTTCTACCCCGACTGGCGGCGAAACCATTCTGGCCCGTTTCTGCCGATGTGGCTCGTGCTGTTCGCTCTCCTGCTCGGCGGCGAGTGGGCACTGCGGCGATTGTGGGGGATGGTGTAACCATTCTGGTCGTGAAAATCTTAAAGTTTTAGGTATACTCAGCGGAACCGGAAAGAAGTGAGGTGACACGCGGTTATTCAGACTGTGTTACCGTTTCCCCCGCTTGAGGAGTCGAGAATGCCTGCACACTTGTTTTCACCATCCCGCCGTCAGTTCGTTGCCGGATCCGCCGCGAGTTTCTTCCTGGTTCCGGGGGCGTTCGCGGAAGAACTCACCCGCACGCCCCGACAAACAGAAGGGCCGTTCTACCCGGACAAACTGCCGCTCGACACCGATAACGATCTGCTGGTGATTAACGACACGATCACCCCAGCGGTCGGCGACATTACCCACCTGACCGGGCGGATTCTCGACCGGACGGGGAATCCGTTGAAGAATGTCGTGGTGGAAATCTGGCAGTGCGATGCCAACGGTGCGTACCTGCACAGCCGAACCGGGAACAAAGAGAAGCAGGACCGCCACTTCCAGGGCTTTGGTCGGTTCACGACCGCCTCGGATGGTGGCTACTACTTCCGCACGATCAAGCCGGTTCCGTACCCTGGCCGCACGCCGCACATTCACTTCAAGATCAAACGCGGCGGCAAGCACTTGCTGACCACGCAATGCTACATCAAGGGCCACCCCGGCAACGCCCGTGACGGGATCTGGCGGGATATTCGCAACCCCAAGGAACAGGAATCGGTGACGGTGCCGTTTGACCCGATCCAAGGCTCGAAGACCGGCGAACTCGCGGCCCGGTTTGATGTCGTGCTGGGGCTGACACCGGAAATGGAATAACCCCCATCCTCGCTCACGCGCGGACCCGTTCTGCCCCGCTGTAGATGTTGAAGCGTCCATCGCGGACGAAGCCCAGCAAGGTCATGCGGAAGTTCCGAGCCAGCTGCACCGCCAGGCTCGATGGTGCGCCGACTGCCGCGAAAATCGGGACTCCCGCAATCGCGGCTTTCTGCACCAGTTCAAAACTCGCTCGACCGCTGACGAACAGAATGCGTTCCGCAAGCGGCCAGCGATCTGCCTGAAATTCCGCCCCCAACAGCTTATCGACGGCATTATGTCGGCCCACATCTTCGCGGACAGAGAGTAACTGGCCCGCGGTGTCAAAGAGTGCCGCCGCGTGCAGGCCGCCTGTTGCCGAGAACGCGGGTTGGGCGGCGCGGAGTTGCTGATTCAACTGATGAAACCGCGTGATCGCCACGAGGGGCTGCCCCGGTCGCGGCCCTTCACAGGCCGTTTCCACGGCTTCGAGCGAGGATTTCCCACAGATGCCACAACTGGACGTGGTGTAGAAATGCCGTTCGAGTCGGGCCAGATTCACGGTCACAGTTGGACGCAGTTCGACCGTAACCCGGCTACGCCCGGTCGTGATCGCCTGGATGTCTGTAGCCCGTTGCAGAATCGTTTCCGTGGCGAGAAACCCCACAGCGAGTTCGGCATCATGGCCGGGTGTCCGCATCGTAATGGCCACAGTACGACGTTGACGCTCTGCCCGAGATCCGTAGGTGATCTGAATTTCGACCGGCTCCTCCACGGCGAGATCATCGAGGTGATCGGTCTTGTGTTCACCGCTGACCCGCACCACGCCGACCCGCGTGGTGGTGCTGAGTGCAGAGCCGAACCGAGCCTCGGTTTCTGGCGGGTTATCCGCAGCCGACGGGTTCACACCTTCTCCGGTAGGGTCCAGAAGTGAATCGGGGAGAAGTTCGCCTTGTAATCCCCTTGTCCTTTTCCGTTGCCGTTGCTGCCGCCGTTGGTCGCCGCGACGGCGAGTTGAACGCCGTCCGGGTGCAATGTGAGGCTGTGACAGTTGGGCATTTTCGTGGTGAGGAACGTGGCCGTTTCGCTACCCGGTGTCCAGAACAGGAGTTGCCCGCGTCCCGGTTGCCCGCTGGTGACGGCCACGACTTCCCCTTGCGGACGTACCAACAGATCGTAGACGAAACCATCGCTGGGGTTGTTCCCTTTCCAAATGCCCGTCGATTTCCCGGAGGCCCAGTCAAAACTGAGGATGTGGGGCAACCCCTGGACGCTGCCGCCGTTGCTCGGTAAGGTGCCGCCGACATAGAGATTGTGACCATCAGCACGGAACGCGAAACAGCGGACACCGCCGACATCCTGCAATCGACTTTCCTTGTACAGCACACCGGCATCGTAAGTGCCCACGGGCTGCTTGGTGGCTAAGTCCCATTTCGTGACGATGGCATGAAGCGTGCCGGTGACGAGCATCTTCCCAGAGGGATGGAACGCCGCCGCGAGTACCGGATCGTTACAGGCAAACTCGGCGGTTTTCTTTCCGGTGTCCAAACTCCAGAGGCGAGCAAAACCATCGGAGCCACAGGTCAGAACGGAGCGGCCATCCGGGCTGATGTCGATTTTCCGAATCCAGCCATCGTGTGCGGGGGTTTCCCAGAGCTTTTTCGGTTCCCGCGCGGTGTCATCCCAAGCGATGACCTTTCCCCAGGAATCGGCGGAGACGAGTCGTGGGCGATCCGCATGGAAGGCAATCCCCGTCGTCCATCCCTGATGCCCCGACATGGTTGGCAATTCGGTCGGCTTGTCTCCGCTGATTTCCCAACGGCGGACGGTGCCATCACACCCCGCGGCGGCCAAGATTTTCCCACAGGGACGGAACCGGATGCATTGCACTTGCACATCCGGGTTGATGACGGTCTTGGTCTGAGTGGGCTCGTTCTTCTTGGTGGGGGCAGGTTTCGCGGTTTTTTGAGCCGGGGGCATGATTCGGGCTCCAAAGGGGACAGTGCGCCGACCAGGGGGAAAACGGTTCGCGGTTGTCGTTCCCATACGGGTAAACCGCGCGTGTTTCAGAAGTTTTACGGGCAGGTTGTCTTCACTATACCCGGAGGACGTGACGAATGAGACAGAAAAATGTCCGAACTTATTCTTCCTTTTCTCGCGGTTTCCGCCGCTCTCGGAAATCCCACCACAGCTGCGAAGAACCGTGGACCGAGGGCTATCTATTATTGCGAAACCCCAGCCATGTGATGCGTCACTCTTCGGTCAGCGGGATTGTTCTTGTGCAATGGGCGTGGTTGGTATCATGGAATGATGGCTCCGTCCACTCCATCGCGGACATCGGAAGCAGATGTTGTCGCACTGATTGCGGGTCCAATTCCGGGGAGACAGCCCGCTCCACCGTAAACGGGCCAACTCGGGTACGCCGTAATGTGGCGACCAATCCACCAACCCCAAGAATACCGCCGAGATCCCGAGCGATCGAACGAATGTACGTTCCCTTCCCACAGGCAATCCGCACGGCGAGGAACGGCCATTCGTAACCCAGCAATTCCACGGAATCGACCCGTACCGATCGTGGGGTGAGTTCTACGGCCTGCCCGGAACGGGCGAGCGCATGGGCACGACGACCTTCCACCTTCAAGGCCGAAAATGCGGGCGGGCGTTGTTCGATGATCCCGAGGAACTGCTGCAACGCGGATGAAATCGCATCCTGGGAGGGCGGCACAATTCCTTCCATGTGCGTGACTGTGCCATCGGCATCGTCGGTATCGCTGACGGCACCGAGTCGGAATTGGGATTCGTAAACCTTACCCATCGCTTGTACACGATCGGCCAGTTTGGTTGCGGCACCGACACAAAGCACCAGTACCCCCGTCGCCAGGGGGTCGAGTGTGCCGGTATGGCCGATCTTGGTACGGCGAGGCAGCGTACGCTGCACGCGGTTGACCACATCGCGGGAAGTGATGCCCGCAGGTTTATCGATAATCAACCAACCGTTCATCAATGATACCGCTTCCGAATACCCCTTAAGGTAGCAGGCAACGCACACAGGCACGCACCGGGACCACACGATCAGATGATCCGTTTATCCCAGGAACCCGGTTGAGCGATCCGGGACTAGAATCACCGGCTCATTTTCCAAGAAGCCCCCATCCGGTGATGGGGGAGTAGAAAGAGCGGTTTACTGATTCGCAATCTCGATACGGCACCAACCCAGTTCGAGGTAGGTGGCTTTGTTGCTCTCGTTGCTGAACAGTTTGGGGTGCAGCGAGTAGACCACAAAGCGGCCATGTTTCTCGTCTTGAACGAGTCCGGCCTGGCGGAGGACACCGAGATGGTGCGAGACGTTGACAATCTCGACACTCAATAGTTTGGCGAGTTCGGTCACATTCTTTTGACCAGAACGCAACGCATCAATAATCCGAATCCGATTCGGCTCAGCGATGGCCTGGAGAAGATCCGCACAATGTTTGGCATGTTTGGGGTCGGTCATGTGGCACAAATCCTTAAAGCAGCGAGGGCGACTGACAGGGGCCAGTCGGGCCGGGTGACGGCCAGGATGAAGAGTGTCACGTTCCACATCTGGGACGTGTCGGGAACGGTGTGCACTTCGATACTTATTTCTATGTGAGTCTACAACAGTTGGCAAGAGAAAATCAATAATCCGATGTCAGATTACACGAAAAATTCATATTGCGACGATCTTGCAATAGGAAATAACGATTCTGTACGATGCCGGGATCTTCTGAGCATCGGTGGGGCCGCATTTCTGCGTGGCTCATCAGGAACGATTAGTCGTATGCGCCAGACGACTTATCCCGGAGTCGATTACGACTCCAAACGCCCACACCAGGGGGCACCGCAGGGAGGGCCATTCCCTTGACAGTTGACGGCAGGATCACGCGAAACGGAGCGAGCTGGTAAAGGCAGGCTTCGGACCACGTTCCGATGACCACATGTGGGACAATCCGGGACGGCATCGGCAATGAATCGCGTACTCAGGGATTCAAATTCTCGGTCACAATCCGAGCAAGTGTAGGTATAGAGGGGCATGATACAAGGCTCCGGGCGGGGAAATTCTCCTGTTTCTGTTCACGAATCGCGGCGACGTTTGTAGATTTCGCTGGCACGCAAGAGCAGCTCATTTTCTTCCGGGCTCAGGCTCTCACGGCCCGACAACGAAACTTTTTCGAGAATCTGGTCGAGCTTGGCTTCCAAATGTTCGTCCACGGGTCGCGGGTTGGAACTCGCAACCGTTGTTGTTCGTGTGGGGGCCGTTGCCCGAGATGCCGATACGGCGGATGGGAACCGCTCATCGGATTCATCATAGAGTCGCAGGCGTGTGGAGCGTTGCGGGCGCAAACGGTCACGCAAACCCGTAAACATTGTGGAAATCCGCAACTGCTGCCAATAGTAAAGGAACGCAAAACCGACTGCGGTTAAGGTGCCGGAAAAAGCGGTCGCCCCGCCGGTGCCGAAGAAGCCCAGCGTATTGAGAAGCACAATCACGGCCACAAGCAGCCAGATCGGCATGGGAATCACGAACATGACCAAAATCCGATGTGTCGGATGGTGGCACGCAAACAAAACCAGCAGCGCCGTAATCGCGGGGCCGGAGCCGAATGTCGGTGGAACCAAAACCCCGCGCCAGAACAACAGGTAGACCAACAACATCCCCAGCGAGGCCACGATGGCGGAGGTGACATAAAACCAGATTGTTTCCGCTTTGCCGTAGATCCCCTCGACACCGCCGCCGAATATGAAGACGAAATACATACCAAAAGCCAGGGAGATCAACGAACTGCCCGTTCGGGAGTCTTGGACGAGCTCCGCGGTGAAAATCCGCCAGACTTGCCCTTGCAAAATCAATTCGGGTTGAAACGCTCCCCAGAGCGTGACGGGGTCCGGCCACGGATTGCGGGTGAGTAACTGGAGGATATACACCCCCACGGTTACACCGATGATCCAGATGACACCACGGCCACCCAAGCCGGACAGCCAGCCGCCGTCGTCATCTCGGTAGTAATCGCGGTCGTAAATCCCCATCCGGGGTGCCCTGCCTCATTCCTGTGTCTGTACAATCTCTCAGATAACAGTAGTGTAGCAAAATTTTGGAGCGTAGGGAAAGCCGACTCTGCAAACCGATATTTTCCGAGGATTTCTTTCTGGGACTTTGCGCAAATCTCCGTGAGCCGATCATCCGTGTTGATGGGTTATCACTTAACATCTTCAAATATTTTGACCGATGCCGGATACCACGCGAGGCGGCCTCGTGCAGCCTGTGGCCGCAGCCAAGATCCCCATTGGCGCATGGGGCCGGAGCAGGCTATATCGCTCCGTTGGGTAGTCGAGTTGTTACGGAGGCGGAAACCATGCGGAGCGTGATGGGAATAGCAGCAATCACCGTAATCGCGGGTGGCGGAATCTACTTCGTGACCAACGGCGGGAAGTCGAGCCACTGCGGCCCTTGCGTGAATGGAACGTGCCCACATACCGTCACGGCGATTACGGAGCCTGTACCCGAATGCCGCCCACAGGAGGAGGACTCACCAGCGGTTCTCGATCTGGTGAATGTCGCAGTGGCCCCCTGCCCGGCTCCCAAACCGGAACGCTGGGTTTCCTTCGATGAACCACCGCGTGTCATGCCCGTGAAGTACGAGCAACCCGCGAAGCCTGTTCCCGATCGTATTCCGCATATTGTGGATGACGTGCCGTTTTGATCACGCGGTCAGGGAGCGGAGAGATAACCCACCACCGCAGGCGGGCGGACTTCAATGATGTCCCCCGGTTCTGCGACACCTTGGAAATTCAGCAAATCCAAATCGTTCAATTCCGCAACAATTTCAGTATAAAACCGTGGTTTAATGTGAATCGCATAGACGGGAACAACTGATGGTAGCAGGCCAACCGCCTCGCGGAATTGTGACGGTGTGAGATGCTTACTAATATCCGCAAGCCGAGCTTGGTGGCTCGGGAACGAACATTCCAACAATACCGCTCCGAGCCGTGGAGTCGCGGCCACTCGCGCAAAGACGCTCGGAACCGGCGCGGTATCGGTTAAAATCGCCAGGACCGTTTCCCCATCATCAATCAAATAATTAACGGTGGGAATCGTGTGATGCACCGCAATCGGTGTGATCTGGTACTTCCCCACGGAAACCGGAATATCCGCATCAATCTCCGCAAGGGTCAAAAACGGAGGCATGATCCGAGACAATTTCACGAAATCCGGGAACAGCCGATCGTTGAATACATCTTTGCGAATCGATCGCAGCGTGGCCGCCGAGGCGTGGATCGTGGGCGGTGGCCCCAGGTCGTAGATCGTGTCCAGGAAAACCGCTAAACCCGCAAGATGGTCAATGTGGGAATGCGTGATAAACACATCGTGGATGCGTGCCAAGGCTTCTGGTGGCCAACTCATCCCGAGTCCGCCCGCATCAATCGCGATGGTTTCGTCGATCAAGAACGTACTCAGAGTGTGCCCAGGCCCAGCGGAGGGGGGCGAGGGTGCGATTTGCACACGCATGGCAATTTACCCATCCGGCGAGTCGGATTCGGCACCCCAGGTGCCCGCAATGTCGGCACCCAATTTCTTACTGAGTGTAGGCTGACGTTTCATCGCCTGCGCGTCAACTCTCTCCACGGATCGTACACGATGAAATGAGGGCACTTCGGGCGATCTTTAGGAATTATACGGATTCCCCGATCGCAGACGGGCTATAATCGACGAGTTCGCCTCCTGTTCTCCACAAAAGGAACCCAGCGCGACAAGTTCCCGCTCTGTGGGTTGGGAATAGAATCCCACAGGCCAACTGGCATAGCCCGCCAAACAAGCCGACTCTGCTTTCTCACGCGTTCCTGGAAAGGATCATCACGATGCCGTGGTTCCGAACTCGACACTCCGCCATGCTCAGCATGGTCTGTCTACTGGTATCAGGCTCTGCCTGGGGAGATCATCGCGTGACTGGACCGCTTCAACACACCATCACGGGGATCGACGGCAAGAAACTCGATCTGGCCCAATATAAGGGCAAAGTCGTCCTCATCGTCAATGTCGCCAGCGAGTGTGGTTACACCCCACAGTACGAAGGACTGCAAACGCTCTTCCAGAAGTATGAAAAAGAGGGACTCGTGGTCCTCGGCGTTCCCTCGAACGATTTCGGTCGCCAAGAACCGGGCTCCGAAGCCGACATTATGAAGTTTTGTCGGACGAATTATAGCGTCACGTTCCCCATGACAGCGAAAATGATTCTCAAAGGCGATCAAATGCACGCGCTCTATAAAGCCCTCATCGCCGCAGACCCCAACCCCAAAACCCAAGGGAAAGAAGTCGGCTGGAATTTCGAGAAATTCCTCGTCGACCGGAAAGGGCACGTCGTGGCCCGCTTTACTTCCGGTGTCGAGCCGACTTCCGATGAACTCGTACAAGCGGTTACGAAAGCCTTGAAGCCATAAAATTCCTCGTCTCGAAACCGGGGACCGAGTCTGTTCGCCCAGCCGAATCGCCCCAGAAACGAAACCGCGCAAACGGCTTACCAGACGGGATCACAATTTCTTGCGATCCGCACTTGAAACGAAAGCCGGGTCGCTATAAATTGATCTTCGTTGCGGGTGTAACTCAGTGGTAGAGTACCTCGTTGCCAACGAGGTTGTCGTGGGTTCAAGTCCCATCACCCGCTCTTGATTCAAAGTGTCTGCTTGTCAGTCTTTGGGTCGTGGAGTTGGATTCATGAAGCCGAGAAGTCTGGGGCCGACAGTGGTGTATTCCACTGCCCCGGTTCTTCCCGGCTTCTTGTGTTTCTATCGTGTGCTTTCCCGGCAGGTGGCCGGATCGGCCGGACGATTCCGGTCAGTGTGAACCAGGAGCCTATCATGGCCGACGAACTCCCCGAAACCGGCGATGCCACGGCGGTTGCCAACCCCGAAGAGGCCATCAAACTCACGCAACACGTTGACATCACAGACATTGGCCCCTGCAAAAAGCATGTCAAAGTCTCGATCGAACGTGGAATCATTGATGCCCGTCTGGACGAGAAATTCTCGGATTTGGTGCGGCAACACCCCGCCCAGGTGCCCGGCTTCCGCCTGGGAAAGGCACCCCGTAAAATCATCATGAAGAAGTTCCAAAAAGAAGTTGCGGCCGAGGTGAAAAATGAAATCCTCATGGCCAGCTTGGAACAAATGGCCGAGGAAAGCACGCTTTCGCCGCTGAGCCCGCCAGACCTCGACCCCAACGCCGTCGTCATCCCCGACGATGGCCCGATGATTTACGAATTCGACATCGAGGTGCGTCCAGAGTTTGATCTCCCGGAATATAAAGGACGCCAACTGCGGCGGCCCACATACACGATCACCGACACCGATATTCAGAAGGAACTCGGTCGGTTGCTCGAACCGTTTGGGCAAATCATTCCGAAAGATGGCGCGGTGGAAGCGGACGATCTCGTCACCGCGGACCTCGTGGTCACGCACAATGGCAAGGAATTGAACCGCTCGGAAGAAATCCGCGTCAAAATCGAAAAACGACTCGCTTTCTCCGATGGGATCGTCGAAAACTTCGCCAAACAAATGGCCGGAGCGAAGGTCGGGGAAACACGCACTGTGAATCTCGTCATCTCGCAAGAAGTTTCCAACGAAGCTCTGCGGGGTCAAACCATGCAGGCCGCGTTCACCGTCAAAGACATCAAGACGATCCGCCAGCCCGAACTGACACCCGAGATTTTGGCTCACTTCGGCGTGCGTTCCGAGGATATACTGCGCGAAATTATTCGCATACGTCTGGAACGGAGTCTCGCTTACAATCAGCGGCAAGCGATCCGGCAAGATTTGATGCGGCAACTGGCCAGCAACACAAATCTCGATCTGCCCCGCGATTTGCTCATTCGGCAATCGCGCCGGGCGCTCGCACGCCGGGTGATGGAAATGCAAGAATCCGGTATATCCGATGAGCAAATCGAAGCTCGCCGCCGCGTGCTGGAGCAAGACGTGGTGCGCAGTACCATGATCGCACTCAAAGAACACTTCGTCCTCCAGAAGATCGCGGAACTCGAAAAAATCGAAGTCGAAGAGAGTGACATCGACAACGAAATCGAACGGCTCGCGGACCAGGCCAACGAAAGCCCCCGGAAGATGCGGGCTCGACTGGAACGCGAAGACCTCATCGAAACGATCGCTACGGAACTCCTGGAGCGAAAAGCACTCAATCTGGTCTTGGAAACCGCGACCTACGAAGATTATGAAATGAATCCGGCCGAGGTCGACGAAGGCGATGTGGCCACGGTCCAGACCGAAGTTGCCGCGAGTGGCGAAGAAACCGCGCCCGCCAATTGACGGACTGCGTAAAGTAAATCGCATGACGATACGCAATGGGGGCCGTCTGGCCCCCAATTTTTTGGCGAACCGACCCAACCAGCGAGGCGGTTCGCCGGGTTCACACGCTGGTGTTCCGGGTTCGCCGTCCCGTAGAAAGGTTCCCCATGCTCCCTCCAATCGACCCCACGGTCATGGCCGGGCCGGTCCAGCCGGTGTTGCAGCGCTATCGGGAATACAGCCGGCAGCGGACCATGACCCTGTCCGACTTGCTGATGGAAAACCGGATCGTCTTCGTTGGTAGCTCGCCCGAAACCGGCGGCGACCCCCGCATCACGGACTATCTGGCGAACATCACCATCCAGAAGATGTTGTTCCTCGTTACTGAGAACAAAACAGCCGATATTCACATGTACATCAACAGCCCCGGCGGCAGTGTGTCCGCTACCCTGGCGATGTACGATGCCATGCAATTCATGGAATGCCCCATCAACACCTATTGCATGGGTCTGGCCGCCAGCGGGGCCGCGATCCTGCTCGTCGCTGGGACGAAGGGGAAACGCTACTGCCTGCCGAACAGCAAGGTGATGTGCCATCAGCCCTATGGCCAAGTCGGCGGCCAGGTGTCGGACATCGAAATTCAGGCTTCCGAGATTCTGAAAGAGCATGAACGACTCAATCAGATCCTCGCCAAGCACACGGGGCAACCGATCGACGTGATCCGCAAGGAAACCGACCGCGACCGCTATTTCTCGGCCCAGGAAGCCAAGGATTTCGGCCTCGTGGATGAGGTACTGGTGCGGCCGGATGCCTCAGAGAAGAAGTAAACCATTGCAGTAAAAAGGGATCGGGCCACACTGGCTCACCCGAAAGGATTCATTCATCTGGTCCCCCCTCTTCCCAAGAGGGAATGAGGGGCGGAATGCCGACTCCACCCGCAGGCAGAAGACACGACCTGTGGCTTCCTGAGGAACTCCAATCATGCCGCCGATTCCGTATGTCGTCGAAAGCAATGGCCGTGAGGAGCGGGTTTACGATATTTATAGCCGACTCCTCAAGGATCGCATTATCTTCCTCCAAGGTGTCGTGCGCGATGAGATGGCCAACGCCATCGTCGCCCAATTGCTCCTGCTGCAAGGGCAAGACCCCAAGGCCGACATCCACATGTACATCAACAGCCCCGGCGGAAGCGTCTCGGCGGGGATGGCCATTTATGACACCATGCAGTTTATCAGCTGCCCGGTTAGCACCTATTGCATCGGTCTTGCGGCCAGCATGGGAGCCGTCCTCCTCACCGCGGGGGAAAAGGGCCGACGCTTCGCCTTACCGAATGCCGAAATTATGATTCACCAGCCCCTCGGTGGTTACGAGGGAACCGCTACGGACATCGACATCCATGTGAAGAACATTCGGAAGTTGAAAGTTCGGCTCAACGGTGTCCTGGTGAAGCATACCGGAAAGACCCTCGAAACGATCGAGAAAGATACGGATCGCGACAACTTCATGACCGCCGAGGAGGCTCGGGATTACGGACTGATTGACGCGGTACTGGAAAAAGTTACGGATGCCCCCGGTGGTGCTCCGGGTGCCGGATAACCCGGCGATCCACAGCTAAGACGGCCTAGCCGTCGGGCATGGTGAGGATGACCCGAAATGCCCGAACCCCTGTGACCCGTACCCCCACGCTGCTGAGCGGCAGGTGGGTTCGGGTCATTTGTATTTCTATTGGAATGTGGGGAGGGTCTACCCTCATCGGTTGTCGGAACCTGGGCAAGCCGGATGCCAAATTCGACCTACTCACGGCGGAACTGCGGACCCGCGATCAGGAACTGGCGGCGGCGCGTTCGGAAATCACGCATCTGCGATTGCTCAACGAAACCTACCAACGGCAACTCGGTCACATACCGTCCCCCATTCCCGGAACAGGAACGGGAATGGGGGGAGTGCTTGTTCCGGGCCAACCCGGTTGCCCGCCTGGTGACCCGGCATACCGTCCGGCTTCCACCCCCGCGCTGCCCGTCACCACGATCACCCTGGCAGCGGGCACGGGTGGCTTCGACGATGACGGTTGCCCCGGTGATGAGTCTTTGCAACTCGTGATTGTACCGAAGGATAGCGACGGTTCCCCCGTGAAGGCTCCGGGGCGAGTGGCGGTGGCGTGTTACGAAATCACCCCCGAAGGGTTGAAAGTGCCCATCGGCCGCTGGGAAGTCTCACCGGATGAACTGCGGAAGGTCTGGCGAGCCGGGTTTATCTCCAGCGGATATTTCGTGCTGCTACAGTGGGATCGGCTGCCGAACATGAAGAAAATTCGGGTGGTGGTACGATTCGTGACGCTGGATGGACGGGAATTTGAGGCCGACCGCGATGCCAACGTCGTTCCGATTTCCCGCCCGACTTCTCCGGTGCTGCCGCCAGCCCCCGGTTCGACGCAGCCGATTCCTCCTCCCGCGTCCCCTCTACCCACGGTCCCGCCGCCCACGGTGCCGGAATTGCCTCTCCCCTCCGGCGTGGAAACACCCGCCGCGAAACTGGGCACCGTGCGGATCCGGTAGTCTGTTACCCAGTATTCCGTGTATCGCCAGATTGTTCAGCACTGGGACCGCATGATTCTTCGTGCAAAAATGATATTCAGAATACGATAGAGGAACCGGAGCCATTGTGGTCGCTCCGGTTCGTGAAGTTCACCGATTTTCCCGACACTCGCGGTTCACCCGTCCACTACTGTTCGTGGGTCAGCAGCTCAACCGGCGTAGGCTTTTTGGAACGCGGCCACACCAGCCCCGATCTCGAACGTGTAGCCGCTCTCGGCCAGAACGAGCTCCAGTGCCGCGATGGCCCCGAGTACCTCAAAGGCATCGGTGTACCCCATGTGCGACAGTCGCCAGATTTTGCCTTTCATCGTGTCCTGACCGTCCGCCAGTTTGAAGCCGTGCTGTTTTTCCAACTTCTTCAACACGGCGCTGCCGTCGATCCCTTCGGGCACCGCGATGACGGTGAGGGCATTGTTGGGCCGCTCCGCGAACAACGACAAGCCGAGTGCCTGCACCCCGGCACGGGTGGCCTGCGCCAGTTTCGCATGGCGAGCCCAGAGGTTTTCGATTCCCTCGGCACGAATCCGCTTCAAGCTGGTGCGTTGAGCCTTGATGAGCGTGTTCGCGGGGGTGAACGGAGTGTCGTTTTCGGCGATGGACTTCTTGTACTTGCGGAGATCGAAGTAGTACGACCGTACCGGGGTCGCGTCGATTTTCTTCCAGCCCTTCTCCGAGACACCGATGTAGGCCAGTCCGGGCGGTAGCATCATCGCTTTCTGGGAACCGGTGAGCAGCACGTCGATGTTCCAAGCATCCATCCGGCATTCCATCGCGCCGAGGCCGCTGATGCCGTCCACGACGAGGATGGCATCCGTGCGGGCGACGATCTGACCGAAGGCCGCAATATCATGGCCAATCCCTGTCGATGTTTCCGACAGTGTGGCGAACACCACTTTGGTATCTGGGTTCTCAGCAAGCGCCTTTTCCAGCATCTCCGGGGTGATCGCTTTGCCGAAGGGCTGTTCGACCACGACGAGGTTCGTGTCATACGCCTTGAGAATGCCGCGGAACCGATCCCCCCATTTCCCAGCCGTCAGGAGGATCGCTTTTTCGCCGGGGGCCAAGGTGTTGACGACCGCCGCCTCCATCGCGCCGGTGCCGGAACTGGTGAGAACCATGACGGGGTGGGCTGTCTGGAATACATACTTGAGGTCTTCTGCCACTTCGCCGAGGATGGCTTTGGCTTCGGCGGAGCGGTGATACCAGACCGGCTTGGCCAGTTCGAGCAGGGTCTCTTCGGGGACCGGGGTCGGGCCAGGAGTAAACAGCCGGGGTTTCATCGGTGCGTCGTCCGTTTCGGAGTACAGGAATAGGATGCGGTACTGACAAACTGTCGATATTGTACGGAATAAGGTTCACTCTGACCGGGGTGTTTTGGATGATCGACGCCCACATTCACGTCGTCCCGCCGCGCATTCCCGGCACCGGGACGCTTTCGCCTTTGTTGAGACAACGCCCGGAGGCGGTCGCGCAGACGCTGCGCGCGGAGATGCGCACCGCCGGTGTGACACAAGCCTTTGCGATGGGGGAATGGAACGCACCAGCCGATGACCCGCTCGGCATCGCGGCGACTCTGAGGATCGCCCAACTGGTGCCTGGGTTGCGGGCGATTGGCGTGGCCGATCCCGTGCGGGGCGACGATCGGGAACACCTCGGCCGAGTGGAAGCCGAGTTGGCCCGCGGTCGTGTGGTGGCTCTGAAAGGATATTTGGGCTATCTGCACTATGAACCCGCGCATCCGAATTATCGACCCTACTACGAACTGGCGGGCCGCTATCGGGTGCCGATGATTTTCCACACGGGCGATACCTATTCCCCGGAAGCCAAGCTCAAGTTCGCACACCCACTCGGGGTCGATGAAGTCGCGGTTGATCACCCGGAGACGCGGTTTGTCCTGGCCCACACGGGCAACCCTTGGCTGCTCGATGCGGCCCAGGTGGTCTACAAGAATCTGAATGTCTGGGCGGATCTTTCCGGCCTCGTCGTGGGTGACGCGAGCTGTTTTTCGGACGAAGAGTATGCGGATGTCCTAGCGGACCTGACAACGCAACTACGGCGGGCTCTGCGTTACGCGGAGCGGCC
>JAIXLE010000113.1 GCA_026931725.1 Bacteroidales bacterium
CCGTCTCCGGCCAGAACCCGTCACTACTGCCCGAAAGGGCGTGAACGGTTACCCGCAACTTGTTTGTATTCGGGGCCAATAACCGTGAACGGCGACGGGCGGGCATTAGACATGCGTTGTGCCTCAGTGTTGCGGGCGGGGTTCCAGGCAGAGAGAACTGAGGCGGCTCCTGCCCGGAACCCACGTTGGCTCATTCGGTTTGCAACCCGAACGAACACCCACATCGAGAATAGTATCGATCCACACTCTGACATACAATGACAATCAACTTCGTCTGTTTCTTCGGGAGCTCCCATCATGGGACGCGGCCACAGGCATACGACAAAGGATGACCGCATGGCCCAATGCCTGGCACGCGGCATGACCTACGAACAGACGGGCAAGGCGGCGGGGGTCTGTGCCCGAACCGTGTTCCGACGTATGGAAGAACCGGAATTCCGTAACTACTTTCAGAAACTACGGTTAAACATCGCGGAACGCACCATCTCCGCACTGGCGGCGGCCAGTATCACGAGCTTACGCAAACTCAAACGGTTGCTAGAAAACGATTCGTATCAGGTCCAACTGAGTGCGGCAAAGTCGATTCTGGATTTAGCATTCAAGGCATCCCTGATTATTCGTGCGGATCACAGCCACGATGAGAACATCATCAATCTCGGTGAGGAAATCCGGGCACGAGTCGCGGAAGTCGATGAACCGATTTTCCCGCAATGCCTCTCACCCGAAGGGGAATCACTGCCCCGGAATCTCACCGAATGAGGTGCCGGTTATTCGCCTACGGGTTAGTCCATTCCCTGATGCACACATGTCAACCGTCTGCGGGTGATTCGGATATGTTTGTCCGATTTAAGGCATGGGGTTCCTGACTTCAACACGTTCATACTGGCTGACGATTGCCGCTCACAAAGTGCTGGAAGTGATCGGCAAGCAATGCTCTCGCATCAGCTGTTCGATCGGTCTGACTCTCAGGGGTAATGGCATCAGTCGCCCTATCGTTCGGTGTGCGATTCATCGGGCGTTCTGCTGTGAGAGCGTCTAGGATCGTCCAGGATCGTTTCTACGGCAGTTTTCCCCTTCGGGTGTGTGTTTCTACAGTCTCTGGCAATCGCGTCTGTAATGCCGTTTATTCGCACAGCAATACGTTGAGTCGTCACCATGTTCGGCGTGTAGTCGCCCTGTAGATTGTCCGCGTGATCGGCCATGAGTCTATCGCCACGTTCACGCTGTCGCTCATGAGATGGAGACATGGGACATGGGACAGTCTCATTATCACGGTCGGCATCGGTGTACGTTCATGAAGGCGGTCCAGAGTCCGTTCATGCGGTCCATCCGTTTATCGGTCCAGTGATCGCAGAGTAATGCACTGAGGCATCAGGATGAACACAACACCTGCCATCCGGTTGACGGCGAGTAGCCGCATGATGGAGTACACGAGCTCGCAAACGGTCATCGGCTATTGCAGGCGGATGATCGTACTGGCGGCATGGGCTGATGATTGGTGGCGGGTGCGGATGTACGCGGCTACGCATCAGTGTTCGGCAGAGTTCAGAACTGCGGTTGTCCCAGCTGCGACACACCACGGCCACGGCGGCGGTTCTCAGTTATGAAGTTTTCCTTCACAACTGGCGGCAGTTCTCAACCGTAAAGGAGATCGTTATAGTTGCCCACGGCGGTTGATCGGTTGCGTGTATAAAGGAAATCTTTATACACGGCGTGCATGGAGGAAATCTCCACGCATCCCACCCACGAGATGAGGCCACGAGACATGAGGGACACGAGACAGGCCACGGCGGGCGGTCCCCTTCGGGTGTGTTGTGGCCATCCTCGCCGGGTGATCCCCCGGCCAGCACACGACACACACCGAAGGGGTTATTATTACGCGGTCGGTTCATCGCCCCGCTTGCAGGATAACCCGAATCGCGTCCCGCAATGGTGCGGGCAGTTTGTCCCATGACTCCAACAGTTCAGATAGGTCATGAGACACTGGCGGCGAGGTGTCGTTTAAGCTGGTACAGTTTTCTATCGGGTTGCTGGTGGTGGTCTTATCTAAGTCGTTATCTGGCAATGTTTTACGTTTAATGCAATCAGGACTCATAATCCCTTGGTTCTCGGTTCGAATCCGAGAGACCCCCAGTTTCGCCTCCACGATTGTTCCTTCGTGGTGAACTCACATTTCTCCCAGGAGCTCGCTCAGGAAGCGGATTCCTGAAGCAATTCGGGCCGAGGCCGGATGAACAGCACCAGAAGGGCCGACACCCCCGCCAGTGCCGCGAAGATGCCAAAGATGACCGCGAGCGGCACCTCGCGGTCCTGCAGTGCGCCGAACCCCCAATCCGCCAAGCCGCCACACGAGATACTCACGAGATTCATGATGCCGTACCCCGTCGCCCGGAGATCCGATCGCACAATCTGACAGAGTATCGGCATATTGTTACAATCGAAGAACCCCCAACCGAGGCCGAACAGGATCAGGAATAGCACCGCGACCGTCAGTGTCCCAGCATTGCCGACTCCGAAAATGGCAGGCACGATCATGGCCATGCCGATCGCGCTGATATAGATTCGCCCCCGGTTGTTCCGCCGCATCCAACGATCCGCGAGGAATCCACCGATGATGGCCCCGACAATCGCGGCGACCTGCCAATACAGCGTCGCGGCGACACCGGCTTGCCCCTGACCGATGCCGAACTGCTCTTTCAGAATCGCGGGCATCCAGTCCCGCACGACCCAACCGGCCATCGCGGGTAATGTGAAGTACAGCACCAGTAGCAGAAATGAGACGTTCCCCAACAACTCCACCACGGCCCGAGCAGGTGATACCTTGACGGAAGCCCCGGCAGTCTCCGATCGGGGAGCATCACGCAGTAAGAACACGAGCGGCACCGTGTAGATCATGCCAACCACGCCGCACACCGTGAACGCGAACCGCCAACCGAGGTTCGGGTCATCCGCGACATACCCACTGAATCCGCCCGTGATGACACCCAGGTAAATGGCCATCTGGTGCAACCCAATCGCTCGGGAGCGTGTGCCGCCTGTGTGGTAATCCGCGATCAAAGCGAGGGCTGCGGGAATGTAGAACGCCTCCGAAATCCCCATCAGCGACCGTGTCATGAGCAGTTCGTTGTACGTCGTAACATGACCCGTCCAGTAGGTCACGGCCGACCAGACAAACAGACTGCCACAGATGGTCAATCGACGGCTAAATCGGTCGGCGATATATCCGCCGATCGGACTCAGGAAAGCGTACACCCATTTGAACTGGCCGAGCATGAACCCCCAGTTCGCATCGGAACCGATCGTGGGCAGATCGGCCATGACGGAATACTTCATGGAGGCAAGCATCTGCCGATCGAGATAGTTCAACAATGCCACGGGCATCAGCAAGGCGACAATGAGCCAAGCCGTGCGAGCGAGAGGAGAAACAGACATGAACACGCCACTCCGAATCGGCTTTCGGGTGTGAGAACAGATGTGCGGACTGTCTTAACAATCCTGAACCGCATTCGACAGAGCGCGGGGTGAGATTCTGGCCGAAGAAATCACTGGACTTCGTGCTGTGCCGAGGACACCCGCGGCGAAGAATCACGGATTCCGTTGCTGTAAATGGACTACGAGGCCGGGTCTGCAACCGCGTCCGGCTCGGCCACGGTTCGCGTATTCACCGCTTGGCTTGGCATCGTTGCGAGCAGAGCCCGCAGGACCGCATTGACCGACCCCGACCCTGAAAATGATGCGGCCACCTCCGGGTCTAGCCCGAATATTTCATCACGGAGTCGGGAACAATCAGCCAATTGAAAGAATGAAGACAAATCGCCTGTGATACACCGGTTGTCGACCCGCCAGCCAAAACGCCCCCTGACCCCCGGAATCCGGAAGCGACGACGATCGGACTTGAACCCGCCTTATCCCGAATTCACCATGGGACGTGGACGTCCCAAAATTGCCGCCGCGTGCGCAAACAGATCTGCCCACGGA
>JAIXLE010000251.1 GCA_026931725.1 Bacteroidales bacterium
GCCCCACACCGCCCAGTCCAGAAATCCCGCGAAATCCTGCCAGGGTTTACGCACCGTGCTCTTCTCCAACTGGTTCTTCATCGCCAGGCCGAGATACCCGTTGAGCGCGTCCGCCGAGGGATTCGGCTGGCCTTGCGGGGTTGTATTGGACTCGTCGATGAACCCGATGTGCCATGGCTTGTCCGGCTTGGGTTCGGTGGCAGGAAGGAGGGTCAACTTTTCTTCGGCCTGGGGCGGCTTCTCCGAGTCTTCGGTCTCCTCTTGGGCCGGGACGGACGCGGCAAAGGCGACCAGCAGCGAGGAGATCAGGATGAATTTGCGCGGAAATGAGGCAGGGGCTTTCATTGGCATAGAGAGAGTGAAGATGGCTGAGGCGTTTATGGTTTTGTTTTGAACAATTTCAAAAGCCGCTCGCGAGTGTTGGCCGCTTCGTTGGTCATGTATTCCAGCGCTTTCTTGTTCGAAAGATCGGGGAACATCCAGAGGACCCAGCGGATGGTGGCGCTCTGGCCGGGAGCGACATTCACGGTTTTTTCCATGGAGTTGGGGCGCCCGTATTTCACGCCGTCGAGTTCCTTGGGCAGAGTGAGCAATGCGCAGGGTCCTGTTCCCGTGGGAGGTTCGTTGACCTTGTTGCCCATGAGTGCCCACTCATCATGGCCGGAGGGATCCGTTGTGATGAAACCGTCCGATTTCTTGTCTTCCTTACCGAAGCCCCAATAATACCCCCCAAGCTCCACGGAGATACGGTCGACCTTATCCTTGAGGTCATAAACCTTGAGTTCCTGAAACACGCCCTTGTGGTCGCGCATCAAGGCGAAGGACAAATCCACCATGCCTTTCGGAGTTTCCCATGTGACTACGACTTTTGCCGTGCCGTCGGCCGATTCATCCCGGATGTCCTTGATGATGTATTCCCCCACCGGCATGTCATCCAGGAGGATCTTGATGTAGTTGTTGTAATACCATGAAGCAACGTTCGGCCTGTTGAAACCGATGCCCGGCATGAACTGGCCCCAAGCCCGGCGCAGGTCGGTTTCGTCGTGCGCCACGACGTCGTTGCAGGCCCGGTAAACCACGCCGTAATCAATGAGCGAGTTGCCGAGTTTGAACGATCCTTGAACCCCGCGGTGCTTGTCGTGATCTTTCATCGTGAGCGAAACGACTTGGGGTCCGTTGATATCGGCAAAAGACTCTGTAAAGGTTTCCGAATGCAGGGGGGCGGCAATGGCTGCCAGCATGGCGGCGCAAAGAGTCGGAATGGCGCGGATCTTGCGGTTGTGATGGATTTGCATGTTTTTCATGGGTTGAAATCTTTCGTGGAGAGCACCCGGAAACGGTAAAGGGATTCGGCAGTAGCCCCGCCGTTGGCGGGGAGCGCATAATCCACAACTCCCGATCCGTTGAGATCAATGAAGCGCTCGATCAAGGTGCTACCCCTCAGTTCGGTGACCACCAGGTCCCGGCTTTCGGTCCAGACGGCGGGATCCCCACCGGTCCGCTGGCGCAGGGATTGCACTCTGTAATGGACGTTGAACACGTTCGATTTCGTCGTGAGTCGCGGGTAGATGTGCGCGTAGGGACGCTCGCGAAGGTTTTCACCCGTGGGCCGGTGGTTTTGCCAGAAAGTCGCCATGGTGGATGCTGTCTGGCCCTGGGGAATGAGCGGGAGGGCGGTGATTTCGGATGGCGTGATGAACACATCGCCGTTTTGGAATTTGGCTTGGAACGGCTCTAAGGTCTGGTCGAGGTCTATCGGTTGGGTGAGACTGAAATTGTGCGAAGCCGTTGTGATGGCTGAGGGGACGCCGATGAGCTTGAGATAGCCCTTTGTTCCGCCGGAGGTCAGGACGGTCGAATTGGGAATGGCCAGCACCGCTTCGTCGGCAAGGACGGAGCGGATCCCTGTTGAGCGCTCAATCCATGTAAACGGAAAAATCTGGTAGTTCATGTTGACCTTGCCTGCGGTGGAGAACGGTTCGCTGATGGCGTAAGGCTCGACGACAGGCATCCAGAACAGGTCGAGGAGCAGGTGGTCTGGCGGATCGCTCGTGCCCGGATGGCCTCCGGGATCAGGGCGAAAGAGGAGCGTCTGCCACGGCTGGCCGGCAATCATGCCGGTAGGAAGTGAACCGAACATCACCGCCGATGAAATTTGGCGGTTGGCCGAGTGGTATTGCGAGCCGAGGTGTGAGACGGCCGTGTTCGCCTGTTGTGTGGTGTAGGGGTTGACGGCGGTGTTGGAATCGTAAAGGCTTCCTTCGTCTGGCTTGTTGATGAAGGGGCCGTCCTCCACGAAGATCGGTGTAGATGTATCCCAGTCGCCGAATGTCCATGGCGCATTAATATCCGATGGGTAATTTGTCGGCGGCAGCATGGGAGGAACCTGCCTGTAGGACATGGCAAAATTGGGATCCAGCGTGCTGGCGGTGCCCGCGCCGGGAGGGCCGCCTCCCAAGTCCAGCAGAAAATGCTGCATGTTGGGCAAGGAACCCGCCGGAGCGAGCTGGAACTGAGTCAGGCTACCCGTGTCCGGACCGAAAAGCATCCTGAGGTCGCCGTGGGGCAGGATCCAAGTCACGACGGTATCCGAGGAGACGATCAACTGATTCGTGTTGCTGGCCAGGGAATTTGTCGAGTTGCCGATCGGTCCGAATCTTCCAACCGGGGCACTATCGCCGAAGATCCCGGTTTTGTGGAACGCCCAATATTCGTTGTTGGAGTTGAGTTGGGGAACCCGGATGTCGGCGCCACCGCCTATGTCGATCGTGGCGCGACCGAGCAGATTCGTGGCGGCCGCATCGGAGAAAACCTCTATCGTCACTGTCCCCCCCGCCAGTCTCATATTGCCGTTTGCGTCGGGCGTCACGGTCACGGGGATTCCGATTAACGGATACGCATCGGTCGCGCCCGCAGTGCTTGTCAAACCGCCCGTGGTCGAGATATCGCGGGCTTTGTCGTTTCCCGCACCGACGCCGTTACTGCGCTGGAAGAGCCAGCGGTAGTTGACGGCACCTCCGTTGGCTCCGAAGCCACCAGTCATAGACCAAAGCACAACCCCTGGGATCGGGCAATTTGCGTTGGCAGGAAATTTCAGCGGGGTGCCGTTGATCGTCGCGGAATCCAATCCGGTAATCCGCACGGTCGGGCTCAGCGTCCACGATTTGAATCCGGCGGAAGGACTGAAAAGCTCCACGACGAAAAGCCCCTGCACCCGTCGCTGGTTGGGTAAGAGCTTTCCGCCCGGAGCGGGGTCGAGCGCCCTGTTTTCCTTAACACCCGGAGTCGCAGCCTCCCCGGGAGCGCGGTTGCTGGCCGGGTTGGCGGCATCCGCGTTGCAGATGAAAACGAACCCCGCCTGCCGCACCGTGAGCGAACGCCCGAAGCCGGCCGTCATGCCGTTACCCATGTTTTTGCTTGTGGGCCTGACAATCGCGTTGCTCGAGTAGTAGCTCGATAACTGCATATCTTGCAGGTTGGTGGCCCGGACGTAGTCGAAAATTTCAGTCAAAATCTGGTCTCGCCCGTGCTTGCCGCCGTATTTGGTTGAGAAAGCTTGGTCGCTCGCTCCCGGGAACGGCTTGTCTGAAAGACGCTGGAGGTAAGCGTAAAGTTCCTGGTTGCGGGGCAGGGAGATATCCGTCGTGTCGGAGAGCGGATCCGTGCGCGTAAAAAAGTAGGAAAACTTGTCTGCGCCCGAGGTGATGGTAGAGCAAAACGCGATCAGGCGGTCGAGGGCGGTGCGGCGACTGGTGTTATCCGTGGCATGCAGAGGCCAGATAGCCACGCGCGGCGTGCCAAAAAGCGTCAACTCTGGGGCCCGGCTGCTGGCAGTGATGAAGCCTTTACGCTTTTCGAGAATTTCAGTCCACCGGTCCGGGTTGCTCAGCGAGGGAAAATTGTCCGTCTGAAACTGCCGTGGGGAGGCGGCGGTCGACTTCGAGGCCGAGAACCGCACCTC
>JAIXLE010000254.1 GCA_026931725.1 Bacteroidales bacterium
GTTGCACGAAGGATACTACATCACCGGCGACATGGGGTTGATCGAACCAGAAGGGTTTATCCGCATCACCGGACGGTTGAGCCGCTTTGCTAAGATTGCCGGTGAGATGGTGCCGCTGGAACGATTGGATGAAGAATTGCACGATCTCCTCGGTCATCATGAAGAACGTGCCCTCGTGGTTGCCGCGGTCCCTTGCGAGAAACGCGGCGAGCGGTTGATCGTTCTGCATGTGGAATCGGTCAGCCTGAGCCTGACAGTTGCTTTTCAAGGGTTACGCGCCCGTGGTTTGCCGAACTTGTGGGTGCCGGATGCCCGCGACTGCTTCCCCGTCGATTCGTTCCCTGTCTTGGGTAGTGGTAAGCTCGATCTCCGCCGAGTGGCCGAATTGGCGCAGCAGATCGCGCGAGAAATGACGCAACCCTAGCATGTGGTCTGGTCGAATCCGGGTACGCCGCCGATCCGGGTGATTGCTACAATGTGCAACATGAGCGATCTTAAACAATGTCGGGTGGTGTTGGTACGTACCCACTATGCCGGGAATCTCGGTTCAGCGGCCCGCGTCATGCGGAACTTCGGTCTGCGCCAATTGGTTCTCGTCGATCCCATCGCCGATAAGTGGTCGATGGATGCCGTCATGATGGCGATGGGCGGACGCGATCTGCTGGAAGCAGCAACAATCGTTCCCACATTGGCTGAAGCCGTTTCCGATTGCACCTTCGTCATGGCCACCAGCGGCGAAACCGGCGGCCTGACCCGCAAAGGCTTTTGGGGCACGCCCGAGGAACAAGTTCCCGAACTGCTCACCTCGCTGGATCATGGCCCGGTGGCGCTGGTCTTCGGCCCCGAACCGAGTGGCTTGACTATGCCGGAAATCGCTTTATGTCACGGCAGCATTTTCGTCCCTACCGATACGGAATGTCCATCGTTGAACCTGGCCCAAGCGGTCGCGGTCTGCCTTTATGAACTGCGCCGGCAGTGGTTGAAACGATCTCCGGTTCCGGTGGAAGGACTCGAACCGCCTGCCCCGTTCATCGAGACGGAGCCACTTTACGAAAACCTTCGGGAGGCGCTGACCGACGTGCGGTTCCTCTGGGATTTCCGCTCAGGCGGCATTTTCCATGTTATCCGCCATGTGCTGTCACGCGCTCGGATGACTTCCAAAGAAGTGAAACTGCTGCACGGATTAGCGCGGCAACTGAAGTTCATCGCCCGTGAGTACGGTGTTCCTCACCCCAGCACGGGTAAAGCCCGCCCCTCACAAAGCCGTCAGAATTCTTTGTCATCCCGACCGGGCGAAAGTTCCCCGACTGCCACTTGAAGAGGCCAACATGACCGAGAGTTCCCCGATTCGTACCACCAGCACCGCCATCGCCACCGTGGGTGGGGGTTGCTTCTGGTGTACAGAATCGGTCTTTACGCTGGTTCGTGGTGTCGACTCCGTTATCTCCGGTTATGCGGGTGGACACGTTGCCTATCCGAGTTACGAGCAAGTTTGCGGCAAACAGACCGGACATGCGGAAGTCGTGCAAATCACGTTCGACCCGGCGGCGTTGTCCTTCCGTGATCTGCTGCAAATCTTCTTCGCCACGCACGACCCCACGACACCGAACCGCCAAGGGAACGATGTCGGCCCGCAGTACCGCTCGGTCATTTTCACACATTCCGACGAACAGAAGCGTGATGCGGAAACCGTGATCGCGGAACTCAACGCCGCGGGCACCTTTTCGGCTCCCATCGTCACGGAAGTGACGGCATTCACGAATTTTTACCCTGCCGAGGACTATCACCAGGGTTACTTTCGTGACCATCCGCATCAGCCGTATTGCCAGTTCGTGATTGACCCGAAAGTGACGAAGTTCCGCAAACAGTTCGCCACACGATTGCGAGAGTAGTCTCATTGCCAGATGTATTCTGTCTTATTTCTACATGTGCCACTCCAGTTCGACCGCGAAACATTGTTTATGCTTGACCCCAACAGTCCGGCTGTGATCCTCGCCCCGATGGAGGGTGTTACCGATGCGCCGATGCGCGCGACACGCGGCGAATGTGGAGCGTTCCGCTACGCCGTGACGGAGTTTGTCCGGGTCACGCAATCCATCATCCCGCGAGCGGTCTTTTTACGAGATGTGCCGGAGTTGCTCAGTGCGACCACTCCGCCAGCCACGCCGACAGGTTTGCCGGTGCAGGTGCAGTTGCTCGGCGGTGACCCGGAACGAGTGGCGGGTTCCGCGGTGGCGGCTCATCAACTCGGAGCCACGGCGATCGACTTGAACTTTGGCTGCCCGGCTCGCAAGGTCAACAATCACGATGGCGGGGCAGCGCTCTTACGGGAACCGCGGCGGATCCGTACCCTTGTCGCGGCCGTTCGAGCGGCACTGCCCCAACACGTCCCCGTTTCGGCCAAATTGCGACTGGGATGGGATAGCATCGACACGATTGACGAGAACGCCGCGATGGCCGCCGAGGGCGGGGCCGCCTGGTTGACGATCCACGGCCGTACCCGTGTTGCGGGGTACGCACCGCCGATCTTCTGGCGACCGATTGGCCGTGTGCGCGAGCAGCTCGGACTCCCCGTGGTGGCGAATGGGGATATTTGGTCGCTCGCGGACTTTCGCCGTTGCCGGGAAGAAACCGGCTGCATCCATTTCATGTTGGGCCGAGGTGGGTTCGCGGACCCCCGACTGCCCGCACAAATCGCGGCGGAACTGGGGCTGTGTCCACGTTCGGAACCATTCCCGATTGACTGGCCAACGGAACTGAGTCGGTTGGTGTACTGGGCGGATCGCACACCGGGTTACCCCGCGTACCGCTTGGTATGCCGAATGAAGCAATGGTTGAAACTCGCCGCCGATCGTGGTTTGTTCCGCCAGTTTGATGCGATCAAACGGACCACGACTGTGTCGGAACTGTTCGCGGTTCTGGGTGGTCATCACTCTGGATATTCCGCGGTCGATGATGCAGGCATTCCGCAGATCGTCTGCCAGGGGTGAAGAACCTTGCGTTGAGACTCCAGGAACCGTACCCACATGCGCAAACTCTCGGGCGGGGAACCTCGTCGTATGGGCATGGTTCCTTTCCTGCTGGTGGAGGGTGCGTCATGCGGAAGTTGCGTCGGGCGTTGTGGTTGGCTCCGATTCTCGGAGCGATCGGCGTAGGGTTGCTGGCCGATCGGTTCCTCTCCAACACGGTTGATGCGGCTCAAGCCGACCCGCAACTGACCACATCATTACCCGTCTCGCGGGTGGTGCTGTTCAACTCGGGCGTTGGCTATTTTGCCCGTGAAGGCACCGTCACCGGGGATGCCCGCGTCGATCTGACCTTTTTGGAACGGGATGTCAACGACCTACTCAAGTCGATGACTCTGCAAGACCTTGACGGCGGACGAGTCGCGGCGGTGGCCTACGATTCCCGTGAGCCGATCGAGCGGACGCTGTCGAGCTTCGCCATCAATTTGACCGGCGCTCCGTCGATTGGTCAGATTCTGATGCAGGCTCGCGGCGAACGGGTCGAAGTCGCGTTGCAACCGACGCAACAGGCTCAGCCGGGGTTGCTAACCGGAACCGTCGTCGGCATGGAAACGGTCAAGTTGCCGAGCGGGCCGAATCAGACGGTCGAAGCCCAAATGCTGAACCTGCTGACCGCCGATGGGATGCGGTCAATCAAGATGAACGAAGTCCTGCGGGTGAAGTTCACCAACCCCGTGCTGGAAGCCGAGTTACGGCGAGCGTTGGAAGTGGTGGCCCTGTCACACGATTCCCAGAAGAAAGCCGTCTCGATTCAGTTTGCCGGTGATGGTCAACGTCGCGTCCGCATCGGGTATGTCAACGAATCGCCGATCTGGAAAACGTCTTACCGTCTGGCTCTGGACAAGGATGGTCAACCACAGTTGCAAGGTTGGGCGATCGTCGAAAATACATCGGATGATGACTGGGCGAACGTCAAGATGGCTTTGGTGTCCGGCCGTCCAATCTCATTCAAGATGGACCTTTACAATCCGCTCTACGTTCCTCGACCAACGGTCGAACCGGAACTGTTCGCCTCCCTGCGTCCGCCCGCGTATGAGGGCGGGTTCGGCCAACCAGCGGATGCGATGGCAGGCGGTTTTGCCCCGCCTCCTGGGCCATCGGGCGAGTTCAAGAAGCGAGAAGAGGCCGCGAAAGGAATGCCGAAGGCGGCAAGTGCCAATCACGCGAACGGTCGCATGTTGCAAAACCAACTGCGTGGAGCGGATGAGAAGCAACAACGGCGACAGTTCGCGCAGCAAATGGGAGAACAGCTTTCCGAACGGCTCGATTTCGCTGCGGTGCAGTCGGCGGCGACCGCCAGTAAACTCGGTGACACGTTCCAATACGTCATTGACCATCCGGTCACGCTGCCTCGGCAAAAGTCGGCTTTGCTGCCCGTGATCGCCGCTCCGGTCGATGCGACCCGTGTGAGCATCTACAATCAAAGCGTGCAGCCGAAACACCCGCTCCTCGGTGTCCGATTCAAAAACACCACGGGCGCGAACCTCTCACAAGGGCCGATTACGGTCTTCGATGGCAGCACTTATGCCGGTGATGCCCGCATCCTGGACATTCAACCGAACGAAGAACGACTCCTCGCCTTCGCCATTGACTTGGGCATGGAAGTGGATCCGCAAGTCGGCGCATCGACCACAAAGGTCACAGCCGTGCGGGCACAAAAAGGCATCATTATCACGACCAGCAAGCAGATCGACGAGAAAAAATACAAGATCGTGAACCGCTCGGAAACGGATCGGACGCTGGTGATCGAGCATCCGAACCGGACCAATCAGCAGTTCCAACTGATCGGCACCGCCAAACCCGTCGAGGAAACCGCGGAACTGTGGCGGTTCCAGACCCCAGTGGTCGCGGGGAAAACCGAGACGTTTGTGGTCAAGGAAGAAAAGCAGTTTAATACTCAGATTCAATTGACGAATTCGGCGGATAATCAGATTCGGTACATCCTATCGTTGAATGAAGCCAGTGACGGTTTGAAAACGAAGTTGCGTGAGGCTTTGAATCTGAAAGCCAAATGGGACGATCAGCGTCGGGAATTGCAGCAAGTGGTGACGGACCTGCAACGGTTGTCACAAGACCAGGACCGCATCCGCCGGAACCTGCGGGAGACACCGCCCGCCGCCGAGGTGTACAAGACGTATTTGAATAAACTCTCGGCTCAGGAGAAGGAAATCGACGCATTGACGGATCGGCAAAAGTCGCTCATGGCCGCCGAGTTCGCCGCGAAGAAGAGTTATGAAGACTATCTCAGTCAGATTTCGGACTGATTGAGTAAACAATCTATTGCCTGGTGATACCCGGAGTCACGCTGTGTCGGCTCCGGGTTGGAAAGTCGTATTCGTGGCCGATTATTCATCCAGAGCATCGCCCAGGACTTCTTCATTCACATAAATCGGTACTTTCGTTGCCACCGCCACGGTGATCGCATCGCTGGGGCGGCAATCCACTTCGATCAGTTCTCCATCCTGGCGAATCCGCAGCCGGGCGTAGTAGGTATTATTCTTCAGTTCGTTGATCACAATATCTTGCAGTGTTCCGTTCATATTGTCGATAATCGCAGCGATTAAATCATGAGTCAGCGGGCGTGGCGACGGGATCCCTTTGACGCGACGGTCGATGTTGGCCGCTTCAAACAAGCCGATGATGATCGGAAAACTCCGATCTCCATCCACTTCCCGCAGGACGATGACTTGATGTTCATCAACCTCACTGATGATGATTCGCCGTAAGTCCATCTGGATCGGCACGAGGTTTTCTCACTTTCGGGGTTGTACAATGGAGTCCGCGTGATTTTGACTATAAAGGCCATTGTCGGAACGGGTCAAGCAGAGGCCAGAATTCCTTCCCCGTGATGGCGTGTGATCTTATGTCCAGCATCTCACCCCAAGCCGTGCTGGCTGCTCCTCCGCAGGTGCCGACGGACGATATCCGAGAGTTTTTACGCGGCGCGGAGTGTGTTGTTAAGGAAGTCATTCTCGGGACACATGAGCGGATCGACTTTTCTCGTTCACACCTCATTGTCATTGTAGTCGGTGAGACACTGGCCTTCGCGGCGGCACAGACGCGACTTTGGCGCGCGGAAATGGGCGATCGTTCCATCCCCATTCTGTGGTTGTTGCCGTTTTCTTCTCCCGAATTGACCGTTACCGGCCTGGATGCTGGCGCGGATACTTGCCTGGCCCGTCCGCTCGACCCAGCCGTGTTCGCAGCCCAGATTCGTGCGATGCTGCGTCATCAACATTGTCTGACTCGCCTCTGGAGTCGCGCGGCGGAGGCCCGTCAACTCAACGAACAGCTGCAACAGGCCTACCATGCGATGGATCAGGCCTACGATCTCACACGCCGCGTGCAAAGGTCGCTCTTGCCGCGACGGTTGCCCGTCATGGATGGAATTCGGTTCGCCGTGCATTATCGGCCCCGAAGTCGGGTCGGCGGCGATCTGTACGATGTAGTGCGATTGGATGAGTACCATGTGGGATTCTGGCTGGCGGATGTCGGCGGGCCGGGCAGCCCCGCCAGTGGAATGCTGGGGTTGATCGTCAAACACGCGATTCAAATGAAAGAGATTCACCAAGGCGGGTATCGCCTCGTGCCGCCAGATGAGGTGCTAACGCGGGTCAACCGGGAACTACTGGCGCTCGAACTCGATCCACCGGCGCTGGCGGGGGTGATTTGCGGCCAGTTGGATACTCGCACGGGCGCGGTGGCACTGGCTCGCGGTGGGTTGCCGCCAACATTGTATCAGACGAACGCAGGCACCATGGAAACTTGGAACGGTCCCGGATCGCATCTTGGCGCGTATGAGGCGGATTTCATCCTGCAATTTGGGAAGATCGGACCCGGTGAGCGACTGCTTTTGTTCACCGACGGCGCAAAACTCACGCAAGAACCGGATCCACTCCCCAGTATCGTGAACCGCCATGCCCAGCTCACAGGGCAGGCCTTCACGGATGCCGTGGTCCATGATCTGTTGCAGCTGGTCCACAATCCTGACGATTTGACACTACTCGTAGTGGAACATGAACCCCATAATCTTTCTGCGAGCATCGCTTGAGCGTGGAAGTCTGATTCCGCAACATGCGTTGTATGACGATAGATTCCCGAACAGTTTCTCACATCCCCAGGCTTGACGTGCGCCATCGTCTCGCCGATCCTGGACACTGTTTCACCCGATTCCCTGGTTACTGGGCTTTCCTCATGATTCTGCGCGCGACTCTTCTCCTACTTTTCACGCTGCCAGCGGTGGTACGGGCCGACAAAGTGGTTCTGGCCACGCCAAGCGGCACCGGACCCGAACGGGTCATCCAACCGTTCGCGGTGGACTTCGACAAAAACGGCCATGCGCTTTTTGTCGAAATGAACAGCGGTGAACGACTCCGACAAATCGACCGGAACGGCAAACTCACGACGCTGGCGGGCACCAACCAGAAAGGAATTCCCGGCCAGGATGGAGCCGCGAACCAAGCGACGTTCAACGGGATGCACAATCTCGCCGTCGCTCCGAGTGGGATCGTCTACCTCGCCGATACCTTCAATAATCGGATCCGGGTTTATGACCCGAAAACCCAGACGGTTCAACCGTTCGCGGGCACCGGAGAAAAAGGATTCGCAGGCGACAACGGCCCGGCGAAATCAGCAAAATTCCATCAGACCATTTGTATCGCTTTGACCACGAATGGTGAGACGCTCTACGTTGCGGACATCGGGAACAAACGGATTCGCGCCATTGACACACGAACGGGTATCATCAAGACAGTCGCAGGCACCGGCAAGGCGGGCGTGCCGAAAGATGGGCAACCCGCAGCCACGCAACCGCTCGTTGATCCGCGGGCGATTGCGATTGATGCGAAGGGAAATCTGTACATTGCGGAACGGGGTGGCCATGCTCTGCGAGTCGTGCGGCCAGATGGCACCATCTTCACGGTCGCGGGTACTGGCAAGGCGGGTAAAGGAGGCGATGGCGGGCCTGCTCGGAAAGCGCCGTTGAATGGGCCGAAGTATCTGAGCGTGGATCCTGATGGCAGCGTCCTCATCACGGACACGGAGAACCACCAGATTCGCCGCTATATTCCAGGTCGGGAAACGATAGAACTGGTCGCGGGCACCGGCAAACGTGGCCCGGATGGCGTGGATGGCCCGCCAGAAAAGGTTCAACTCGCTCGCCCGCACGGAGCAATCACCGACCCCAAGACCGGCATCATCTGGATTGCCGATAGCGATAACAACCGCGTTCTCAAGATCGTGAAAGAATAAAAGCCCACCCCGGTCAACCCCGCTCCCCGCACCCACCCCGGCTAGGGGAGCCTTGGATTCTGATCTCTCTTTCAAACGATCAATAGTGAGATACTATCAAACCTCTGAAGCGGGCAGCGTTTCCTTTGGGGTCCGGTACAATCGCGGATTCGGATAGCCGATGATTTCACTATCACGGTGCGGACTTTTTCACTTGTAATGCCTGCACTTCCTTCCACACTTCCCCGTAGGCTTCCTTGTCGAACGGCGGGCAGCCGGTGGGGTACTGGCCGAGGGGATGATCCTTCGCTCGCATCAGTGCCGTACAGTAGCTGAACGTGCGGCAGATACGTTTCCGATCGAGGCGACCCTGTATCCGCAATTGGCGCACCCAGTCTGGCTGGGCCAGAGTGGCTCGGCCAACACCGATGAGACTGATACGCCCATCCCGCAAGTTCGCGGCCCCGGCGTGAGGCAAAAACTCTTGTAAGTAGCTGTACCCGGTTCCGACCACTGGCAACCCCGGATTGGCAGTCTGAATCGCAGCCGCAATCATGAAGTGACGATGGACTCCGATCAGCGGATGTTCAGGCGATTCATAGCCATCTGGTGGCGGATACTCGAACGGTCGCCCAAAGTGCGGCTGCGCGTAGGGATTACCCAGCGTAATATTCACCAGATCGACACCCACCGCACGCATTTCCTGAACCCAGCGGATCGGTTCCGTCGGATCCGGGATCAGAGGATTATGGGGGTCGAACCCCCAACCGTTGACAACGGGAACAGAAAAATGATCCGGCTGCCCATTGTTCTGGGCATCTTTGTGGAACGGAATACCATCGTACCCATTCATACGCGTGGCGAGCAAGAGTCCCGGCACGGTGGCCCGAATCGCCTGGAAGATTTCGCGGGCCAACCGGGTGCGGTTCTCAAAGCTGCCGCCATACCGTCCGGGCCGATTCCGGGCACCGAGTAATTCACTCAGCAAATAGCGGTGGCACTGCTTCACATCCACGAAGTCGAATCCCACAGCCGCTGACAGTTTCGCGGCTGCAACGTATTCATCAACCAAGGCTTGCAACTCGTCGTCCGTGGCCAACGGTGTGTCGGCTGTCACTTGATACTTGCCGACAAGCAGCGGATCATGCGTGGCCAGAAACGGTTTGCGGAAACTGTAACGGCCGCTATGCGTGAGTTGAATGCCGAACAGTAGATCGGAATCATCACCGTTCGCCGCCCGGTGAGCGGTTCGGCATTCCTCTACTAATCGGGCGAAGGTGTCGCGGGTATGTTCGTTGAGTACGATTTGCCGGGGATTCATCCGGCCCGCTTCGGAGACGGCGCAGGCTTCACCCCAGATGAGTTTCGCTCCGCCGTCTCCGAACCGCCGATAACGGCGAAAGGTCAGTTCACCAGGTGTGCCATCGGGTTCGGCATCGCAACCTTCCATAGGTTGAATGCACCACCGATTGCCCACGGTGCGTGAACCAATAGTCAGAGGTTGGAATAAGGGTGTCAAGTCATCCGAGTATCGAAGATCAACACCCAGACGCTCGTTTTCGGCTGCGAGATCAGCAACCGACTTGTATTTGAAGAAACGAGCCATGATTTCTCGGTTTCAAGTTTATCAGTTTCAAGTTTAGGGTTTCAGGTTTCAAATGTTGTATCCCAGCGAGAAACTCTGAAACCCCTAAGTCTGAAACTTGAAACCGATAACCTGAAACCTCTAAACTTGAAACTTGAAACCGATAACTTGAAACTCTACTTGCTGACTTGATCGAGGACTTCTTTCGGGTGCGTGGCGACGGAAACCTTTTCGTAGATTTTGGCAATCTTTCCATCCGGGCCGACAATAAAAGTGACACGCTTGGCCGCTTTACCGCCCGAGGAAATGCCGAGTGCGTTGATGAGCTGGAACTCGGTATCGCACAAGAGCGGGTATGGCAGTTTATGTGTGTCGATGAATTTCTGCTGGAGTTGCTCACCATCATTGCTGGCTCCCAGCAGAATGACATTCTTCGGGAACTTGTCCGCGAGATCCCGGAAGCCGCACGATTCGACGGTGCAACCACGGGTGAGCGCCCGTGGGTAGAAGAAGACCACGACCGTTTTCCCTTTCAGATCGGCGATATTGACGGTATCTCCCGCTTTCTTGCCGGAGAGCTTGTCAATCTGGGCCGCCTTCAAGGCGACGTTGGGGAAAGCATCGCCTACCTTGACCTTTAACTTGTCATCAGCAGCAGACACGGAGGAACCCAAAAAGAGGGTGAAAGCCAAACCAGCCGCGACGCAGCGCGAGGACAGGCGGAACATGCAGAGTCTCCAAAAGGGGAAGATTGGGAATAGTCTAATCGGGCAGGAGCGGCGGAACAATACCCCGCTCGCCCATTCTGAGCGGCACCCCGAACCGCGGCAAGGGTGTGAACCAAAATTTTTTATCCAGCCTCTGTTGACGAACGACGATACGAAGGTTAGGAGTAAAGAGTTAAGACCGTTCACGGTCGAACATCCCGACCGTCTGAACATTCCGATGTACCAATTAGAGGAGATCAGGTATCCCCCCGTTCGATCGTAGCGGCCCACCTCGTGCCCCGGCCGGCCCCCGGATGAATGACCAGATTCGTATTAGCCCCATCCGGCTCATCGGAGCCGAGGGCGAACAACATGGAATCGTTCCGACGTTTCAGGCAATGGAGATGGCCCGTGAAGCGGGGCTTGATCTCGTGGAAGTTGCCGCCCAGGAACGGCCACCCGTCTGCAAGATCATGGACTACGGCAAATTCAAATATGCCCAGTCCAAGAAAGCAGCCCAAAAGACCCATCAACAGAAGCTCAAAGAGCTCCGCGTTCGGCCAAAAACCGGCCAACACGACATCGACACACGGGTCAACCAAGCCAAACACTTCCTCGAACATAACGACAAAGTGCTCATCAAGGTCCAGTTCCGGGGCCGGGAAATGCAGCACATCGAGGAAGGCAAACGAATTATGAGCAATATGCTCGAACAGTTGCACGATTTCTGCAAAGTCGAGAAAACGCCTTCGATGGAAGGCCGCATGATGACCGTGCTCCTGGCTCCGAAAGGGAACAAGTAAGTTTCCCCTTTCCGGCTCGCAGTCTGCCGATATGATTATCTGAAAGCGATCACTGATCGGAACCCGAATGCGGGTTCCGGTTTTGTTTATGTGGTCGATCCACCCGGAATCGGGGTCCATAAGTGCAACTCAGGCCACCTCGGGTGCCTTCTGAGTTTGCCCCCTGGGATTCCTAGTCCCTTGTTCTCGGCGAACAAGGTCATGCGAGGCGGTTATGGCGAAGAAGAACAAGACCAACAAGAGTATGAAGAAGCGGCTCTCCGTTACGGCAAGCGGCCTGCTCAAGCACGGCAAACCGGGGAAACGACACCTCAACGCTCACATGACCAGCAAACGTCGTCGGCAGCTCCGCCGGGCGGGTGTGGTTTCGGGAGCTCTGGTTAAGAAGTACCTCATTGCGATGGGCGAGTATTAATTCTTCTTCATCCACCATTACACCGTCTCGCAGGAGTTTGAACCATGGTCCGCGCTCGTAACAAATCCGTCACGGCGGCACGCAAGAAACGCACACGGAAACTGACCAAAGGCTTTCGTCAGAGCCGACACAACCTGTATCGGCAAGCCATTTGCTCGCTGATTCGTTCCCGCTGCTATGCCTTCCGCGATCGCCGCGTGAAGAAGCGGGAGTTCCGCCGCTTGTGGATCATTCGCATCAACGCTGCCTGTCGGATGCGGGGATTGCGCTACAGTGAGTTCATGCACGGCTTGCAACGCGCCTTCTGTATGCTCGACCGAAAATCCCTGTCGGAAATCGCCATCCACGACCCCGCGACATTCGATAAACTCGTCGAACTTGCCAAGGCGAACCTGCACCCGGACTTGGCCAAGCAGCACGCCACCGCGTAACTACGCGATCCCATCGGAAACATCACCCCCAGCCCACTCGGTACATCGAGTGGGCTGGTTTCATGATGAAGGCCGTATCGGCAACTCTCTTCTGGCCATCACGCCCGGCATCGTTTACCCTGTCTTGTATCCAACCTGAATGAGGATCACTCATGCCGAATCCCACTCTATCCCGGCGGGGCTTTCTCGCGGCTTCGTCGGCCGTTGCGGCGGTGCCGTTTGTTCGTTCCGCCACAGCCGGGGAGCCATCGCAAAAAGTCCGACTCGCCGTGATTGGCGTGGCCGCACGCGGCAAAGCCAATTTTGATGGCGTGGCTCACGAGAACATCGTGGCCCTTTGCGAGATTGACGAAGACCGGGCTGCCGATGCCCGCCGACGTTTCCCCTCGGCCGCGTACTTCACCGATTACCGCAAGATGCTGGATGCAGTCGCCAGCAAGGTTGACGCGGTTGTCATCAGCACGCCGGACCACAACCACGCACTGCCTGCTCTGATTGCGATGGACCGGGGTAAGCATGTCTATTGTGAAAAGCCGTTGGCCCATTCCGTCAACGAAGTCCGGGCCATGCGGGACGCGGCGGTGAAGCACAAAGTCGTCACCCAGATGGGGACACAAATTCATGCGGGTGACAACTATCGGCGTGTCGTCGAGATTGTGCAATCCGGTAAGATCGGCAAAGTGAAGCGGGTGCATGTCTGGTGTCACCGGCAACCGGACGCGATGAAGAAAATCCCGACTCCGAAACCGGGCGTGAAGTTCGATACGGATGTCTGGCTCGGCCCAGCACCTGCGGAGTTCTTTTATGCAGCCGGGCCATCAAAATTCCCCTGGCCGCACTTCGATTGGCGCTGGTGGTGGGAATTCGGCGGCGGCGTACTGGCGGACATGGGTTGCCACTTCACGGACTTGCCGTTCTGGGCGCTCGGCCTCAAACACCCCACAACGATCACCGCGAAAGGCACTCCCGTTGCGGGCGGCGATAACGGCAGTATGCCCGCAACGCTGCAAGTGGACTATCAGTTCCCGGCCACGCTGAAGCAACCGGCAGTCCATCTGACCTGGTATCATGGAGTCGCCGGGCCGGACCTCAGTGGCAAAACCACCTTCCCCGGTTTCTCGGATGGCGTGCTGTTTGAAGGTGAGAAGGCCAAACTCGTGGCGAACTACGGCAAATATCGTCTCTTCCCCGATGAATTTGCAGCGGACTTCCGGGCACCCGAACCGACGATTGCCAAGTCCATCGGGCACCACCGAGAATGGCTCGAAGCGATTCGCACGGGCGGCACACCATTGTGTCACTTCGGCTATGCGGGCAACCTTGCCGAAACGGTGCTGCTCGGCAACGTCGCCTATCGGGCCGGTAGTCCGATCACCTATGATGCCGTGACAGGCCAAGTGACGGACGTGAAAGCCGCGAACCAGTATCTCGGCCGACCGACACGCAAAGGATGGGAATATCCGGTCTGATCCGAGAAAAAATATCGGACTGGTGGACACGAATAGACAATCGGGCGAACATGTTCATACTCGATTGTTCCGCGTCCACCCGGTGACATATGCCTCAACCAACTTGGCAACCGATCGCCGCCTTTGAATTGGATGATGTCGACCAACCCGCTCTCCCATTCGCGGCCCGGCTGGCGCGAGAGAACGGGTGGACTCGCCGTTACGCGGAACGAGTTATTCAAGAATACAAACGCTTTGCCTTTCTCGCGGTCACGGCTGGTCCGGTCTGCCCTTCGGAAGATGTCGACCAAGCCTGGCACCTCCATCTGACCTACACGCGGTCATATTGGAAGCGGTTCTGCGGCGAAGTTCTCGGTGCCCCCCTGCACCACGAACCGACCAAGGGTGGCCCTGCTGAGTCCGATAAACATCGGCGCATGTATGAACGCACGCTCCAAGTGTATCAACAGGCGTTTGGCGAGCAGCCACCAAACGACATCTGGCCTGCAATTGCCGAGCGATTCGCTCCCGCTTCTCGGTTCGTGCGGGTCGATCGTGATCGGAACTGGGTGATTCCCAAACGGTTCATCCAACGGATCGCCACGGGAGTGGGAGTTGCCTTTTTGGTCCTAGTCGGCATACTCGGCTGTGCCGGTGGGATGAACCCGTTCAATCTGGAAGGTGAGCAGTTCCTCTACTTCCTGATGCCCACGCTCATCGCGGCGGTAATCGCTGGCCGAATCCTGCATACGCAGCTCCGAGCACCAGGGCCGCAACCCGGCGATGACACCCTGGAACTGGACTGGCAGCAAACGGCCTACCTGAATGGCCAAGAACATCGTCTCGCCACCGCCGCACTCGCCCGGTTATTTGCGTCCAAAGCCATTCAGATTTCCGAAACCGATAACCAACTGATTGCCACCGGCCCGGAGCCCGAAGGGTTGACACGAGTCGAGCAGGCGGTTTTCCGGGAACTCCCCGTGGAAAAATCGCCCGTGGCACTGCGAAAGATGGGTACTGCGGCATTCCAAGCGTATTCCGATGAAATCGAACAACTCCAACGCGAGGGGTTCACAATTCCGACTCGCCAAGGATGCTCCAACATCTGTCTGGCGCTCCTTCCATTGCTGTTCGTCCTCTTTGCCGTGGGCGTGCCCCGTATGATTTTGGGGTTTTGGAATGGCAAGCCGACAGATTTTCTGGTGGCACTTCTCCTCTTCGGAGGAATCATCGGGCTTATCGTGGTCGTTCGAGGTTCCCAGTTCACCACGCGCCGTGCGGATCGCATCCTCAAGCGCATGCAGAACCAGTATGCTCACCTGCAATCGCATGCATCAGATTCTCCCAATCCGGCTCTAGCCGTGGCGCTGTTCGGAACGGCCGCCCTCATGGGCACCGCCTTCGCCATGCTCGGCACATGGTTCCCACACCAGACGACCAGCACCGGCGGTTGTGGGTCGGGTTGTGGCATGGGCGGGTGCAGTGGCGATGGCGATGGCGGGTCCGGCTGCGGTGGCTGTGGCGGGGACTAGCGCCGCGAACCGTGCGGGGTCGTACTGTA
The DNA here is from genome assembly GCA_026931725.1 of Bacteroidales bacterium. GTDB lineage: Bacteria > Planctomycetota > Planctomycetia > Gemmatales > Gemmataceae > JAIXLE01. The sequence continues at coordinate 15,206 of JAIXLE010000254.1, forward strand.
TCCTCACAGAGTGATGACCCTGAATCGGAGCGGATGTTCATGACGGATGCGACAGCGACCGACGCGTTGAAGGATCTCGAATCCACGGCACTCGCCGAACTGCACGCGGCGAGCGACGAAGCCACTTTGCGGGCCTGGAACACGAAATTCTTTGGTGACAAAGGACTCGTGAAAGCCGCACTCGGCGCGATCGGCAAGATTCCCCCGGCGGAACGCAAAACATACGGCCAGGAAGCAAACCGCGTCAAAGGGGTGCTGGAATCGGGCTACGAATCGGCCCTCGCCGCCGCGAAGGAACGAACCCTGACCGCCAGCTTGAACGCGGCTCCGTTGGATGTGACCCTGCCCGGTCGGCCCCGCACCCGCGGTCGCTTGCACCCGGCCACACGCATCCTCCGGGAAATTTACGGCATCTTCGCCGACATGGGTTTTCAGATTTACCGTTCCCCGGAAGTGGAAACCGATGAGTACAACTTCGAGTTCCTGAACATGCCCGCCCATCACCCGGCGCGGGACATGTGGGATACGTTCTTCACCGATACCCCCGGTGTCGTCCTGCGAACGCACACCTCACCCGGACAGATTCATGTGATGCGGGAGCAGTGCCCCGGCCCGATTCGCGCGATTCTGCCGGGCATGTGCTACCGGAACGAGGCGATCAGCACCCGAAGCGAAATTCAATTCTACCAAGTCGAAGGGCTCGTCATCGGCGAAGGAGTCACGATGGCCGACCTGAAGGGCACGCTTACGGACTTCGCTCGCCGGATGTTCGGCCCCGAACGGCAGGTTCGCATCCGCAGCAGTTACTTCCCCTTCACGGAACCGTCGATTGAAGTTGACATCGACTGGCCCGCGGACGACCCGAACCGCGACCGACTGACGAAGGGAACCGGCTGGCTCGAAATCCTCGGCGCGGGGATGGTGCATCCTACCGTACTCCGAGCCGGCGGCTACAACCCGGACAGCGTCACCGGCTTCGCCTTCGGCATGGGTCCACAACGGATGCTCATGCTCAAACACGCGATCGACGACATCCGCCTATTCTGGGGGAATGATCTCCGATTCCTCCAACAGTTTTAGACGGAAGCCGATCAGAAGATACCCATCTCGTGTGGAACCAGGGGAGCCGAGAGATGCCCCTGGTGGAACGGAGAACCGGGAACGGGCTTCCCGGCCCATCCCCCACACCGACAGACGAGATGGATGCGCCATATCGGCAATCTGACCGATCCTCACTTCCTCCACCCGCAGGCAGATGTATCGTGGTATACGCGATTGTGTGGATAATTCTTGCGGTGTGCTGCAGTGTTTACGCGGTGGGTTACGGTGGCTATTATTGGATTCTGTTATGGTTTACGATCGCATTTGGGTTAGTAGGTTTGGCTTATGCCCGTGTGAGCCCAGCGATGTTGGGAAAGCGGGCAGACGGTCGCATACGACCATTTCATCTGATAATCCTATTTCCCTATCTGCTCTTAACCTGGACAATCTGGAATCTCTTGCGATTCACGAACCCGGCTCAACCCTGGAATGAAATCGCGCCCGGATTGTACGCAGGGCGGCGGGTGTTTCTGCATGAGTTACCACCGAATACGGAGTTTGTTGTTGACCTCACTGCGGAGTTCGTGGAACCCGTTGCGATCCGGTCCCGTGTCATTTATCGCAACCTGCCGATATTGGATGCAGGAACGGCCAGTCTGACAGCGATTGTGGAATTGGTGAACGCCATCGTCGATTTTCCAGGAAACATCTACATTCACTGCGCACAAGGGCACGGCCGAACAGGGATGGTTGTATCTATAATCTTGCTGGCCCGTGAGATTGCGACAACCCCCTCCGATGCCATTCGTCGAGTCCAGCAAGCACGATCTGGAGTACGATTGAATTCCGATCAACACGCGACCCTGGAAGAGTTTGACCGCTATTGGCGACTCCGCAATCCATCCGGTTCTGATAACTTAACTCCGATTCCTCCTGCACCGAGGGCACCCTGATGCGACGACCTGTTCAGGCCGTGGCCGCAGCTGTAATTCTCATGGGAAGTACCACCATGACGGCATACTCCGATGAGGGAATGTGGCTCCTCAACGCACCACCGCGTGAACGACTCCAGAAGCAGTACGGATTCGACCTGACGGATGCCTGGCTGGCTCGCGCGATGGGGGCATCCGTGCGGTTCAACAATGGCGGTTCCGGCGGCTTCGTCTCGCCAGAAGGCTTGATCGTCACCAACCATCACATCGCCGCCGATGCCCTGGAAAAGCTCAGTTCTCCGGGAAAAGACCTGTATCGCAACGGTTTTCACGCCCGTACCCGTGCCGAGGAATTGCCCTGCCCCGACCTGGAATTGAACGTCCTCCAGTCCATTGAAGATGTCACGGAACGGGTCAACGCGGCCGTGAAGCCCAATCAAAGTGCCAGTGATGCCTCGGCCGCCCGCCGAGCGGTGATGAGTACGATCGAAAAGGAATCGCTGACGAAAACCGGCCTGCGTTCAGACGTGGTCACGCTCTACAACGGCGGAGCCTATCACCTCTATCGCTACAAGAAATACACCGATGTGCGTCTGGCCTTCGCCCCGGAACTGAAAATTGCCTCATTCGGCGGGGATGTCGACAACTTCGAGTACCCGCGTTACTGCCTGGATGTCGCGTTCTTTCGGGCTTACGAAAACGGTCAACCTGCCCATGTCCCGCACTTCTTCCGCTGGAGTACCGTTGCGCCGCAGGAGAACGATCTGGTGTTCGTCACCGGCCATCCGGGTACGACACAACGCCTGGAAACGCTCGCCCGCCTGCAACACCGACGTGATTGGACCCTGCCCTACACGCTCTACCGTTTACGGACTCTCGAAGCGGCCATGCTGCAATACAGCGAAGAATCGCCCGAACAGCGTCGCCAAGCGGGCACCGATCAGCACCGAGCCGCGAACGCCCGCAAAGCCTACAGCGGGCAACTGCAAGGGTTGCTCAATCCGAAGATTCTGGCCCAAAAACACGCCGAGGAACAGCAACTCCGGGCCGCTCTACGGTCGCAAAAGCACTCTACTGTGACGGAAGCCGCTTACGATCTCGCGATCACCTCCATCGCCGACATCCAAAAACGATTCCGCGAGTTTGAAAAAGAATACTACCTGCTCGAACGCGGCGATGCCTTTTATTCCGAACTGTTCGCCATCGCCCGACACATTCATCGGCTGACGACCGAACAGCCCAAGCCCTCGGCCGATCGTCTGCGAGAGTACCGCGATAGCAACCTCGAATCGCTACAATTTCAACTCTTCAGCCCGGCCCCGATTTACCCGGACCTCGAACGGCGCAAACTGCAAACGGCCCTGACATTCCTGGCCGAAGTGCTGGGCGGCGATCACCCGACTGTCCGAAAAATCCTGGCAGGCCAGAACCCCGCTGACCGCGCCGCGGAACTGATCGCGGGCACCAAACTGTTCGACCCCGCCGAACGGAAACGACTCGTGGCCGGCGGTTCCGCTCTGGTGGCACGCTCTCCAGATTCACTGATCCAACTGGCGATCCTCATCGACGATGAGGCCCGGAAACTCCGCCAGCGATACGAAGAAGAAGTCGAAGAACCGGAACGGCAAGCCTATGCCACCATCGCGCAGGCCAAATTTGCCGCGCACGGTCAGGACATCGCCCCGGATGCCACGTTCACGCTCCGCCTCGCATTCGGCACCGTCAAAGGGTACGCAGTGGAAGGCAAAACCGTGCCCTTCCACACCACATTCTCGGGTGCGTTCGACCGCGCGGAACTGATGAGCTTCCGAGAACCGTTTGACTTACCCGAACGCTGGAAACACGGAAAAGCGAAACTGGACCTCAACACACCGTTCGACTTCGTCAGCACCGCCGACACCATTGGCGGCAACAGCGGCAGCCCGGTACTCAACCGAGCGGGTGAACTCATCGGCATCAACTTCGACCGCAACCGGCACGGTCTGGTGCGGAATTTCGTCTATACCGACGTGCAGGCGCGGCATGTGGCCGTCCACGGGTTCGCGGTTCTGGAAGCGTTGCGGAAACTGTACGATGGGAAAGTTCTTGTCCAGGAATTAACCGGAGCGGAGTGAGCGGAACACAACCGGGGACTGTCGTCCTCGGTTTTCCGACCAACGCAGAACTTGAGACACCCACATCGGGTTTGTGTATGAGATGAGCGAGAACGCACCCAATCTCCGATTGCCCATCATTCTGGCCATCGTCGCTGCCGTGTTGACGATTGTCATGAAATCAACCGCGTATCTGCTCACGGGTTCCGCCGGGTTACTGGCCGATGCACTGGAATCACTGGTGAACCTGTTGGCAGCCGTGGCCGCGTACTTTTCTTTGTGGTACTCGGCCCGACCCGTTGATACGAGCCACGCTTACGGGCATGAGAAGATCGAATTCTTTTCGAGTGGCCTAGAAGGTGTATTGGTGGCGGTCGCGGGCCTCGGTACGGCGGGGTACGCCATACAACGGTTGATCGCCCCTGAACCGTTGGAACAACTGGGCATCGGGAGCGGAATCGCCCTCGCGGCGGCGGCCATCAATTGTGTCGTGGCTCGGATTCTGCTCCGGGTGGGCCGGAAACAAGGCTCGCTCGTTCTGGAAGCGAGTGGCGAACACATCATGACGGATGTCTGGTCATCGGTCGTGGTCGTTTCCGCGCTGGTATTGGTCACACTCACAGGTTGGACGATTTTGGATTCCCTGTTGGCTCTGGCTGTCGGCTTGCACATCATCGTCACCGGGTTTTCCCTGGTGCGTCGATCCTTCGATGGTCTGATGGATCATGCGTTGCCACCAGAGGAACAAGAGAAGCTACGAGAAGTGATTCGTGCGGCCCTCCCTGCGGGTTCGGCTTACCATCTGTTACGCACTCGACAAGCGGGCCGCCGGAAGTTCGTCGATTTTCATCTCTTGGTCCCTGGTGCGATGACGGTTCAGGCGGCCCACGCGATTTCCGAAACCGTGGAAGAACAGCTACGCCAAGCGTTTTCCGGTCTGGAAGTGAGTACGCACATCGAACCCATCGAGGAACCCGCCGCGTGGGAAGCTCGCCGCATGGCCGAACTCGGGGAAACAATCGAACCGTTGCCGCGTCCGCCTTCTGATGCTTCTTCTTTTATCAAAAACACAGACGGCAACTGATGCCATGCCCAATGACATTGCCCTGTCCCTGTTGACCGATTCCGCCGTGCGAACCGTGGCGCTGGGGGCCGCGGCCGTAGGGGCGGTCAGTGGTGCCATCGGCGCGTTTGCGGTCGTGCGCCAGCAGAGCTTACAAGGTGATGCGATTTCTCATGCGGCGTTACCCGGTATAGCCCTGGCGTTCCTGTTTGGTGGGCGATCCGAACTCACACTCATTCTCGGTGCGGCCGTCGCCGGGTGGCTGGCGATGGTCTGTGTGAACGTCATCATACGGGGTTCGCGCATCCCATTTGATGCCGCACTGGCTGGGGTGCTGGCTGTTTTCTTCGGGTTCGGACTCGCGGTGATGTCGTACTTGCAAAAGCATGTCCCCGATGCCGCGGGACATGGCCTGGAACGCTACCTGTTTGGCCAAGCCGCGTTCATCCGCACCGCGGACGTGCTGACCGTGGTGGGACTCGGCGGGGCCGCCCTCCTTGTCCTCATCCTCGGTTGGAAAGAGTTCAAACTCATCAGCTTTGACCCCGACTTTGCCGCCAGCCTCGGCTATTCTCCCCGGTGGTGGGATCTGATCCTCACGACTCTGATTGTCCTGGCCGTAGTGATGGGATTGCAGACAGTCGGCGTGGTCCTCATGAGTACATTGATCGTGGCCCCAGCCGTGGCAGCCAGAATGTGGACAAATCGACTGGAACGTCTCGTTGCCTTGGCTTCTCTTCTCGGAGCCGGGGCGGGATGCGGTGGGACATTTCTGTCCTTGCTTCTGGAGCGACTTTTTGGACGCGCTGTGCCGCCTGGGCCGGTCATCGTGTTGGTCGCTTCGTTGGCCGTGGTGATCTCACTCGGTCACGCTCCCGTTCGGTCAGTGTGGACACGCAAAACAGCGCGGGAGGCCGTACCGTGAGACTTCCCCCCGTCCCGTTTCTCTCAGCGTATGCAAGCGACACGGCCTATGTGATGATGGTCGTGGCCACCGCCTGCGCGGTGCCGGGTGTGTTCCTGGTCCTGCGCCGGGTGACGATGGTCAGTGATGCGATTAGCCACGTCCTCCTTTTCGGCATCGTCTCGGCCTTTCTGTTGACACACGATTTGAACGCACCCGCACTGCTGATCGGCGCGGCCGGTAGTGGTGTGATCGCCGTGGCTCTGGTAGAATTGCTGCAACGGAGTCGACTTGTTAAAGCCGATGCCGCCATCGGATTGACGTTTCCGGTACTATTCAGTCTCGGTGTGATTCTGGCCTCGTTGTACACCCGCAACACGCATCTGGATGTCGATCAAGTGCTGCTGGGCCATGCCGAGTATGCGTCTCTGGATCGGCTGCACATTGGGGCACTCGATCTTCCGCGGTCCTTGGTGATTGTGGGGACGTTGTTCCTCGTTCATGGGGGTCTGGTGGTCGTTTTCTACAAGGAACTCCAACTCTCGACCTTCGATGTCGCACTGGCTGCGTCACTGGGATTCTGGCCAGGGCTATTGCATTATGGTCTAATGACGATGGTTTCATTTACCGCCGTGGCCGCGTTCGACGCGGTGGGGCCGGTGTTGGTCGTGGCTTTCTTCACGGTGCCCGCGAGTGCGGCGTATCTATTGACGAACCGACTGCATCACATGCTTTGGGTCAGCGTCGGGATCGGTGCGGGTTCCGCATTACTGGGCGTGCTGGTCGCATTCGGATTGGATACGACGATTGCGGGCACCACGGCTACGGTGCTGGGAATCGTCTTCGGCATGGTCTTCGTGTTCGCCCCGAATCGGGGTTGCGTCGCGCGGGCGTTGCGGCGTTGGCAACGGCGACGGGAGTTCTTCGAGACAATGTTGACGATCCACTTATTCCAACATGAAGGGACACCATCGGAAGTCGAGGAAGCCCGATACGACGGCCTCCATCGTCACTTGCGATGGCACCCAGAGGATGTTCGCCGGGTGGTCCATCGGGCGCAACGACATGAACTCATCTCACAGGAAGGAGCCCTGCTCAAACTCAGTGAGAAAGGTCGTGAACGTGCCCGTACTGTATTACATGCCTGATTCTCTTATCCGATCACCTGATGAACGACCAGTTCCCCTCCCGGTTCCCAATCGAACAGGACCAGATCGGCGACCGATCCCACTTCCAGTTGGGGAATCGGTAACCCCAACAGTTCGCGGGGCCGGATGGCGGCCATTTCCACGGCTTCTGCCAGCGTCACTCCGGCTTGCCGGATGACGGTACTGACACAGGTATCGGTGAAGACACCGGACCCCGCCAGATACGGTGTCCCCGGCACCACGACTTTCCCGCCGGGAAGCACTTCCAATTCCGTACTCCAGAGTTGATACCGCCCCGGTGGCAACCCGGCCAAACTGCTCGCATCGCACGTCAGCAACATGCGGGCAGGGGTCTTGCCGCGAACGAATGATTGGACGACCGCGGCGGGGAGATGGTGTCCATCGGGAATGATGCTGGCCCAGAGAGCATCGGCGGCGAGTTGTTCCCAAATGGGGTTATTGTGCCGGGGAAGCACGGCCTGACAACCGTTGCCCAGGTGGGTACTCGTTTTCGCCCCGGCCGCGATCGCCTCGCGGATCTCCTCAGCGGAAGCCGCCGTGTGCCCGATCGCCGGAACCACGCCGGATTCCACCAGTTGTGAGATGAACCGCATCGCCCCCCGGCGTTCGGGAGCCACCGTCACCATCAGGATGCGGCCTTCCGCGGCTTCCTGCCAGCGGCAAAACTCATTCCAGTCCGGGTCGCGGATCTGCTCCCGCGGATGAGCTCCACGGGGGCCGTCTTCCCCGGAGAGATACGGGCCTTCCAAGTGGTAGCCAGGAATGCGCTGAGCCAGTTCCGGGTCCGCCTTCCGAGCGGCGGCCAGTGTGGCGAAACCGTGGCGCACCGCCTCAAAACCGCCGGTAATGATGGTCGGACAGAATCCGCCGATACCGTGCCGAACGCATGCATCCGCAACGGTTCGCACCTCGGCGGGTGTCAGCGTGGGAGAACCGAAGTCGATACCGAGGCAGCCGTTGATTTGTGGATCGAAGAAAGAAGGAGCCACAATAAGGGATGCTTTTTCGTCCGTCGCGGCGATGTGTGTAATCGTGCCGCCCGCGATCGTGATGGTGAGCGGTTGCAGTGTGGCATAGTGTCGGGCGGTGATACGCATGGTAGTCGGCACAGCGTGGAGTGGGGGCGACAAGAATAGAGATATGAAGTCTCGGAATCCGTGGGAACACGTTGACAAGCCGCAGAGAAGCCGCTAGTTTAATAGCAGGAAGGGGATGTAGCTCAGCTGGGAGAGCGCCTGAATGGCATTCAGGAGGTCAGGGGTTCAATCCCCCTCATCTCCACTTCTTCAAACCCTGGGGAAACCTGGGGTTGTTTTATTTCTCGGGCACAATCTTCAAACAGCACCTCACGAAAACTCCCATCCTCATCACAAAATCGGACTGGACAGCACCACTGAGACAGCGATGATCGCGGGTGACGTTTCGGTTACGTTCTTATAGCTTGACGGAATCCGTTCCTGAGAGAAATCTCCATGCAACCCGCGATTCGATTACCCGCGAAACTGCATCGGCGTGTCTGCCTTGTGCTGACCGAAGATGCCGTCCTCGCGGAAGAACTGCTGGCCCGGAAGAAACTCGCGGTTGATGTGCTGGGGCGGTTAACGGATCGGGCTTTGCTGGTTCGCCCAGGCCGGGTGGAAGCGGTGCTGGAAGAATTGCGGAAAATGGGACATACCCCCTCCGTCATTGGGAAGTCAGTCTAGCGCACCGGAACTACAATGACCGTAATGTCGCCATCGCTTCGAGATACCTGGATTGACCGGGCCAGTGCCACACTGGAACGGTACGCCGAACCGTTGTTGCGAGGAGTCGTCACCCGGCTCGTCAAAGCACGGATGCCGCCGCCGACCGAGGAACTCACGGATCGGTTGTTTGCCACGCTCTCCAATCCGCCGGTCGTCGATCGACGCATCCGCGAGTTGCCCGAAGCCCCCCGGAAACTGCTGGCCCTCATCGGACTCAGTCATCGGCCAGATTGGAAAGTGGGCCATCTCATCACGTTATTGGCCTCCATCGGCCACGCCGAGGGATTTGGGCCGATCCTACATCTGCTGCAAACCGGGTTGCTGTTTCCACAGGTAGCCCCTGATGCGCCCGAGATCACCGATTTTGAGGCATGGCTCGGCTCGGCGGGAATGCTGCACGCGAAAGTCTTTGCGTTACCCCAAGTTGCTGGCCGCGCACGCGGGGAACCGCTCGGTTTACCAGATTTGAGTCAACCGTTGTCAGATGATGCGTTCCCATCATCTCCCGTTCCCCGGTTCGCGGATGGACTCGATTGGCCATTGCGTTTGGCGCTGGTCTGGCAACAAGTGCTGACGATGCCGATGCGGCTCACCCAGGCCAATACGTTGTTCAAACGGGATCTCGGGCGATTACAAGCCGATGAAGTGTTGACGACTCCCGCCGCGGATCAATTGGCCCCCCTGCCCGATCTCGGCGTGCTGGCCGTCTTCTGGGCACACGCCACCGGGTTACTGACTCTGAAAGATGGAGAACTCACCGCTGCCCCCTTCCCTGCATCCTGGGGAACGAACCTCACGCCGACACTAACGGAACTCTGGGCCGGGCTGACGGCGTTGGAATCCTGGGATCCACTCATCGGGTATGATCCGAGCGAGGAATCGCTTTCCGCCACGCCGTCGGCCTTCTTTCTCGCACTCCTTTTGATGAGTCATTCGGCTGAAGACCAATGGGTCACTCCCGCGGCCATCGCGGATTGGCTGTGGGAACATCACCCATCCTGGTCCGGCACCATCCCGACTGCCGCCGCTGCGGAACGCGGACACAGCGGGATTGAGGCGTTTTTACTGGGTGTGGCCTATCCTTTGCAACTCATCGAAGTGCTGCCCTGCCCGGATGCGTCTCCGCTGGTCCGGTTGACGGAACTCGGATGGCATCTGCTACGGGGTGGCCCGGCACCCACCCCGGCACCGGCGTTCCCACAAACCCTCCTGGTTCAACCCAACGCTGAGATTCTGGCCTACCGGCAAGGGCTCACGCCAGAACTGATTGGCCGTCTCTCGCGGTTCGCGCACTGGAAGATTCTCGGACCCGCTTGCACACTCGAACTCACAGCCGATCACACTTATTACGGACTCGAAAGCGGATTGACGCTGGCCGGGATTATTCAAACCCTGAATCAGCATGGTATGAAACCAGTGCCCGCCGCCGTTGCGGATTTGTTGCAACGCTGGGCGAACAAACGCGAACGGATCAGCGTTTTCGGCTCCGCGACGCTGGTGGAATTCCAAACCCCCGCCGACCTGGAAGCCGCCATCGCACGGGGGATCGTCTCCATTCGGGTCACGGATCGGATCGGACTCACCGACGACGGCCGAGAACCGGACTTCAAGCAACTGCGTCTCATCGGCAACCGCGATTACGAAGCGAAACCGCAGCAGTGTGTGTCCGTGGAGGACGATGGGTTGACTCTGCTGATTGACTCTGCCCTGGCCGATCTGCTGTTGGAAGCCGAAATTGTCCGCTTCGCTGATCCGATCCCCGGCGATCCCCCCGGCTTGCGGCGGTTCCTCCTCACCCCCGAATCGTTGAGCCGTGCCCAGGCGGAGGGAATGAGTCAGGATGATCTGGAGGCTTGGTTTTCTGCACGGGCTGGCTGTCCGCTCCCTCCGGCGGCGCGGTTGTTCCTGCAAGGTCGCACGCTCCATCCTTGGCAATCCACGCCGCTGCTCGTGGTTCAAGCTCCATCGGAAGAAATGGGGAATGGCCTGTATCAGTGGCCCGCGACCCGCCAATGGATCACCCAGCGACTCGGGCCAACTGCTTTTGCCATCGCGCCCGAGCAACTACCTCAGCTCCAAGCCGCTCTGGCGGAAATTGGGGTGACAGTAACGCATTCCGAGGCCGAACATCACCCCGATCGCCTCATTACTTCTCGGTAGCGACTTGGCCGTCTCGCCGTCGATCGGCCGCGGCGGTTCGCAGGCCCGTTTTGGGGTCGATCCCGATACTGTGTCCATCGCCCTGCCCGCGTTTCGCCACAATGTGCCCCATCTTTTGCAAGGCTTCCGCCAATTGGGGAAATCCGGCGAAATCTTCATGGTCAAGCCGATCTGGGAACCATTGGTGATGCTGTCGCGGTGCCGACACCGCCTCACCAACGGGCATGCCGTAATCGACCACGTTGATGACGATGCAGATGACCGTATTGGGGATCGTCCGTCCACCAGGGCTGCCCGTGATGAGGACCGGCTTCCCATCACGCACCAGGATCGTCGGTGTTTGTGAACTCAACATCCGTTTGCCCGGCGCGATCAGATTCGGCGGAGTCCCAATGCGGCCCGTGCGATCGGTGCGACCGGGAATCGGGTTGAAATCGGTCATCTCATTATTGAGGATGTAACCTGCACCAGGAACAACGACCCGGTTCCCGAACGAATTTTCCAGCGTGTAGGTGTTGGATACACACATCCCCGAGGAATCAATGACGGAGTAATGTGTGGTTTCGCCACCGGATTCCACGAGTGGAATATCTGGGGCGACCTTCGCACTGGGGGTGGCGCGATTCGGATCGATCGTCGCGGCGAGTTTTTGGGCGTGCTCCTTGGAGGTGAGGAACGCGGGGATCTTCGTAAAATCCGGGTCGCCGAGGTAACGGGCACGATCGGCGTAGGCTCGCCGCATCGCTTCGGTGATGAGATGCACGGTACGCGGCGCGTATCGGGGTTGTTCGGCCAGCGGGAACTGTTCCAGAATGTTGAGCGTTTCCACCAACACGATTCCGCCGCCGCTCGGAGGGGACACCGTGATGATGTCGCAACCGCGATAGTGGCCCCGCACGGGTTCCCGCAGTTGCGCGGTGTAGGCCGCCAAGTCTTCCACGGTAATCAGCCCGCCGTGGGATTTCATCTCTTGAGCGAGTTTTTGGGCCAATTCCCCAGTGTAGAATGCATCGGCCCCTTGTTCCGCGATACGTTTGAGCGTCCGGGCCAAGTCCGGTTGTGTCAGTCGATCGCCCTTGGCCCACGTTCCGCCGCCGGGTTTATCGAAGACCCGGTGGAACTCCGCATTCTTCGTGCGGGAATTTGCCAGCACTTGATTGAGTGAGCGTGCGAGCGCATCGTTGATTGTCATCCCTTCCGCCAGTTGAATCGCGGGAGCGAGCAAGTCTTTCCAGGGCAGTTTGCCGAATTTCGCATGGGCTAACGCCATCCCCCGCACAGTACCCGGCACACCGGCGGCTTTGTGCGAGAGCGGTTGGACTCCGCGAACCCAGAGATTCTCCGTCGCGGCAGCGGGGGCTTTTTCCCGATATTCGACCACCACGGGTTTCTGACCATCAGCGGGGCGAATCACCATGAATCCCCCGCCGCCGATGTTCCCGGCCTCGGGCCAGGTGACGGCTTGCGCGAACCCCACCGCGATCGCGGCATCCACGGCATTTCCGCCCGCTTTCAGGATGCGGGCACCCACATCCGCCGCCGGAGGCGAGACGCAAACGACGACCCCTTTTTGCGTGGTGTGGGTGACAGCGCGCGGCGGCGCGGCTTGTAGGGCGAACGACCAGAAGCCAAACACGATGACCAGTTGTAATCTCATCACGACTTCCATTCACAAAGAAAGGGTGAGGGCGGTCGGGATGGATTATAAAACATCAACCCACGAGATGCATCCCATGGGTTGGAAGGGAATCGATCGGGAAACACTGTCATCACATCTGGCGTTAGCCCAGCGTGGCCAATGCGATGACTGCGGCGACGACCAAGGCACCCGCCGCCAAGCCCAGTACGGTCGTCAAGTATCCTTTCGTCATGGCATCAAGTCGGAGGAAGCCGTACCCAGCGACAATGGCCACGAAGATCAAACCGAACCACATCCCCGTGTACAACCGACGTTGACCGGCTCGGAGCATCCGCATCTGTTCCGGGCTGACTTCCAGATCGAGTTCCACCCAAACACGCTTCGCGTCCAGGTTGGCGGCAGCCCATTCCTCTTGAATCGCGGGAGTCGGGTGGATTTCCACAACAGATTCGGGGCGGACATACTCATCCCGAATCACCCAGAGGGGCGGCACAGCCGTGATGGCGGCATCGCTGGTGCGGAGACGTTCCACTAACTGTTTCTGCGCGACAAGCAAGGCATCGTTGAGTGCCCGTTCTCGTGTCAGGTGCGGACTCTCGCTGCGAATTCCCTTGAGAACGAGAGAATCACTCGGTTGTGCGGGGTCGTGAGGCGTTGTCGTAATGGGCTCGGTGTAGCCGGGGCGGGATCGCAAATCCTCTCGCCCCGCCACGGCTGCCGCGACCACGATATTGGCCGTAACGTGCTCTTGCAAATGTTTGGGCGACATCCGTCCCATCGGCTCGGGGCGTGGCGGTGCCACCACCTTATGCTGCGTAGTGATTGGGTAAAGGGCCAAGGCCGCTAACCCAATCGCGATCAGAATAAATAGGGATCGCTTTCCTGTTCCGTAGGAACGGGAAGGGGTAGATGCCTGTCTGTGTTGATGATGACGATGCACGGCATCCCTCGCTATCCGATGATCTGTTCGTTTCACCCGATCGGTGGATCAGGTTTGTATTAGGCACGCCAGCGGAGTTTCCGGGGTAACGGTGGCGGCGGTTCGATCCAGGGGCTCGCCAGTTGCACGGCGAACGCGGCAATGACCAAGGGCACGATCCCCCCCGCCACCGGTGAACCCGCCATCCAGGGCCACAAGAAGACCAGTAAGCCTCCCCAGAAACCCATTGCGATCAAGGGGAACAACCCCAGCCGATCTTTGCGATCTTTCACGGCCATGAGCCACCAGCGACCCGCTGTCAGTACGCCACCGAAGTAGAGTAAGTAGTGCCAAGCTGCGGAGGCGGTTTCCGTGTCCATCTGGAAGAGGCCAAAAACATAGCGCTGCCCGGCACCCGCCATCGGCGAAGCGAGACGGGGTAAATGCCAGCCATCCAGCCAGAAGGCCAACATCCCGACCAACAGACCGAGCCCCCCCAATCGGAATCGTCGTTCCCAGGAATCCGCAGTCCGCGTATCCGTTCCCGCGGAACCCAGGATGATGGCCCAGGATAGAGCCACGGAGAGGAGGAATAAGTCGCCGAGTCGGGAGACATCCACCGTGCTAGTGACCACCGCGTAAGGCACGATCCCCAGCACCGTGTACAATGGAGCCCGCAACAGGGCACCACTCCAATCCACGAGTCGATCCCGCCGAGTCGTGCGTGAGGATGCCACTGCCGGAACTGTCACCGGAATCGCGTTCGGCAGGGCTTCCGGCACGGGCGAAACCACCGGCGCAACCGATGGGGGCGAAGGATGATACGATTGGGTCGGAACACCCGGTTGCCCACCTGGAACGGGTGCCACCGCTGGCACGGGTAACGCGGGTGACGATAAAGCGGTTGCCGCTTCCACGGCACGGGCAAACTCGGCCATCGAGCTGAAGCGACGCACCGGGTTCTTGTCCAAGGCTTTTGCCACGACATCGCGGAATGCGGTCGGAACCCGGCTCAGATCGGGAGTGGCCGTGAGATGCTTCATCAGAATCTCACCGTCTGATTCTCCTTCAAATGGCAGTTGCCCCGTGAGCATTTCGTGCAGGATCACCCCGCAAGCATAAATGTCGATCGCGCGGGAATAGTTGCCTGTACTGATTTCTGGAGCCATGTAATGCACGGTGCCAACAGCACGAGTCTGCTGACGCTGCGAGCTACCGAGTGCTTTGCACAATCCATAATCGCCGACCTTGAGCGTCCCGTTTTCGACGAAGATATTCGCGGGCTTCAGGTCACGGTGAACCACACCATGATCGTGCAGGAACCCGACCGCTCGACTCAGATTCACGAACCATTCTTTCGTGAGGTTGAGCGGCAACCCGTGTGGGTGACGCTCGATGACCTGGGCCATCGACTCGCCCAGGACGTATTCCATCACCAGCCAGGTTTCCCCCAGGCTGTCGGACTTCAAGTCGTAAACATGGACCAAGTTGGGATGTTTGAGATTCAGACAGCTCGCCACACCCCGTAGTTCGATCTCGGTGTGTCCGCGTAAGAACTTCAGCGCGACTTCTTTCCCGCCATCGGAAACCGCGAAATACACTTCGCCGAAGCCGCCACGGCCAACACCTCGTTTGATCGTGTATCCATCGAGTGGACGTTGTCCCGACCGATATGTGAACCTCATAACGTCCTCTCCGCGGTCATCCGGCGACCCGCTCGCCTATGGAATTGTTCGTGGAAGCCAGTCCGAGATTTTGGAGAAACCCGGATGGAGGTGGAATCGATCCACATTGCGCCGTGATGGTTTCACAACCGCGAGCCCACGGGTTCGACCGCAAAGCCGAAGTGTTCCGTGCTAATCAGGCTGGGAATACTCAGTGGAGAACGTCCCTGCGTGGGTCGGCCATCCAGCGTAAAAGGATGATCGTAGCGCACCCCCAAACCTTCGCCGCTGCGGTAGAGGATCACATTGGCTTCCGCCCACGGCAATCGCACATGCACATGCGGACCTGGCCCGAGGATCAGCGATTCCGCCATGAGAATGACTCCGTCCACCGCCAACGGAAGCCGTTGACCGCTAACCAGTTCCAACCGCGCCGTCGGGCTGATGGGTACAGGC
>JAIXLE010000003.1 GCA_026931725.1 Bacteroidales bacterium
GTGGTGTACTCGTGGTTTGATATGATGGGAGACGACCCGATTGCGGTGGGCACAGGCGCCGTGCAAAGTATTTCCCTGCGGTTTGATATTCCCTTCACGAGCGTTTCGCATGTGGGACAGCCGCTGATGGATATTTTTCCGCTAGGCGGAGGAATCAACGGGTATGCCGATTTGGGCTTCCTGGACCCGAACGCCGACGAAATGGAAGGATCCGGGCGGGTAAGCTTCGGAGCCTCGGACTTCACCTATCAAGCGGTGCCGGAGCCGGGGACGGCCGCTCTTGTTTTGTTGGGTATCGCTATGGCCAGCGCGGCCGTGCGGCGCAGCTTGAAAAAGGCGTGACCGATGAAGAAACTCATTGCCTGGTTCGCGATCTTTGCGTTGCCGATGGGTGCACAGGCGGGGTTTGAAATTACGACAGCGACGTTGCCGGTCGGGGCGACGGGTAAGGTTTATCACGCGACGTTAACCGCTGCGAGCGGTGCGGGAGGTTATACGTGGGGTGCGCCGAAGGTGGTGGCATGGGGAGCCAACTCTTTTGGTCAGACGCAGGTCCCGAACAGCCTGTCCAATGCGGTGGCGATTTCGGCGGGAGGTGCTCACAGCGTTGCGTTGGAATCGGATGGAACCGTGGTTGTGTGGGGCGGGAATTGGCGCGGGCAGTTGAATATGCCGCCAGGTTTGACCAATGCGATATCGATTTCGGCGGGTGGCTATCACAGTCTGGCCGCGAGATCGGACGGGAGCGTGGTCGCGTGGGGCTACAACGACAGTGGGCAGACGGACGTTCCTCAGAATTTGGCCGATGTGGTGGAAGTTGCCGCGGGCGGGTATCACAGCCTCGCGCGGAAATCGGACGGCTCGGTCGTGGGCTGGGGCTATAATGCGAATTCTCAGGCGAGTCCGCCGGGATCGTTGTCCAACGCGGTCTCGATTTCTGCAGGCAACATGAGCAGCATTGCGTTGACGGCGGGCGGGGAGGTTAAGACCTGGGGATTGAATCCTCCTGTGGACGAGCTGCCGGAAGCGGTGGCGATTTCGGCGGGATCGCAGCACGGTCTTATGCTGAAGCCGGACAGTACGGTTGTGGGGTGGGGCTACAATGGCTTCGGTCAGGCGAACCCGCCGATGGGGTTGACGAATGTTGTGGCGGTCGCGGGCGGTGGTTATCACAGTCTGGTGCTGAAGAAAGACGGCACCGCGCTTGGATGGGGCTACGGCGTGAACGGGCAATCGGATATTCCATGGGATTTATCGAACACCGTGGCGATTGCCAACGGGAGCGAACATTGTTTGGCGATCAAGCTGCACGGGAATCTGCCCGCGGGATTGACGATTGCGCTGGACGGCACCATCAGCGGAACGCCGACGGAGTTGGGAACATTTCCGGTGACGATCTGGGTGCGGGACGCTGCGGGCAAGGCGGTGTACAAACGGTTCACGCTGCAGATTGACGAGGTGCTACCGATTGAAATCACGGCGGCGTCTCCGGTGTATCGCGTCGCAACGACTCGCTATCTGGACACGAATGTGTTCCGCGTGGTCGCGTCGAACCCGAACGGCGGCATCTTGTCGTATGCATGGACGTGGGACGGCGTGCCGGTCGGCGACAACACGGCGAGTGTATATACAAACATTGTATATGAAGGCGATGCGAACGCGCACACGGTTGCGGTGACGGTGACGGATGGGATTTGGACCGGAGCGACCACGAAAGCCTGGGCCGTTGACGTGAAGCCCTCGATGCCGGTGATCCTGTCGGAGACCTTGCCGATTGCGCGCGTTGGCAATGCGTATGGCGTCCCGTTGGCCGGTGCGAACGGAGCGGGCGGATATATCTGGGGCGTGCCCAAGGTTGTCGCGTGGGGCGATAACGCCGATGCGCTGACGAATGTTCTGTCGGAGTTGACGGACGTTGTCGCGATTGCAGCTGGTGGTTGGCACAATCTGGCGCTTCGGTTTGACGGAACGGTCGTCGGATGGGGTAGAAACGAGTCGGGACAGTCCACCGTACCTGGGGACCTCTCCAATGTGACAGCCATTGCTGCCGGCGATATGCATAGTCTGGCGTTGAAGTCGGATGGCACGATTGTGGCGTGGGGCGCTTTAGGTGCGCAGCAGTTTCCCGGCGTGGTAGATATCGCTGCGGGTGTCGTGGACAATCTGGCGTTGAGGTCGGATGGAACGGTTGCCATGTGGGGATACGGCTTTTTGAACGTGCCCGAAAATTTGGCGGACGTAGTTTCCATTTCGATAGGAACCGGCCACTCGCTGGCACTGAAATCGGACGGCACGGTCGTCTCATGGGGCGACAACACCTATGGGCAGACGAACGTGCCACCGGGCCTGACGGATGTCGTGCGCGTGGCAGGCGGCGCCGAACACAGTCTGGCGTTGAAGTCGGATGGCAGTGTTGTCGCGTGGGGCAGAAATGTCTTTGGCCAGGCCAACGTTCCGGGAAGCCTCGCCGACGTCGTCGCGATTGCGGGCGGTGGTATGCACAGTCTGGCGGTGAAGGCGGATGGGACGGTTATTTCGTGGGGAAGTAATGATTTCGGGCAGGGGACACCTCCGCCCGGCGTGTCGAATGTGATCGCCGTTGCGGGCGGCTACTATTCCAGTTTGGCGCTCATGTTGCAGAGCGAGCTGCCTGCAGGCATGACGATTTCGCCCGACGGTGTAGTTGGCGGCACACCAGCGGCAACGGGAACCTATCGTTTTGTTGTGGGGCTGCGTGACAGTTCAGGGAGTGTTGCATTCAAGCGCTTCGAGATCACGGTGGAAGATCCGTTGCCGCTTGAGCTCGTGAGCGACCATGTGCAGACCGCGTATCTGGGGATTCCTTTCCATACTGCGCTGAGCGTCACAAATGGGATGGGCAGCTACGTGTGGGGCACGCCCAAGGTGGTTGCGTGGGGCGCGAACAACTACGGGCAGACGACCGTTCCGCCGGACTTGGACAATGTGGTGAGCATCGCGGGCGGCGGCTTCCACAGCGTGGCGTTGAAATCGGACGGTACGGTTGTGGCGTGGGGATACGACGGCTACGGGCAGACGAGCGTCCCGGGTAGCGTATCCAATGCGATTGGCATTGCCGCGGGTGAATATCACAGTTTGGCGGTCATGTCGGATGGAGCGATTGCCGCGTGGGGCGATTCCTTTATGGGGAACCTCGCGGTGCCCCCGGAGGCATCGAATGCGGCCGCAGTTGCGGCCGGGTTCTATCACAGTTTCGCGGTGAAGCCGGATGGAACGGTTGTAGCGTGGGGCGCGAACAACTATGGACAAAGCACCGTTCCGATGGACTTGACGAACGTCACATCCATTGTGGGCGGAGAACTGCACAGCCTCGCACTGACATCGGATGGGACACTGGCGGCCTGGGGCGCGAGCGACTACGGTCTGGATAGCGTTCCGCCGGAGTTGTCGAACATCGTGGCGATCGCTGCAGGGTACCGGCACAACCTCGCGTTGCAGTCGAACGGAAACGTTGTGGCAAGGGGCGCAAATGACGTCAACCAGACGAACGTTCCCCCGGACCTTTTGAGCGCGGTGGCGGTGTCTGCGGGCCACTACTACAACGCGGCATTGCTGACGAACGGGACCGTGGCGGTGTGGGGTACGGACATCAGTAGCTCTGGCTTTGAGTATATTCCTTCGGGGTTGTCGAACGTGGTCGCGATTTCGGCCGGGGGCGAGCACGTTCTGGCCATCACGCTGCAAGGGGCATTGCCTGCGGGGTTGACGCTTTCGCCCGACGGCGTGATCAGCGGCACGCCGACGCAACTCGGCACGTTCCCGATTGTCATCTGGCTGCGGGACCAGGGCGGCCAGGCGCTGTACAAACGATTCGATTTGCATATTGAGGAACCCCAGCC
>JAIXLE010000225.1 GCA_026931725.1 Bacteroidales bacterium
CCCATGCAGAGCCAACCCATCAAGGGGGAGGCTTGAGCGGCTTTCCCCGGTTCCGCCGCGTTTTGTGCCTTGTTGGACTGGGCGACCTTCCCCGATTGTGGAGCCGCCAGCAACTGCTGTGCCACGAAATCCACGGCTTTCAGCAGGGCTTCATCACGGAGTGATTGGGCTTCTTCTGTGGGTTTGTTGAGGGCGGCTTGGGAACCCGCATTCAGCGTCTGCGTTAAAGTTTGCGCATCTGCCGAGGTGAAACCGCGTGCCCCACTCGAGAGCCGATCCGCGACCACCCGTGTTATGAATCGTTTACCATCGTCAAACATGAGTACGAAGACACCCGTTTCCTGGTCCTTCTTGGCGAGTTCTCGTGCCCAAGCATCGAAGAATTGCCCTCGGGAGAGGCTGTTTTTCACGGCTTTGTCGAATTCCGCTTGTTTCTCCGCAGGAATGGCCTGCACTGTGGCGAAAGTCAAGTGCGTGGATTGCGGGAAAGTGGTCTTCTCAAATTGAGATTGTGCCGCCGCAACCCCTTTGGCTGTAAAGAGTTTCGCATCATCTCGTACATTCAGAATCCCCGGAGCCGGTGGCGCGGCCGTGGCAGCCTGGGTCAACAACAGCAACACCCCGATGCGGGTTGTCACGGTGAGGATGTGCCGTGAGAGCCGATGGCGCAAGTTCTGTCTCCAGTTCATAGTGCGGTTCCGTTTCGTCGAAATCCTGTACAGTTCGGGAGTGGCCCGGTGGAATATCATAAGTGTCAACCGGGCAGGCAACAGGGTGTATTCGTTTCCGCGAGCGGGAGATTTTGCATGAGCCGATTGCGTGCCACCACAATTTTGGCGGTGCGAAAACCCGAAGCCGCCGCGATCGGTGGCGATGGGCAAGTGACGCTGGGGAACATCGTCATGAAGAACGATGCCCGCAAAGTGCGAAAATTGTACGATGGTCAGGTTTTGGCCGGGTTTGCCGGGGCGGCAGCCGATGCGTTTAGCTTACTGGAACGATTTGAAACGCGACTCCGCGACCATCAAGGCTCCGTTCCCCGTGCCGCGACCGAATTGGCGAAAGAATGGCGCACCGATCGCGTCCTCCGCAAACTGGAAGCGATGCTCGTGGTGCTGGACCGCGAACATCTGCTGCTACTCAGTGGCACGGGCGATGTGATTCAACCGGCCGATGATGTCGTTGCCATTGGTTCTGGCGGCCCATATGCCCTGGCGGCGGCTCGCGCTCTGCTCGCCCATACCGCGATGCCGCCCGCGGAGGTCGTGCGGGCGGGACTTACCATCGCCGGAGACATCTGTATTTACACGAATCGCCATATCGAAGTGCTGGAACTCGGACGATGATACCGGATGCGGAGCGATACCGTGAACTGAACTTCCCACTCGGAGGAGCGGGAAGGAACGGACTTTGACCCGTTTTTGTCCGTTTACCTGGAATCGGAACTCGGTGACTCCCGAATATCTTCTCCCTTTTCTGGCGATCACCGCGGTACAATGCCAGTCTCGCAACGCGATGGCTGAGGAAGGCCGGAACTCCATTCTGGGAGACGGAGAGTGGCGGATTATCTCACGCTCGGAAGACCGCTGACCATTCAAACTCCGCTCCCACCGGATGCGGTTCTCCTCGCGGGATTGACCGGCCGAGAAGCCCTCAACGAACTGTTTTCCTTTCAGTTCCACCTCTTGGCACCGACGGCCCTTCCTCCGCTCGCCTACCCATCATTATTGGGTCATGTCGTCTCCGCGACGATCCGCATCGGGCCTGGGGGTTCCCGGATCATCGCTGGCACCGTGATGGCGCTGGAACAAGCGGAACGGGACCGAGATTTTACCCATTTTCACGCCACGATCCGCCCCGCGTGGTGGCTGGCGACACTGCGCACGAATAGCCGCATCTTCCAACAAAAGACGGCACCGGAGATTCTCGAACAGGTGCTGTCCCCATTCGGGAAACTCGATCGGCAACTCACGTCCGAATACCCACAACGCGATTACACCTGTCAGTACCAGGAAACGGATTGGACCTTCGCTTGCCGTATCCTGGAAGAAGAGGGGATCTTCTTCTACTTCACTCATGCAGAAGACGGCCCGACACTGGTTCTTGCCGACACGGTCGCTTCCATTCCGAAGGTGGATATGCTGTTGCCGATCCGCTACAGCCCGGACGACAGCACTTCGGAAAGACAGTACCGCTGCGTCCGCTGGAACAAAACGCAACGGGTGGTGCCCACGACGGTTACGGTTTGGGACAACCACATGGAATACTACCGGCAAAACCTCGCCGCGCGTGCGTCCGTTCCTCCGCAAGCCACGGCGGGGGCGGTGACGCATCAACCCGCTCTGCCGGGAATCGGTGATGTGCCCGTGTACGACCATCGGGGCGATTATGCCAAACGGTATGATGGCGTGTCACCTGGTGGCGGCAATCAGAGTGCCTCCTTGCAAGGGGTCATGCCGGATTCCCAGCGGACGGCAAAACTCCGCGCGGAGGCATTCGCAACCGCTTCTGTGCAGATGATCGGAGAAGGAGATGCCTACCCGCTGACACCGGGGTACGAGTTCACCCTGGAAGGGCACTACGACGCGGATGGCCAGTACCTCGTGGCGGCGGTGGAACACACGGTCGAGGCGACGGGGACATTTCGGGCGGGTCAACCGCTTCCCGAATTCACCTACCGCAATCGTTGGGAAGCCCGGCCAATGGATTGGATTCCCCGGCCTGCGTGTGTCACGCCACGGCCACGGATTGGCGGCCCGTTGACGGCGGTCGTGGTCGGCCCACCTGGTCAGGAACTTTTCCTGGATAAGTACGGGCGCATCAAGGTCCAATTCTTCTGGGATCGTGATGGTCAGAACAATGCGGGAAGTTCGTGCTGGATCCGCTGTGCGCAACTGTGGGCGGGCAAAAGTTGGGGGGCGTTCTTCTGGCCGCGGATTGGCATGGAGGTTGTGGTTCACTTCGAGGACGGCGACCCGGATCGGCCAATTGTCACGGGGTGTGTGTACAATGCAACCAATATGCCGCCGACGCAATTGCCCGCGGAATCCACGGTCGGTGGTATCAAATCCTGCATCGTCTTCGGCAACCCGGCCACGAACTTCAATGCCGTGTTGTTCCACGACACGCCGGGGGTCGAGTATGTGCAGGTCCACTCGGAACGCGGCGAAATCCAGCGGAGCGAAACCGGAAAATACCACTACACCGGCACGCTCACATTCAACGTCCAAGGCCATCTCTAACTGGAGTCCGGGTACGATGACGGGGCATCCTCATCTCGATCGGTTATTCGCGGATCTCGACCAGTTCATCCGCCATGCGAGTGAACGGGCGGAAGCCTTGCCGCCATGCCGGGAGAAGGAGTTGCTGAGTGCGACGATTACCCGGTTGCGGGAGGCACGAGACGGGGCCGATGTTCAGGTCGGCGCGGCGATCGACTGGATGAAAGCCGTGGGGGAAACGCAACTGGCAAAAGTGAAAGGAATCGAGGCCGAGATTGCCCGAGTCCGTGCGGATCTGGCGGCCGCGGCGGCCAAAGCGGCTCATGAAGCCGGGGTGCAACAAGCCGCCCGCGCTGCGGCCGTGGTGCAAGCGGCCATGCCCGCGTTGGATCCGCTATTGGGGAAAAAGCTCCGCGACGAGTTGCTCAAACAGTTTGGCCCAGCCGATCCAACACCCGAACCGCCCCGTACCGGCAAAGACATCTGGGAGAATTGGGAATGATCTCCACGATGTTCGCATTTCCGGTGAGAGGTTTCCGGTTTCAGAGTTAGCGGTGGGAAGTTTCAGGAGGAAGGGTTTGATACGCGGATGTGAGAGTTGTAAGGATTGCATAGATTTGTGTGACTCGCTGAGTAAACATTCGACAAACCCGTGCGCAAGGTCAAACGCGATTGCGCGAAGGGGGGTAGTGGCCCTACATAAGGGATATGTTGTAGAGTCGTTGGCACTTGGGACAACAGGGCAATGGGGACACGGAATGGCTGGTGTTTTGCATATCCCCATCCGAGTACAATCCCCCATCTCGGGCCACTACCGCCTACCGGACCACGATACCATTGCGCACGGTTCCAAACTCAATCATAGATTCTCTCCGTTGTCGGCATTGTGATTTTACCAGATGCATCCGGTGATTTTCCTAATTGCTCAGAAACAGTGGTAACGAAGACGCTTTTAACACGGTGCGGGTCGTGCTGCCGAAAAAGAATTCATGCAGGCTCGAATGGCTGAATGCGCCCATGACGAGCAACTGCGCGCGGAGTCGCTCGGCTTCTCGCACCAATTGTGCGCCAGGGGTGCCGCTGATAACCAACGGGTGTGCGTGGGCTTGGACCGCGTGCCGTGTCAGGTAATCGACCGCCCGTTCGGCAATCCGAGCCGCGGTTTCCATGTTATTGGCCAACGTGATGACATGGGTTTCGTATCGCATGTCGATTCCGCTGGCGTGAAACCCGGCAAGAGCGCGAGCCGCTTCGACAGAACCATCATACGCCACCACAATCGTTTCTCCGGCTGGCAGTGTGGCGGGCACCGCGATCACTGGGCGTGGCGGTCGTCGCAACAGTTCTTCCAGGCAATCGTCGGGCCGAGCCGGGTCGCCGGAACGGAAGCACGTTTGCTGCCCCATGAGGATCACATCGTACCGCTGCGCCTGGAGGGCGATCTGTTCGACAGGGTTTCCCGCTGCGGATAGTGCTTGACACGCCACCCCGGCCTGGGTGCATCGTTCGAGGAACTGGCTGAGCCAACCTTGCACGCGCACCTGTGCTTCTTCCCATTGCTCCTGATCGCGTTGACCTTTGAGGTACGATGCCCCCATCGGCGTGGCCTCAGGGCTGAGAAGCGACGGTTCGGTGACGACGGCGATGCCGATGAGTTCCGCATCGAACCGCTTGGCCCAGTGGATTCCCAGTGTAACGGCCGATTCGGAATGAGGGGACCCATCCAGGCCGACAAGGAGTGAGCGGAGCATACGGTTCTCTCTGGGAGGTTGGGCGGCATCTTGTAGAACAGAAGTGATCGGGACGGTACACAATCCGCTAGAGAACGGTTGACGACATTATTGGGTAACTTTTATCGGCTGTCACTGGTACAGGCACACAAGAGGATGGAATGCCGAGTTACAACCCGGCCGACATTGAACGTCGGTGGCAAAAACACTGGGAAGAACACCAGATCTTTCGCACGCCCGAACCCTCCGACCCTTCGGTTGCGGAGAAGGAGCGTTTTTACATTCTCGACATGTTCCCGTATCCCAGTGGAACCGGTCTGCACGTCGGCCACCCGGAAGGGTACACCGCCACCGACATTCTGACTCGCTTCCAGCGGATGCGCGATAAGCACGTCCTGCACCCGATGGGTTGGGATGCCTTCGGCCTGCCCGCGGAACAGTTTGCCGTGGAACGAAACATTCACCCGGCGATCACGACGAAAGCCAACATCGACAACTTCCGTCGACAAATTCAATCGCTCGGCTTTAGCTACGATTGGTCGCGGGAAGTCAACACCACGGACCCCAGCTACTTCAAATGGACTCAGTGGATCTTCCTACTGATTCATGATACCTGGTACGACCCGGCCATGAAGAAGGGCCGCCCCATCGCGGAATTGCCGATCCCCGATGAAGTGCAAGCCCAGGGCCATCAGGCGATCCGCAAGTACCAGGATCAACACCGTCTGGCCTATCAGGCGGAAGTTCCCGTGAACTGGTGCCCCGCCTTGGGTACGGTACTGGCAAATGAAGAGGTTATCGACGGCAAGAGTGAACGTGGCAACCATCCGGTTGAGCGACGGCCGTTGCGGCAGTGGCTGATGCGGATCACCGCTTATGCGGAACGTCTGCTGGAAGAACTCGACCCGCTCGACTGGTCCGAAGCCATCAAGCAGATGCAACGGAACTGGATCGGCAAATCGGTCGGAGCGGAGGTTCAATTTCGAGTCGCTCGTTCCGAGTCGTCCGTTCCGAGTTCCGATCAGACTCGAAACCCGGAACCCGAAACGCGGAACGCGGAACTTGCGGTCACGGTGTTCACGACACGCCCGGATACGCTGTTCGGTGCCACCTACATGGTGCTGTCACCCGAACATCCGCTGGTGGATCGAATCACCACACCGGAGCAAATGCCCGCGGTGAAGGAGTATCAGTCCGCGGCTGCGCGAAAGAGTGACTTTGAACGCACCGAAATCGCCAAGAACAAGACCGGCGTTTTCACGGGTGCCTATGCCATCAACCCGGTGAACGCCCAGCGCATCCCCATCTGGATCGCGGATTACGTCCTCGCCGGTTACGGCACCGGGGCCATCATGGCGGTGCCAGCCCATGATGAACGTGACTTCGCGTTCGCCACGCAGTTCGGACTTCCCATCGTCACTGTGGTCGAACCGTCTGCGGAGTGGCTGCAAAAGACCGGCAGCACGATCGACCAACTCACCGCCGCCTACACGGACGACGGGTTGGCGATCCACTCCGGGATGCTGAACGGCCTGAACACCGAAGATGCGAAACGCAAAATCACGGCTTGGCTGCTCGTCGAAGCGAAAGGGGAAGCCCGCGTCAATTATAAACTCCGTGATTGGCTGTTTAGTCGGCAACGCTACTGGGGCGAACCGTTCCCGCTGTTGCACGAACTCGACGATGCGGGGAAACCCACTGGCTTCGTGCGCCGGCTGCAGGAAAGCGAGTTGCCGTTGACGCTGCCTGAGATGGCGGACTTCCAACCGACCGGCACACCCGAAGGGCCGCTCTCGAAGGCGACGGATTGGGTCAATGTGACCATCGACGGGAAACGCTACCAGCGTGAAACCAACACGATGCCGCAATGGGCCGGTTCGTGCTGGTACTATCTGCGGTACATCGACCCACACAACGACAAGGCTTTTGCGGACCCCGAGAAGTTGAAGGCTTGGCTGCCTGTCGGTCTGTACATCGGCGGAGCCGAACACGCTGTTTTGCATTTGTTGTACAGCCGATTCTGGCACAAAGTCTTGTACGATCGCGGTTACGTTCCCACGAAAGAGCCGTTCCAACGACTCGTCAACCAGGGGATGATCCTGGGCGAGAACGGCGAGAAAATGTCGAAAGCGCGGGGGAACGTCGTCAATCCCGATGATGTAGTGCGGGACTACGGCGCGGACTCTTTACGCCTGTATGAGATGTTCATGGGGCCACTGGAGGCGGTGAAACCGTGGCAGACTCAGGGTGTTGTGGGGGTCTACAAATTCCTGGGCCGCGTCTGGCGATTGCTGATCGATGAACGGTGCGAAGCACTCACACTGCATCCCGGCGTGAACGATGCGGAACCGGACAAAGAGACGGTGCGACTTCTCCATCGGACGATTCAGCGCGTCACCGAAGATACGGACGGGTTGCGGTTCAACACGGCGATCGCGGCGATGATGGAATTCACCAACCATCTCACCAAGCACGACATCCGTTCACGGGCCGTGCTGGAACCGTTTGTGCTGCTGTTGTCCGCGTATGCCCCGCACATCGCCGAGGAACTCTGGCGGGCGCTCGGACATTCCGCGTCCCTGGCGTATGAACCGTGGCCCGAGTATGACCCGGCTCTGACGAAGGCGGATGAGATCGAAGTGCCGGTGCAGGTGAACGGCAAACTGCGGGCGAAACTGACCGTCCCCGCCGAGATCGACGCACAGGCATTGGAAGCCACGGCCTTAGCGGATGCCAAAGTGCAAGAACAGATCGCGGGCAAGACCGTGAAAAAGGTGATCGTCGTGCCCAGGAAGATGGTGAATATCGTGGTCGGATAAAGATTTCTTCGACCACGATTTCTGACTCTCCGTCCGCAGGGGGATGGTGGAACGCCACTGCGGATCGGAGTGGCGCAAGGAAGCAACAGGGAGCAACCGGATCAACTCGGTAGCCGATTCGGAGCCTGGAAGGTTTCTGGGGGTTCCGATTTCGGGACCACGACTACGCCCCCTTCCGTGACGGTGAAGCCACGCCGTCGGTCAAAGTCCAGATCATACCCCAAGACCGTGTACGGCGGGATTTTGACATCCTTGTCGATGATGGCTTTGCGAATACGGCTGTACCGGCCGACATCCACCCGTTCAAACAAAATCGAATCCTCGACAATCGCATAGCTGTTCACCCGAACAGACGGCGACAAAATGCTGCGCCGTACGGAACCACCCGAAACGATGGTCCCCTGACAGACGAGGCTATCGAGCGCTTCTCCGCGGCGGGCGAGGCCGGGCGGTCCTTCCGCGGCGTGAACGAACTTCGGGGGTGGTGCCTGCGGTTGCACCGTGCGGACGGGCCATTGGTCATCGTACAGGTTCAATTCCGGGTCCACCGCGACAAGGTCCAGATTCGCCTGATAAAAGGCATCCAGTGTCCCGACATCCCGCCAATAGGCCATGCTCTTGCGGTTCTGGTCCTGGAAGGGGTGCGCGAACACCCGCATCCCGCTGGCCAGCATCATCGGAATGATGTCTTTGCCGAAATCGTGTCCACTATTGGCCTTCGCGGCATCTTCGCAGAGCAGTTCGTACATCGTCCGAGCGTTGAAGACATATATTCCCATCGAACCGAGCGCGAGATGGGCATGGCCGGGCATCGGGTCACAAGTTTTCGGTTTCTCCTTGAAGGCGGATACGCGATTGTCCGGGTCGACTTCCATGATGCCGAACTGGTCGGATTCCTCGATCGGAATCGGGATACAGCCAATCGTCAAGTCCGCTTTCTGCTCACTGTGATAATCGAGCATGTGAGCGTAATTCATCTTGTAGATGTGATCGCCGCCGAGAATCAGAATCTGATCCGGGTCATCTTTTTCGAGCGAATAAATGTTCTGATAGAGGGCATCGGCTGTCCCCTTGTACCAATTTTCGTCGATGCGTTGTTGCGGGGGGAGTACTTCAATCCCTTCGCCCAGTTCGGGGCTCAAAAAATTCCAGCCCAGGCGAATATGCCGATCCAGGCTGCGGGATTTGAACTGGGTGACGACCAACACTTTCAACAAGCCGCTATTGATGCAGTTCGAGAGTGTGAAGTCAATGATCCGATACAGGCCGCCGAACGGAACCGCGGGTTTCGCACGGTCGCGGACCAACGGTTCGAGGCGTGTGCCTTTGCCACCTGCGAGAATGACTGTCAAAACCTTTCGACGCATTCCAATCCTCGAAAGGGTCGGGAAATCATCAAATCGGCCACAAACCCGGAAGGGTCAGTTGACCGGGGAAGTTCGTGAGAGGTTATGGTAAAGATTCACCATCCGATCTACAAACAGCTTCACCGAGAAGTTTTTCCAGACCAGCTGTTGCCCCGCTTCTGCGAAGCGGGTTGCCAGCTCGGGATGGGTCAACCATTCATTCGTCACGGCGGCCAATGCCACCCGATCCGTGGGGGGGACGAAACGCCCCGTTTGCCCAGGGAGGATCAATTCTGTCAGGTCGGCATTTTCCACAGCCACAACGGGGCGACCACGGGCAAACGCGGCCAGCGTTTCCGCGACACCCCCACGCTGGTGGGTAACCCAAACCATTTCCGCTTGAGCCATTACGGCGGTGAGGTCGAATGGCGGCGGCAGGAAACGAACGCGATAATCGTCGAACCCCACCGAGCGGCCAAACCGTTCGAGTTTCTCCCGATCCGGGCCATCGCCAGCGAGAATCAGGAAGAGATCCGGGGCCACATACTTCACCACATCGAAGGCCCAAACGGCTGTCTTCAACCCTGCGGAATCATCGAAATGCCCCGCGGCGATGATGAGGCGGGCCTGGGTCGGAATATCCAGATTCGCCCGAAAAGCAGCAGGATCGTAAGATGGAGTCCCGGTGGGAGCAAAAGGAGCAATGACGGCAATTCGTTCGGCTTCCACGCCTTCTTTCTGGTAGCGTTCGGCTTCAGCCGTGGTCGCAGCCATAACACCATCGGCCGCACGGAGGGCACGCCGGGTCAACCAGCCGGTTGCATCGGATTGGAGGCTGTCGATTCCCGAAACGAGAACAACGGGCGGGTGTTCGTTCTGGCCGAGCGGGACTCCCGTGTGCAGATACGCAACCCGCGCCGCGAACGGCCCCACCGCGTGCAGCAACTCCGGTCGCATCGTTTCGAGGATCTGTTGTTTGAAAGCCCGCCAATCCTGAATACGCACCCCATGATCCTGCGACAGGACCGTGCAATGAGGGTTCACTTCCGCGAGACGTGGCCCCAGTTCGCCGGTCGATTGGCCCAGCACGCACACGGAGAAGTCCAACTCCGTTGATGCGGCTTCTCGCACCAGTTCGGGGATAAACCCGGCCAGGTCGCGGATGTCGGGTTCCGATACAAGAATGACAATACGCCGCATGAGTATTTAGACGTTGGTATCGTCTGGGAGGATGCCGATGAACGGCAAATGCCGATAATCGTCGTTGAAGTCTAATCCATAGCCGACGACAAATTTATCTGGGATGGGGAAGCCGCAGAAATCCGGCTCAAACGGCACCGATTGCCGGCCGATCTTCCGCAAAAGCACGCAAGTCCGCACGGACACGGCTCCACACTCGCGGAGGTGATCGACCACCCGCGTGAGTGTCTGTCCGGTATCCAGAATATCGTCGAGCAACAGGAGATGGCGACCGCGTACATCGGGCAGCATCTCATCATGAATATACAACTTACCCGGCACGGTTGCCTGTCCACGGTAGCTGGAAGCCTGAATGAGCCCAATTCGGAGCGGTAGATTCAGTTGACGAATCAAATCGGTCAGAAATATGATGGACCCCGTAAGCACTCCAATGACCGTAATCGGCGCACCTGGAGGAAAAGATTCTCGAATCTCCTCGGCCAGATTACGCACCCGTTCTTGAATCGCATCCGCAGGAATCAATACATCCATCGTGGGGCATCTCGTGCAGTCGCAATCAGTATTCAACCGAAATGCTCTGTAATGGACAGAGGATCACGCCAGAATATCACTGCGGCGCAATCGCCACCTCGAACAATCGCGGGCGATCCGATTGTAGCAGGGATTCTCGCACGCGGGATTCCACCGCATCGGGTTCACGCAGTCGCTCGGCTTCGACACCAAAACCCCGAGCCAGGGATACGAAATCCACGACGGGATCGGTCAAATCCATCGCCAGATATTCACCTTGCGACATTCTCGGAAGCGGCATCACGGCGGCACACTGTTTGAGAATCTTGTATTGGGCATTGTGCGCCACCACGAAGGTCACCGGAATATCGTGATGCGCCGCGGACCACAACCCCTGCACGCCGAACCCCATCGCCCCATCCCCGATCAAGCCGAGAACGGGGCGTTCCGGCCAAGCCAGTTTCACGCCCAACGCGACCCCCACACCCCAGCCGAGTCCCCACCCCCGATGGGAGAAATGCAACCGTGGATCGCGGAACACGCCCAACCGCTCCAGTATACTTTGATGGGTAGTCGGCGCTTCTTCCACCACGGCGGTTCCTTCCGGCATCGCCGCGGCCAGGGCTCCCATCAGTGCCGCGGCTGTCATCGGGCGTGCCCCGGTTTCCGCGGTAATCCGTTGACGTAACGCGGTTTGTTCTTTCTGGCGTGTGGCGGCCCAGCGGGTGCGGCGGACTTCGGCTTCCGCCTGAAACATCGCGGTGAGGCGATCGTTGAGCATTTTGAGCAAGTCCGCCAGCCCGGCGTGGATGTCGCCGACGGCCCCTGCCGCAAGTGGGTAATTTTTCCCGACTTCTCGTGGATCCGAATCGAGATGCACCAACGTCATTCCGGGCGGGATCGGCGTTTCGGGGGGATGGTGAATGTACAACCGCATCTCATTCGCGCCGACAATGAACAGAGTGTCAAACTCTGATAAGCAATCCTGAATCTGTGGCGACCACGGCGGCACCGGCCCACGATAAAGCGGATGATCCGAGGCCATTGGTAACCGGCCATGTGAGGACACCGCTTCCGCGAACACCGGCGCACCGAGACATTCCGCCACGGCCGCGAGTTCTGCCGTGGCTCCCGCTTCCAGTACCCGACTTCCCGCGAAAATGGCAGGATTCCTTGCATGGGCCAGCACGGTCGCAACTTGTTCTAGGGCCGCGGTTGCCGGACGCGGCCCCCGATCGGGCAGGAGCGGATGTCGCAAATCGAGTCCTGAGCAGGCTTCCATCTGAAGATCGACCGGCAGAGACAGGAACACCGGCCCGGTCGGCGGGGTGCGGGCGATCTGCACGGCACGGCGAACCGCGTTCGGCAAATCCTCGATCCGGGTAACTTCGTAGGCCCACTTCGTCCACGGCGTGACCGGGCCAACCAAGTCCGCGGCCAAGACCGGATCGTTGAATCGCAACCGTCGATCCTGCTGCCCGGCGGTGACGATGAGCGGCGTTCCTTCGGCATGGGCGTTGTAGAGCATCCCCATCGCGTTCCCGAGCCCGGTGGCCGTGTGCAGGTTCACGACCCCGACTCCACCAGAAGCCATGGCGTAGCCATCGGCCAGCCCCATCACGGCGATTTCGTGCAATCCCAGAATGTAGCGGAACCGAGAATCCGCCAGCAGGGCATCGTTCAGCGGCAATTCGGTCGTCCCCGGATTACCGAAGATCCGCGTCACCCCTGCTGTGGCCAACAGTTCCAGGAAGGCTTCAATACCAGTCATAATCGGCGCCCTGTGGTACTTCGTACGACTCTACAACATATCCCTTATGTAGGGCCACTACCCCTGCTTTTATGTCGCCCGGATTACAGACTGAGCCAGATCTGCCCGTTCCACGGTTTCGGTATCGGCATCCAGGAAACGGGATCCGAGAACCCACAAACCCCCGCCCAGCAAGATGAACGCGGAGACACCATAAAAAGCCACCTGCAAGCTGGCGAGGTCCGCCGTGATGCCGATGAGCGGCGGCGAAATCACATCCCCTAGCATGTGAATCACCAAAATGTTGATGGCAAATGCGGTCGAGCGGATCGGAGAACGAGAGACATTCGCCAAGATCGTGTTCGCCGGACCCGTGTTCATGAATAACCCAAACACCGCGACAAACAGGAACAGCCACGCCAACGGGAACGGTACCACCAACGTCGCCACGAAGAACGGAAATGCCAAAATCGTCGACCAACCCGCAACCTGGAAGTACGCACCGCGAATCCGGCCACGCAGCCAGTCCCCCAGCCAACCGCCCAAAAGCGTTGCTCCTAATCCGCTGATCACGACAATCACACCGAAATATAAATTGATCGAACCGAGTGTCGCGGACCCTTTGGCCGTGGCGGCATCGTAGATTCGACTGCTGTACAATTTGAGTTCGGACATTTCCAATTGCTTGAGCAACACGGCCCGAAACTCGTGAAAATCATGCTGTCCCGCGTCGGACAATGTGCCCAATCGGGCCAACACCTCATCCGGTACGACCCGGCTTCCCGCAGTCGTTTGTAACGATCGCAGTTCCTCCAGGGTTTGCGCCGTGATCTCGAAGCGGGCCTCACGCTGGAAGATGTAGTTGGGGATCCACGCGGCCACGCCGCCCAGGACAAACGTCGTACACGTCATCCCCAAGCAGCACAGTACGAACGATCGCACCCCGCGCAACTCCCGTAGGACCGCACGATACGATGTCCGCGAAGAGGGTTCGAGTTGCGGGCGTTCCTGCCCTTGCGGGATCGGTTCTTTCATCACAAAGCACAAAAGCCCCGGAATCAACCCGACCAGCGTGACCAGAAACGCGGTGCGCCAACCGAAATGCTCACCGAGTTGACCACCGATGACGAAGCCGAGTGCGCTACCGACCGGAATGGCCATGTAAAACCAGGCCATCACCTTGCCGCGAATCCGCACCGGGTACAGATCCGAGAGCATGGCCGGAGCCACCGGGCCATACGCCGCCTCCCCGATACCAACCAAGCAGCGTGTCAGAAGCAGCATCCCAAACCCGGTCGCCAACCCGGATGCCCCGCTTGCCAAACTCCAGATAACCACGCCCACGCCGACCACCAGCCAGCGGCGGCCCATGCGCCCCCACCAGCCGAAAACCGGGGAAAGCAACGTGTAGGAAACAAGAAACGCACTCGTCAACAGGCTCAATTTCGTGTTCAGCCACGGATCCGCGGGGTCAAACAGTGCGGCATCCAGTTGGAGCTTCGGTAGTACGGCTGATAGCACTTGACGATCAATGTAATTAAAGAGATTGATCGTCAGCAACAGGGCTAACGCCACCCCGGCCCCCGCCGCCGGACCAGTCGCGAGGTTTCGCGCACCCGTGGAACTGTCCCCGTTGTTCGCCATGATGTTCACACTCGTTTCCAATCAGGAGTACACATCATCCCCGCATGGGTTACAATTTCTACTGTCTGGGGACAAGATCAGACGGACTGAGACGAATACCCCCTCAACGGAACGTGGTGGGGCTTCGTGTTCAACTATCCCGGCATTCAGCCGGAAAGGAGCGGGTCATGTCGGTCGAAGACATCAAAAAACGGTTCCAGAACGAAATCAAACTGCGGGCCTACGACGACAAGTACGTTGACAAGAACGAAGAACGCGAGATTCTGCAAATCGCTATCCAACTCGGTGTCAACATCGACTCCGCACGCAGTGCCCTCGCCTCGGTCTGCGAAGATAACGGTTACATTCTGGAAAGCGCTATCCTGAAGAATGTCCGCGATCAGGTGGAAGCCGCTGCCGGTGATGATGGCAAAGTCGACCAGAAAGAATTCGACATCATCTTCCAAAATGCCAAGCGTGCCATGCAGGGCAAAAAGAACGATCGTCAAATCAAGATCATGATTGTTCAGGTCATGGAAGAATCCGGGAACAATAAAGTCAAAACCGGCTGGTTCAGCGACTGGTATGCCGCGATGAAGAAAGATCTCGGCATCACGAATGCCTAACGATCGCGTGCCGCGCCCACCCACGGGAACTCACCGGGGGTGGGGCCGCCTGCATTCTTCGCCCCGTTACCCATTCTGGTGGGGGATTCCCCCTTCCGGGTTGCGGTTGAACTTCGAGTAAGGCAACCGCACACCATTGACGAAGGTTTGATCGGCTTGCAAGCCGGTAGCCGGAACGTAATACCCATTGGCCGCGAAGTGGGTCACGACATCGTCCTGATCGACCCCGTCACCACTCACACCCAGGCCGCCCATCAGTAAGCCCGTGCCGCCAAATCCTCGGCGGTAAATCGGGGCACTACCGGGGAAGAAGATCACACCACTTTGGTTGAGGATGTTGGCCGGATCGCGGAAATTCGTCTGCGGGTTGAACGCATCGTAACCCAGGACACTCTGATAGGCACTGGCTGGCAACGGCGCACCGAGGTTACGCGCCGTTCGCGGATCGACATTCCCATCGACGAAGATCGAGAACGGCCCCGGTGGCAAACCGTCAATCCCTTCTGGGAACCGTGGCTCCGCCAGATAGCGGAATGTTCGGGCGGAAAAAGCCGTACCAGCGGGGATGCCCGGAACCTGGTCGATCGGTTGCAGTTCGAGCGGGTTTGCGTAATAGGCCGCGTTCCGAGACTTGGTCACGGCCACGTCAATCGAGAACACCGTTGCATCCGGCATGCGATACAACGCGATCACGTTTCCTTCCAGGTCGCTGACCGCAATCACGAACTTGGCCACGCTGCCAATCTGGCGAATCGCCGCCCGTGTCTGGTTCGCCTGGGTAATTCCATTCAACACCATCGTCGTGGCTTCGGCCGCGGTCACGCCAACGCCATCGTGCGGTACGACGAGCCAACCTTCCGGCACGGGTTGCCCGGCATTGAAGAAGACCGGCGCACCGCTCGCATCATTGCCCACCGGCAACAGTTTGCCACTCACGGAACCGATTCCGATGGCCTGTCCAATTTGGAACAATCGGCTTGGCCCTTGACTGCCTCCGGGGCCAAAGACATCCAACGTGATACCCACCAAGTCGATGCGGGCAAAGGGCACGGTGTTGAACGCGGCGGGAAGGGCAGGAGCATTCCCAATGGCACCGGGGAACGCGAAGCCAGAACCGGCCGATCCGCCGACTGCCGCGAAGGCCATATACTCGGCTTCCAACGAACGATCGGGTTTGGATGGGTCATTGAGTGCCCCCTGGTCACCGGGGTTTTCTTCGCTGGCGTAACCCGTCTTCCCAGGGAAAAAGACACCGATTCCCCCAACAACCTGCCCATTTTTGAAGATCGGCACACCACCCGGCACCGTAGCAATCCCTCGGCTCTGGGCACCAGGCAGCAATCCCGAAACAAACCCGTAGGAGTCCATCGGAGATAACGATTGCCCAGCGGGAACAAAGGCCGGATTAATGTTGAACCGCTGAGGCAGTTGCACATCGTCCGCCGTGCCCTTGATCCGATCCGGGCCAGGGTGGAAGGTGCCATCCCGGTTCGTATGCTCGATGGCGAAAAGGTCCACTTGCGGGGTATTCGCAATGCCAGGGGGGAAGTGCCCGCCGGGGCCAATGGGAGCCACAAATCCTGGGCCGCGTTCCGTGGAATTCGGATCCGTGATGTTCGGGTTCGAGTTGACTTCCCGTTCCGTAATCGTCGATTGACTGATAAATCGAATTGTTCGGGAGGTCAACGGTGCGTTCGCATTGGCGAAGAGAGCCGCGGTGCGGGCTTTGGCGACCGCGCCATCCACGGCAAAGACCAGATTGAAATTATTATTCAGAATCTCCGGCGCGACTCCGGCTTCAGCCCGCACACCGAGAATGCGGCCATTGCGGTCGACCACGACAATAATTGCATCGTTGCTGGTCGTCGCCGCACTGGCCCGATCCAGGAACATTTGCACTTCATCGGCAGCCAAAAACTGCTGAGGTTTCGACAACGCCGCGAGTTGCGCGTTGAGGGATGCCATGACATCCGGCGCATTCGAGACGACATCGCCCACATTCGGGATGATGTTGTCTTGCGCCTTCACTTGGAGAATATGGTTGATACCCGCGCGACCGTCCACCGTGGTGAAGCCAGCCCCTGCCACGATCCGATCCGTCTGATCGCCCCCGATAATGTTGTTCGTACCGCTGCCGCCAAGAAACTTATTGGTATCCGCTCCCCCCACGGCGGTCGTGGTGCCACTGCCTGCTTTCAGGACATCCTTGCCCGCACCGGAGTCTATCAGAACTGGGATGAGGACTTGAGGCGAAACCTCGATCCGATCGTTCCCCGCGCCCGTCGTAATACCAATTTGACTGATACCCGCCGGGTCGAATCGCCCCACTTCCACCCCCGCACTGCGGACGATGATTTGACTCGTCAATGGGTCTTGATCGACCAAAATCCGTTGATCTCCATTGTCACCCAAAATAACGAGTGAATCGGCCATCACATTCGTAGTGACCGACGGAGCCAGACGATCTTCGAGTCGTTCGCCAACGAGATGCGTTGTACGAGTCGTGCCTGACCCGGTGCCCTGGCCCGTGCGCTGAACGGAATCTGTTCGGGGCATGGGTTTCCCTACTGTACAAGTGTGGAGATTCCCCGGCCAGTGCTGGGGTCATGATCGTTCCCATGAGGAAAATCGGCACAACTTACCACGGAGATGAGTCGATCTATGCAAAGACACTGATTTCAGTATAAGTTGGCCGTCTGCGCGGCAGGGGAATGGGACAGAGCCGGGAGGACGCGGCCATGACGGGAATGCGGCGGATGGTGAAAATGTTCCGATCACGACTATTCGTAGCCGCCCAGTTTGCGCCGGCGTTGGCGGTTCTGGGATTGGTACTGTTCGGATGCGTGATGAGCCTGGGGAGTTGGGGCGAGCGTGAAACCCTTGCCGACGAACGCCCGGCCGATCAACCGCCCGTGGCATACACTTCTGATCCTGCTGATCCATTCCCGATGCCCGCGGAACTCCTCAACGTCAAGTTGATGGAGCAGACGGCACCCGAAGCCCATGCGAAATCGGCTGGATGCATCCACTGCCATCAGAATGTGGGTGACCCACACGGCAAACCCACGCTCCGCATCGGTTGCACCGATTGCCACGGTGGCGATGCCAGTACGACGGACAAACACCGTGCCCACATTCAACCGCGTTACCCGGAAGGTTGGCCCACATCGGGTAACCCCGCGCGATCTTATACGCTCTTGAACCATGAGAAACCCGAATTTGTACGGTTCGTCAATCCGGGGGACTTCCGCATTGCGCATATCAGTTGCGGTACGATTGGTTGCCATCCCAAAGAGGTGTATACGAACCGCAAACAGATGATGGCGAACGGTTGTATGCTCTGGGGCGCGGCACTCTATAATAATGGTGCCGTTCCCTATAAGCGTGCCCGGCACGGTGAAGCCTACAGCATGAATGGCACCCCGTTACGGATTCAGTCCAACCCCCCACCGACCCCGTGGGAGATGGAGAAGAAAGGTGTCGTGCCGTTCCTGGACCCCTTGCCGCGTTTTGAAGTTTCGCAGCCCGCGAACCTGCTCCGGATTTTTGAAGCGGGCGGGCGTTTCAAGCCCGAAACGGGCATCCCCGAGACACGAGAAGAACCCGGTCGCCCCCGCGCCCGCCTCAGTACCCGCGGCCTCGGCACCGAAAACCGCACCGACCCCGTCTGGCTCGGCTTGAACAAAACCCGCCTATTTGACCCGACGTTGAACATGCTCGGCACCAACGATCACCCCGGCGACTTCCGCTCCAGCGGTTGCACGGCCTGCCATGTGCCCTATGCGAACGACCGTTCCCCCATTCATAGCGGACCCTATCATATCTATGGGAACATGGGCCAAACAGCGCCGGACAACCCGGATCCGACCATTCCCAAGAATGAATCCGGCCATCCGATCTCGCATAAATTCACGAATAGTATCCCCACGTCGCAATGTATGGTGTGCCACATTCACCCCGGTACAACGGTGATGAATAGCTATATCGGGTGGATGTGGTGGGATCTCGAAACCGAAGCCCACCTGATGTACCCGGACAAGCGAAAGAACCTCAGCGGTGAAGACATCCTCCGCCAGGCCATGCTCAACCCCGAGGAAACCGCTGCCTACGGAAACTGGGGGGATCCCACATTCCTCAACGACATCGTGCAGCTCAATTCTCAGATGTCTAAGACACAATTCGCGGACTTTCACGGCCACGGCTGGGTGTTCCGCGGCGTGTTCCACAAAGATAAAAAAGGGCAACTCCTCGACTATCATAATCAACCCGTCCCGCGTGTAACACCGGAGACACTCCAGGCCGGGATGAGCTTCCCACTCAAGGTGAAAGAGTTCCATAAAAAGGAATTTGATGACCCGAAGAAAGCCGTGGAGGCCGAGAATGCATTGCACTGTGAGCGCAATGGCCTTCCCGTTCATATGATGGATATTCATATGGAGAAGGGGATGCATTGCGTGGATTGCCACTTCTCCCAGGATGTGCATGGCAACGGCCGACTACAAATGGAAGTCCGCGCCGCAACGGAGATCCTCTGTATAGACTGCCACGGTTCGCCGACTCAGTACGCGAGTTTGCGGACGACCGGCCCGGCCAGTTACACATCCACGACCGACCCGGCCCGACCCGGTCGCAATCTCGCCGCGAAGAAGACACCGTTCGGCAAGCCCCTGTTCGAGGTCGAGGAACTCGGCAACGGCAAGAAACGGTATTTCCAAAATTCGATGGTGGAAAAGAACCTCCGCTGGGAAGTCGTGCAAACCAAAGACACGATCACCCCCGGCCACCCCCGGTACAATGCCAAGTCCGCACTTGCCAAAACTGTCCGGGTCGAGGATGGCCAGATGGTGTGGGGGAGCATTCCCGAAGGCAAGGAGAAATGCACTGCGCACCAGAATGACAATATGACCTGTATTGCGTGCCATTCCTCTTGGAATCCCAGCTGTTATGGCTGCCATCTTCCTCAGCGTGCCAATGCGAAGATGCCAAACCTCCATGCGGATGGTGATGTCAGCCGAAATTATACGGCGTATAATTGGCAGACATTGCGGGATGATGTCTTCATGCTCGCGCGGGACGGTGATGTGACCGGCAACAAGATCAACCCATCACGTTCTTCGTGTGCCATCCACGTCAGCAGTGCGAACGCCAACCGTGAGTCGATCTACGTTCAACAGCAGACGATCAGCGGTGAAGGGTTCAGCGGCATTGCTTTCAGTACGAACGTCCCTCACACGGTGCGGGGTAAGAACGCTACCAAAATGTGTGTCGATTGCCACGTCTCGGCGAACAACGACAACAACGCCTGGATGGCGCAGTTGATGATGCAGGGGACCAACTACCTGAACTTCATGGGCCGTTACTGCTGGGTGGCCACGGGTGAGCATGGCTTGCACGCGGCCGTGGTCACGGAACGGGACGAACCGCAAGCCGTTATCGGTAGCACTCTGCACGCGGAAGCGTTCCCCGAGAAGTTCCAGAAGTTCTGCAAAAATGGCCGAGAACTCGACATTGCCTATGAGCATCCCGGTTACGACATCATCGACAAAATCAAAAAGCCCCTCCGGGTGAAGGCGGACATCCGATCCGTGCAGAATCGCGGGGAATATGCCATCTGTGCCTGTGGTGCCGATGGGATTCGGGCATTTGACATCGCCTTCATCGACAACAAGGCGTTCTCGGAGCGAATGACCACCGCGCCGGTGTCCCCCGCGGGCCAGCGGTTCCATGTGCCGACGCAGTATTGCAACTACGTCACGGCTCCGACGACACTCGCCCCAGACCCGACCCGGCATCACTTCCCGGAAAACAAGGAAGGGAAAGTTCACGCACTCTATGCCTACATCTACGCGGCGGACGAGCATGAGGGGTTGATTCTCGTGCAAATCGCCACGATGATCGACGGCAACCCGTTGAACAACTTCCTCAAACGGGAGTTGACCTTCAACCCGGACGGTGTCCTTTGTGGGGCGAAACACATCGCCATCGTCGGCCACTATGCCTATGTCTCCTGTAAGGCGGGCCTCGTGGTGGTCAACATCGACGATCCGACGAAACCCAAGATTGAGTCGATCGTCGGAGCGGATGTCCTCCAGAATCCGCGAGTCGCTCAGGTGCAGTTCCGGTATTGCTATGTCGTGGATGAAGAAGGCATCAAGGTTCTGGATGTGACCGATTTGGCGCAACCGAAGCCGGTCGCCAAGTTGCGGATACCCGATTGCCGGAATATCTACCTGGCCCGCACCTATGCCTATGTCGCC
Organism: Bacteroidales bacterium; assembly: GCA_026931725.1. GTDB lineage: Bacteria > Planctomycetota > Planctomycetia > Gemmatales > Gemmataceae > JAIXLE01. The sequence goes on from JAIXLE010000225.1 coordinate 21,083, forward strand.
GGTGGACATCGTGGGCTGATTATCCTGGATATTAGCCGACCGGATCGGCCATTCATCGACCAGGTTTACAACGCCGATGGCTGTATCAATGACTTGAACGATGTGAAGCTCGGTATCACCTACGTCAGTGAGTTCGCCTATCTCGCGGATGGGAAGAACGGGATGCGGGTGGTGCAACTGACCGGCCCAGATACTCCTGGCAACGATGGTTTCATCGTCCGGCCCACGCCTCGGTTAATCGGAACATACAAGGTGCCGCACGAGGGACATGCACTGGCGGTCTGCGAAGGACTCGATCGGGATCGGGCCGTAGACGAAAGCGGAAACCAGATTGCGGTCTTCGGGCGTGTGGGAGCCCGACCGCTGAACAAGGCCGAGCAAGAGAAATTGTATCGGCGTGATGGCAAAGTCTGGACCGTCACCAACGATCCGTGGGACGCGACCCACTACCTGTACGATCCGCCGAAGAAAACGTCTCCAGCCAAGCGGCGACGTGGGTGGCGAAAACCGAGTGAGACGGTTCCTGATACGGATACGCCGTAAACGGGATGGCAGCAGACATAGGGCCGGTGAGTGGTTCCCGGTTCGGAAACCACGCATCGGCCCTGCGCGTTACTTCTCGACAACCCAGATATTGCGGAACACCACAGGGTCGCCGTGGTTCTGCAAGAACAACGCCCCTCCGGCTGGCACTTCTCGACTGATTTTGCCACCCGGCGTGTTCGATTTCAGTTTCAATTGGCTGTGAATCACGATCCCGTTGTGCTTCACGGTCAGCACGGCAGGTTTGGTTTTTTGGCCATCTTTGTCGAACTGAGCCGGGGTGAAGTCGATGTCGTAGGTCTGCCACTGCATAGGCGGATAGCACATATTCAGCTTGGGAGCGGCTTCCTTGTAGATACCGCCGCACTCGTTGTCTTTCCCTTCCAGGCCGAAGCTATCCAGCACCTGGATTTCGTACCGATCCTGAATGTAAACACCGGAATTCCCACGCCCTTGCCCAGACGATGTGGGCATGTACGGCGTGCGGAACTCCAGGTGCAGCGTGAACGGCTTGTCAAAAATCTTCTCGGTGCGTGTGCCGACCGCTAAGAATTTGCCATCGGAAGTTTCCGTAATCTTGCCACCTTGCCAGTTCGTGATGCTTTCCGGGGAACCGAACAGCACGATGGCTCCTTGGGGCGGCTTCGCGCCGAGCGTGGGAGATTGTCGGTTCACACGCTTCAAGGTGCCGGTGATTTTGCCGGTCAACTGAATCTGACCGTTGGCAACAATCCCCACGGGTTCATCGTCGGGGTTCTTCACGACCACTTGGCCATCCACTCGTTCCACGGACCCCATCACCGCGGGTGTTCCATCCCAACCGTCACCCGGTAGGCCGCCCAGGTAACCGTTGCCAACGAATTTCCCTTTCCCCTTGGCGATGATTTGCACGCCGATGTGCAGGGTTTCCCCGTTGACGGAGACATCGCCGTCGTACTCACCTTGCACCGCGAAGTCTGGTTGTTCGGCGAGCTTGGCGGGGTCGTGAACAACGATTTTGCCCGGTTTCGGATCGGCCGCGTAGGCGAGACTCGCGGCAGCAATGACAATTGCGCACGATCGTAAAAACATGGTTCTCCCCGAACGATTTGGGTGAAGCAGAATGAGCCGGTGTGCCCGGCGAGGCGTGGGACTATTGTTTCCGTTACCAACCGAGAGTCAATGGGCTGGTGAACGGCGTGTCGGTGCGACCGGGATCGCTCGCGGTTCTTCCAGTGGCCCCACCCGCTGCAAAAAGGCCAAAAACAGCTCCAACAAGCCCACCGCGGAACCGCCACGCCCCGAGATGATGAGTTCTGATCGCCTCACGGTGATCGCGCCGGATACGCCATCTAACCTCACCACACACGCGGTCGCATCCACATCGACTTGCAGTTGAACATGGGCCGGGAGTTGGTCTTCCCAGCGATCCACCAAGGCCGGAACATCAATCGGGGCGACAAACTCAAATACGAATTGATCGAATGGCTGCCGAAACACACGCTCCCACTCTGGGCCACGCACAAAAGCGGGGTTCGACAACCCACCGACTTCCCGTAGCCAGATCACCTGTGCGGGTTGTTCGGGGTTCAACGTCGCCGTGAGGCTGTATTCAAAATCCGGCGTGCGCAGCGATCCCATCCCTTCTGTAACCGTGATAGCCAGGTCTTTCCGACGGGTGCCGAGTTCCTCCCGGACTTGCGATACCAAGGCATCCAGATCGGCTTTGATCTCAGTCATGGCGAGCCGAGCAATGAATTTCCGCGCGGATGCCGTGGCTGCGGTCGGCGCATCGAATGTCTTCTTCCAACCGCTCAAATCCTTTACCCGCGATGTCGTCTCGGAGCGGAACACCACACGCCGCAATTGGTCCTGATCGAGCAACCCAGGCGATTCACCCGCCGTGCGGGGCGGAAGCGTCGGCAGAATTGGCTCCGATCCTGCGGATGTGTACAGTTGCGGGGTTTGCACGGCTCCGGGTTCCAGATGCTGCCGAAGACACCGGGGGATCTCCCGCACGATAAACTCTTGCAAAGCCGGAACAGTCAGCGGTTCTGACCCGGTTCGCCCGGTCTGCGGCCCGCGAAATGCCACGCACAATAAGTGTGTCCAGATGGGGGATTTCCAGCGTGCGGCCGCATGGGGGGTTTCCGCACCCGCCGCCGCGGTCAGGATCGCCAAACGGTCATGAATCTGTGTCAGATTGTGAAGTTCCGCTGCATTGAGAACATCGGGAACGCGGGCAAGGGACAACATCTCGGGAATGGGGCTGATTTCCAGCAGTAGTGTGACACTCGCACAGCGACAGCGGAAGAGTTGGCCCACAAGATCGGCCAGAGGGAAGGCGGTATCCGGCAAATCGTCGGCCAGACTATCCCAGCAGAGCAGCGTTGCGGATTCGGAATCGGAGAAACCGCGTCCGCACCAGTAGACCAGAATCGAATCGCCTCGGCGTACCAGTTTACGGAGTTTCCGCAACCGCGAGGCGATGATATTCTTGGTGGCCCGCGTACCGAGGATCTGGATTTGATGGGCGTTGTCGATCCCGGCTTGTTCCAGTGTCTTCGTCAGGTTCTCCGCACCCGCAAGAGCATAGGGCATGGTGCCGAAACCGGACTCTGCCCCATCCTCGATCGCCACGATCAACGCCCACCACTGCGCCATGATTGCTCTCACCAGAACCCGTTACTCCTCTCCCTATTGTTCCGAGGCCCGCGAACCTTGGGTAGGTGCGTGCATGATTTGGACTGAATTCACGGCAGAGAATCCGGCATCCATCAAAATCCCTTCACTCGACAAACACGGATGCATCCTGTCCTCCGTTTGGGGATATTCTGAAGACATGCGGTGAATTCCCCCAGGTTGCATACGGTTGAAATGGTACGGCCACTCCAACACACGAGCCCGCATTCATGAACCGTTCTGATCCCGCACCCGGTCACGGTGTCGTCATTTATGATGGTGAGTGTGCATTATGTCAAAAATCCATCGCCATTTTGCGGCGGCTCGATTGGCGTAACCGACTGGCTTACCACAACGCACGGGAGTTCGAGACATTGCCGCCGGCTACGGTGGCCCTCGAACCGTCACGCCTGCTGGAAGAAATGCACGTTCTGACACCCGATCGCGCGCGGGCACCGAGCGGGTTTCGGGCGATCCGCTGGATTGCGTGGCGACTTCCGCTGCTATGGCCGATCGCACCGCTGCTCTACTGCCCCGGCGTGTTGTGGTTCGGTCAGAAGTTGTATTTGCGGATCGCTCGGAATCGGTTTGATCTGGTTCCTTGTGCCCACGGTGCCTGTGCGGTACGGCGACCGAAAACTTGAGAGAAATCGGGTTTCCTACTTTATCCCGATTTCCTGGAACAATTCTTCTTTCCTGCTCAACCATTCAGCCCGATCCTGCCGATCTTCTGGAAAGACACGGATGTCACCCTTCGCAGGGATGCGGGGGTTTTGACGTTTATGAGATCGGCAGGGAGGCTGAGCCATGATGCGCTGGGCTCGGACAGGAACAATCGTGGCAAGCATGGTCTGGTCCGGTTTCGTATCGGCGCAGGCACCGAACCCGATGGCATCTGCCGAGGGCCAAGCCGCACATTCCACTCCCGCGACCAAGGATGGCTTGCGGGATGGGGAAGTGTTGGTCTTGAACTCCGCAGGTCAACCCACACGCCGCCTGCAAGTTCTCAAAATCTCGTCGATTCCCAATGGCCCGACTCTTGTGGATGTGAAGGATCTGGAATCGGGTGGGATTTACACGCTTCCCGCGCAGGCTCTGGCGGCCGCCCGCCGTGTTGCGGCCCATTCCCATGAGGTGGCATCAAAACCCGCGGATGCATCCGCCGATGTTCCACCGCAGCCTGCGAGCCACCCGGCCACGCCCGTGTCACAAACGCCCGTGGCACAAACGCCGAACTCCTACCCCGTGAACACCCCGGTGACATCGATCACGGGTTCCGCCTCCGTTCCCCCCCGACCGGCAACGTATCCGGCAACAGATATGGCCGCTGTGCCCCTTGCTGCGCCGCACACGCCGATGGCTTCCCCGTCGGCAGCCGTTGCGTCTCCAGCCCCCAGGGCATCGCTGCCAGCGGCCTTTATGCGCAACCCGGTTTCCGTGCAAACGATGGGCGGTTGGCCACGGATGGAGCGAGCCGCCGCGCAATCCCAACCCCAACATCAATTGGGTGTCGCACAACCACAAACTGTGGCATCAACGCCTGTTCATTCGACTGCGCGTGCTCTCCCCCGTTTCAACACAAACTCCATGATGAATCGGAACCCCACGCCGCTGATGCCGCCCCAGATGGCATCCCCAGAACAAGTCACGCGGAACGTGACCCCAGCCGTCACCTACCACCCCATGCCGATCTGGCAACAACAACGGTTTCACCGCACCGCGATGCACACGGCAGCGGCATCGCCAGCATCGCCTCCAGCCGAAACCGCTTCGGAGCCGATGACGACTACCGCCTCTGTTCCCGCGATGCGGATTCCTTCCGAAAGGATTGCGCCGTCCACAATCGCGGTGGCTTCGGCTCCCGCTCCCGTGCGAGAGCCGACAGCGATGACTCAGGCGACCATTCAACAAGCGAGCCTGTCGGTTCCGACTCGGGTGGAACGGACAATCGTGGCCAATGTGGACTCGCGCATGGTGGTCGAATTGCAGCCTTGGGTGAACGATCTCGCTCAGGCGATTCGTCCTTCTGTCCGCGAAACGGCGGCCTCAGCGCTTGCGGGGGGGCGATATGGTTCCCGCCGCGAGGTGAAAGCCACCCTGGCACAAGCGGCCATGACCGACCCGGCCGATTCCGTGCAAGCCCATTGCATTCGGTTGCTCAGTGGCTTGGGCTATCATGAAACGCAGTATTTGAACTTCCTGCGGGCAACAGCCTACTCCGGTAAACCGGAAGCGCGAACTGCCGCCACGATCGCCCTGGCACGACTGGCACCGCGATAATGGCCCCGCATCCGGGAGGGATCGGTTCGCCATCTTGTCTGAACGACACGGAATTCCTACATCGTTGATGATAGCAGTCCTTTTCAGAGGCAGGGGTACGGACGATGATTCCGATTGACTTCACGGGCAAGGTCGCTCTGGTCACGGGTGTCGGCGATAACGAGAGCTTTGCCTGGTTTATCTCGAAAGCACTCAACGCGGCTGGGGCCAAGGTCGTGCTGGCTTGCCATCCGCGGATGGTCGGGATTGTCGAGAGTATCATGACCCGTGAGCAAGATCGGGAATCCCGGTTGCTCCCCTACGGCGGCGGCGAACTGAAGGTGGAAAAAATCCTCCCATGCGATGTTAGCTACGACACCATGGCCGACGTTCCCGAGGAAGTCCGCACCGATCGCCGCTACGCGAAGTTCCCCGAATACAGTATCCAAGGCACCGTGGACGCGGTCGGCAAAGAGTTCGGCGGCATCGACATTGTGATTCATTCCGTGGCGTTCAGCCGGGAGATCACCAAGAGCCACAAAGACACGAGCCGGAAAGCCTACTACGAAGCTCTCGGCATCTCGGCCTATTCGCTCACCAGTCTGATGCGGGCCGCGGAACCGTACATGGCGAACCGCCCTGGTGGCGCTGCCGCAGTGGGTCTGACGTATCTCGGCGGGGATCGCGTGGTTCCCTATTATGGCGGCGGCATGAGTACCGCTAAAGCCGCCCTTCAGATTGACGCGAAACAGCTTGCCAGCAACTTGGGCAGCAAAAACATTCGGGTGAATTTGATCTCGGCAGGACCGTATGCGAGTCGGGCCGCGCGCAGCATTCGCCCTGGAGAATTCGAGAAGTCGATCGAGTACGCCTCGCAGCGGTCGCCGTTACCCCGACCCATTACGCCGGACGAGGTGGCGAACGCGACCGTGTTCCTTTGTAGTTCGCTCGCCAGCGGAGTCACGGGCCAAGTTCTCTACGTTGACTGTGGTTACAACGTCATGGCCGTCTGACCTTTCCGCAATCCGCGTCGAGTCTTCCCATGTCCCGCACACGCTCCCAGGAATCGGATCCCGATGATGACGACGACTGGGACGATGGCGAATGGGATGACTCCGATGAAGGTGATGACAGCCCAGATGGTGTCTACCACGACGATGAGGAATCCAGCATCCCGTGCCCGTATTGTGGGCACGATCTCTACGAGGGAGCCGCCTACTGCTCCCGTTGTGAAAATTACATCTCTCGGGAAGATTCACCATCACCACAAAAACCCACATGGATCTGGGTTGGCCTCTTCCTCGCTTTGTTAGCGTCCCTGATGTGGATCCTGCCATTTTGATCGCGTGATGTGTTGATTCTTCCTTCCGAAGATGACTCGTCGATTCACAGACCTTGCCCGCATTCTTTTGCGAGGGAATCATGCTCACCGCAGAAAGCCGACTCCGAGATTTTCCGACACTCGCCCACATGACGTATTTCAATACGGCAGCCGAAGGGCTTCCCCCACAATCCGTGGGGCAAGCCTTGCAACAGTATTATCAGGACAAGTTGCAAGGTATGGACGGCCGAACGGCTCATTTCGCCGAATGGGAGAAAACCAAGGCGTTGGTGGGTCAGTTTTACGGACTGTCGCCGGAAGAAGTGTCGATCTGTTCGTGTTCCTCGGAAGCCTACAACCTGGCGGCGATGGCCCTGCGTCTGCAACCGGGCGATGAGGTGATTATCAACGATCTGGATTTTCCATCGGGGATCACGCCGTGGTTACAATCCGGTTCTCACGCTACCGCCAAAGTCTGGCATCACCGCGAGGGATCATTGGCGACTGAGGATTTGCTCACGCTTCTCACATCGCGGACGCGGCTTGTCACCGTTTCTCTGGTCAGCTTTTACAATGGTTGTTACCTGAATCTGCAGGAAGTCGCGGATACGGTGCGTCGATATAGTGATGCCCTGCTGGCGGTGGATGTGACGCAGGCTCTGGGGCGTGTTCCGTTGGATTTACGGCAGGCGGACTTGATCGTTAGCAGCACACACAAATGGATATTGGCATCGCATGGCGGTGGGTTGGTCGGTGTACCCCAAGCGCGGGCCGAAGCGTGGACCGCCCCCGCGGGAGGATGGTTTAATCTCCGTGATGCGTTCGGGCCAGATCGCTTCACCCGCGCGGAGAGCTTGCAAGGTGCCGCCAGTTTTACCGTGGGCATGCCCAACTTCCCCGCCGTTTATGCGATTCGTGCGGGTTTGGAATACATTCAATCGGTTGGTGTGGAGGCGATTGAGAAAGCGGCTCGCCCCCGCACGGAACAAGTGTGGAATGCCCTACGTCAAATGCCAGTGGAGTTGCTTTCCCCCAAGAATGTCGAGCGGATTGCAGGCATCGTGGCCTTTCGGCATCCTGATGCGGAACGTATCCAGGCGGCATTGAGAAACGCGGGCATTCATGTGATGAGCCATGCGGGGCGTATTCGGATCGCCGTACATGGCTACAACACCGATGCGGATGTGGAACATTTATTATCGACGCTCTCCACGGCTCTCCAGGCCGGGTAACTCGGATCAGGAACCGATGATGGCATCGAACGCTTGCCGCAGTTCCTCGAAATTCTGTGGGCGATCATCGGGGTTCTTCGCCAGCATCCATTGACAAATATCGGAGATGAGCCCCGATACCTCGGCATTGATACTGGCGACTGGGGTGGGTTCCGTGTTGAGATGGTGATAGATCAGTTGCAGCCGATTCTTCCCCGTGAACGGCAATCGCCCGGTGAGTGTCTCGTAAAACGCCACGCCGAGCGAATAAATGTCCGCTCGCAGGTCAACCACGGAGGCATCCTTCGCTTGTTCGGGGGCAAGATACGCGGCTGTGCCAGCAAGTTCTGGTCCGGTTTGGCCAGAGTTCAATTGCAAAACCGTCGCCTTCGCCAATCCGAAATCGATCAGTTTGGATGTTCCATTGGGGCCAATCAGAATATTATCGGGCTTAATGTCTCGATGGACTAAACCGGCTCGCCAGACGGCCCCCAGAGCATCGACCATCTGCGAAATCAGATACACAGCCCACTCGGTCGGCAATGCGCCACCGGATCGAATCAGTTCACCCAGTGGCCGACCTTCGACATACTCCGTGACTAGGTAGGGCCAGCGCGGATCGAAGCCAAAGTCGATAAACCGGACGACTTTAGAATGTTTTACCCGTGCCAGTGCCGCAGCCTCTGTCCGCATTTGACGGAGCGCGGCAGCGCGATCGAACACGTTTTCCCAATTGATGATCTTCAGTGCGACCGGATACTTGTTCCGCTCATCCCATCCGCGGAAGACGAAGCAGGACACTCCTTTACCCAGGTGTTCTTGCAGAATGTAGGATTCGATACGATCGCCAATGATCGGGTTGATGATCGTATCGGGAACGGCAAAATCGGCGGCGGTATCCTTTCCCCAAGATGGAGAATTGCCCACCGATTCGGTGTCGGTTGAACCCGCGAATATGGTTTCCACATCGGCGATAGCCGGGGTATCGGGTTCCAAACGATCATCAATAGTGGGTAATATGTTCATATCCATTCAGTCGGTTGGCACAACTCCTCACGATCCATTCCCTCGGTTATGTTCCGAGAGGCGTGGGGGGGGAGTTGTTGGGCAATTCGACCTCGTCATTCAGTATGTCCAGATGGCGCAGTCACCTTCTCCACAATTAGCATAAACTGAACGACTCGGCCAAGGGAAGCTCAACCGTCACATGAATTCGCACCTACACACCAATACGGAATGGGAAAGGTGTGAGTGGTACTTTCATTTCGTCATCACCAACTTGTATACCAATCTATCCTAGCATAATCACTAAGCGGATGTGAACTTTCTTGTCAAATATTCGACGAATGGGTGGACAGAAAGTGTTTGTGTGGTGACTCGCTCGCACAGGGTATCCGCGCGGTAATGTCGGCCTTGGGAATAAATTTGTTGTGTGAGCCAACTTTTCATATCCGTATAATCACCAACACGCATCGATTCCCGGATTACTTCTTCACCAAGATGATTTTTCATCGCGTGCATGAACTGTGCGCTATAGAGATTTCCCAGGGTGTATGTGGGGAAATACCCCAGTCCGCCGAAGCTCCAGTGAATGTCTTGTAGGCACCCCTCCCGATCGGTTGTGGGCGCGATCCCCAACAATTCTTGTGTGAACTGATTCCAGGTTGCCGGTAAATCCGCTGGGTGTAAATCCCCAGACAACAACGCCCGTTCGATGCGGAACCGCATGAT
>JAIXLE010000244.1 GCA_026931725.1 Bacteroidales bacterium
ATTTGTTCGACAGCCAGGTCAGCGGCCAAGCCGGGCAATTGGCCATTTTCGGCGACTTCGACCCAACCGCCGTGCGGAAAGAGTTGGAATCGACATTCCCAGGGTGGACCGCCCCGGTGCCCTATACTCGCATTGAGAACTTGATCGAAAAAACCAAAGGGGAAAAGATTCTCATCAACACCCCGGACAAAGCCAATGCATTCTACACCGCCGGTCAGAACGTGCGGATCAAGGACAGTGACCCCGCCTATCCAGCACTGATCGTTGGCAACTACGCCCTCGGCCAAGCCCCGCTCGCCAGTCGCCTCAGTAACCGTGTCCGTGGCAAGGAAGGTTTGTCATACACGGTGCGGTCATCCGTGACGGCATCACCGCTGGACGAAGCCGGGAAGTTCACGATGCTGGCGATCACCAACCCGACCAACATGCCCAAGGTCGAATCGGCGATGATGGAAGAACTCAACCAGTTCCTGAAAGACGGGCTCAGCGCGGATGAGTTGGAGCAAGCCAAAAACGCCTACCTCCAGGCACTCCGCGTCCAACGGGGCAACGATAGTGTCCTAGCCTCGCAACTGGCGACTTCGCTCTACGCGGGCCGCACGTTCGAGCATTACGCCAAACTGGAAGCGGCCATCAGCAAATTGCAACCCGGTGATGTGAAGAAGGCGTTCGATGCCGCCGTTGAACCGCAGAACCTCATCATCGTGGAAGCGGGAGATTTCCAGAAGAAGAAATAACCCAATAACCGTTTCAGGTTTTAGGTTTCAGGTTTCAAGGTTAAAAACAAACTGATTCAAAACCAGAATCCGGAAACTCAAAACCCGAAACTCGAAGCTGATATGGAAGAACGTCCTGTTGATAATGCGCCATACCTGGTCCATAACCATGGCGCATTGACGATTGAAGGTTATAGCCGGGCCGCCGTGCAAAGCTACTGGCGAGTGCCGGAACTCAAGGTGGGTTTCGATCTCGGAGCCCACCCGTGGGAATTTACGAACATCCCCAATTGGCTGATCTCGCACACCCATCTCGACCATATCACGGCGTTGCCCGCATTGGTGGCCCGGCGACGGATGTTCAAGATGGAACCACCGCGTATCTTCGTCCCTGCGGAAGCCGTTGAAGACGTGCGAAAATTACTACTCATCATGCAGCGGTTAGACCGTGGTCGTCAAACCTGTGAACTCATTGGGATGGAAGCCGGAGCCGAGTACGAATTGTCACGGGAGCATATTGTCACGGCCTGGGCCACGGTCCACACCATCCCCAGTCGCGGTTACATCATCTGGGATCGTCGGCACAAACTGAAAGAAGAATATCACGGGCTCCCCGGCAACACAATTCGGGATCTGCGGCTCTCCGGCACTCCTGTGACGCGAGAAGTACGCGTTCCCCTGGTTGCCTACACCGGGGATACCGCCCCCGCCGGTCTTGATGCCTGCCCAGATGTCTACAAAGCCAAGGTGTTGATTACCGAATTGAGTTTCGTTCGAGCCGCACACCGCCCTGAGAAAGTCCACAAGTTCGGCCACATTCACCTGGATGACATCCTGGAGCGAGCCGCGCGATTTGAGAATGAACTCGTAATCGTGGGTCATCTCAGCACACGCTACCACCCCAGCGAAGTCTGGAAAACCTTCGATCGCAAGGTGCCACAGGCGTTGAAAGAGAAACTGCGTCTCTGGTTATAGTACAAGCAATCAACACCGGCTCACACGAGAGATAAGCGACTTCAGATACAGCAACGCAACCTAATGCAACACATCGGGTTGTAGCTGAGAGAGGAAATAACTAAGGGGCGAATAAGTGCAGAAAATGGTGGTGGGGGGGGTAGAAACGACATCACCCCGCCTTGAGGGGCGGGGTGATGGGTATTGAGCAAGTGGTATTGGAAGATCGCGGAGACTGTTCGCAGCGGGGACATGTTGAGGTCTTGAGGATTTACCACAAGCCTCTGTGTGAATCATCCTTAGAAAGGAGGTGATCCAACCGCAGGTTCCCCTACGGTTACCTTGTTACGACTTAGTCCCAATCAGATGTTTCGCCTTCGGCACCGGCTAAGATGACTTCGGGCGCTCCACCCTTTCGTGGCTTGACGGGCGGTGTGTACAAGGCTCAGGAACACATTCACCGCGGTGTTGCTGACCCGCGATTACTAGCGATTCCAACTTCACGTAGGCGAGTTGCAGCCTACGATCTGAACTGGGGCGTGTTTTCCGGGATTGGCTCGCCTTCGCAGGTTTGCTTCCCTCTGTTCACGCCATTGTAGCACGTGTGCAGCCCTGAACATAAAGGCCATGAGGACTTGACGTCATCCCCGCCTTCCTCCGGTTTGACACCGGCAGTCCCCCCAGAGTCCCCGGCTTGACCCGCTGGCAACTGAGGGTAAGGGTTTCGCTCGTTATGGGACTTAACCCGACATCTCACGACACGAGCTGACGACAGCCATGCAGCACCTGTAATCGGTTCCGGACTGGATACCGTTCGTTACCGTTTCCGGCTTCTACTTCCGACCGCTTTCGCACATGTCAAGTCCAGGATAAGGTTCTTCGCGTAGCCTCGAATTAAGCCACATGCTCCACCGCTTGTGTGAGCCCCCGTCAATTCCTTTGAGTTTCAGCCTTGCGACCATACTCCCCAGGCGGAGAACTTAGCACTTTCGCTCCGGCAGTCAGCCCATGTCTGGCCGACTACCTAGTTCTCATCGTTTAGGGCCAGGACTACCGGGGTATCTAATCCCGTTTGCTCCCCTGGCTTTCGCGCCTCAGCGTCAGTAAAGGTCCAGCGTGCCGCCTTCGCCACCGGAGTTCCACTGGATATCAACGCATTTCACCGCTCCACCCAGTGTTCCGCACGCCCCTACCTCCCTCAAGACCGCCGGTTTCCAGGGCCGTTCTCCCGTTAAGCGGGAGGATTTCACCCCAGACCTGACGGCCCGCCTACGCGCCCTTTAAGCCCAGTGATTCCGAACAACGTTCGCTCGGTTCGTCTTACCGCGGCTGCTGGCACGAACTTAGCCCGAGCTTCCTCCAGGGATAGATCATAGTTTCTCCCCCTCGACAGGGCTTTACAACCCGAAGGCCTTCATCGCCCACGCGGCATCGCTCGGTCAGGGTTGCCCCCATTGCCGAAGATTCTCGACTGCAGCCACCCGTAGGTGTCTGGCCAGTGTCTCAGTGCCAGTGGCGCGGGTCGTGCTCTCACACCCGCTAGGCATCTCCGCCTTGGTGAGCCGTTACCTCACCAACTAGCTAATACCACGTGAACCCCTCCCAAGACGCCGCAACTTTGGCAATCACCAGATGCCTGGCCATTGCATCGCTCGGTATTACCCCGTCTCTCGACGGGCTATCCCGAATCTCAGGGTAGGTTATCCACGCCTTACTGCCCCTTACGCCGCTTCCACCCTTGCGGGCATTCGCGCGACTTGCATGCCTAATCCATGCCGCCAACGTTCGTTCTGAGCCAGGATCAAACCCTTCAACTGTGATTTCAGCAACACCTTCTCAGGCATCGCTTTCCGTCATGTGAAAGTCGCCAAACTCACCAACAGCCTCTCAACTGCTTCATCCTCAAAGGGACTTGTCAGTCTCGGGTTGCTAGCTCGCTAGCTCAACCCGCTACCAACAGGCTCTCCATCGATTCTTCCAACACTCACTTGTCAAAGATCACAGGAAGCGGTTCAAGGCTTCCAGGTTTCATTACGTTACAGGTTATTTTCCAACCTACAACGCCAAATTTCAAAATAGCCGGCAATGACCTACTCTCGCGCTGGACGCACTACCATTGGCCCCGAG
>JAIXLE010000164.1 GCA_026931725.1 Bacteroidales bacterium
AGCCGCGTGCCGGTGACGGCGGCGGCAGGAAAACAAAACCCCGGAGCAAGCGGCAATGGCTTTGTCCCCGCGGTTGCCGGTGGTGCGTCGCCGGACCCTGCGGCCGTTGTTGCCCCCTCGACGGCATCCTCCGGAACGCTCCCCGCAAAGCCCAAGAGGGTGACATTGCGCGCCTCGTCGGGAGGAGACAGCGCGGGGCTTGAGAGCACGCCGCCGAGCCGTGCGGTGGTAAAAATTGGCGGGGGTCAGATTGCGCCTCCCAATTTCAGCGGGCATTATCAGCGGGTGAGGCTGGAGAGGGGCGGCAAGGCGGAGATAAAGGTGGAGTTTCCACGGGATGAGACCAGCCACGATGTCCTCGTGCGGGCGATTCACGGCGGGAAGATCAACGGCGGGGAGAACTATGCGGTGTTCGACCTCGGGAGAGGGCAAAAGGAAATTGCTTTCACCTTCGAGTCCGGCGGCGAAGCCGGGATTTCGGAGGTCATTCTGCGACGCGGCACGACCGAGGAGGTCTTGCAGTTCTGGGCGCCGACAGACCAACCCCAATACGACCCGCCGGCGTTGAGCGTCGGAAGCTGAATTATGACCTTCTGAAAATTCCCAACAAACAACCAACCACCCCCATCAATAATATAAAAACACCCCCAACCTCCCTGCTGGTTATTCTGGCCTCCCTGTTGGCCCTCGGCATGCCAAATCACGTTCAAGCGGAAGCTGAAGCATGCGGTAACCCCCAGACACCGACAGCTCCTCCCGACCCCTGTAGTGGTGGCCCCAATGCTGCTGCTGGCGTCAACACCTTCGACGCCTTCACCGGCAATCTGCATCGCACCATTGAAGACATTGAAGTTTGGGGCGGGGTTGGAGAGATTCCGCTCAAGTTCACGCGCACCACCACCAGCCGCTACATGGGCGGGGTGCCCACGCCCTTTGCCAGCAGCGGCAACTGGCGGCACAACTGGCAATGGCACATTGTCTATGGCGGCACCAATGGCATCGGGCAGGAGATCGTCAATGTCTATTACCCCGATGGCCGCAATGAGCTTTTCAGCAACGCCTCCACAAACTCCACCTTCCTGACCGCGCTTTCCAAAGTGCAGGACCGCATCGAGAAGACGACCTCGACGGATTACAACCTGCTTTTCCCGGATGGCTCCAAGCTCTACTTCAGCAAGAGCGGCAGCGGCACGGCGACCCTCTACACGCCGCACGGAATGAACGACAGCCACGGCCAGTGGTATCCCTTCACCCAGGACGGCAAGGGCCGGATTGTTCGCGTGGCCGAGCCGGGCGGACGCTATCTTGAGTTCCAATACGGCCCCATCGGGCATTTCTCCATCGCCAATGTCATCTTTTCCCTCGATGCCAGCCATGCGTCCGGGGCCACCACCGTCGCCATTGCAGGCGACTTTAATGGATGGAGCACCACGGCCAACATGCTGGTGCTCGACAACGGCGTTTGGAGCACCACGCTTCCGCTCCAGTTGGGTTCTTGGCAATACAAGTTCGTCATCAATGGCAGCACATGGATTTCCGATCCGAATAATCCGGATCATGTGCCACCCGGCCCCGGCAACAACTCCGTCATCACCGTGGCCATCGGGGATCAGGACACCGACCCCGGCGAGCCGACCCCCGTGGAATTTGTCTTCGAGGATGCCACGGCAAGCACGGTTGCGGTCGCGGGCAGCTTCAACGGATGGAGCACGTCGGCCAATTCCATGACCAAGACGGGCAGCACGTGGAAGGTCACGCTTCCTGTGGAGCAGGGCAGCCATATTTACAAGTTCGTCGTCAATGGCGACACATGGGTTCATGACCCGCTGAACCCTTTCAAGGTCTCCGATGGCTTCGGCGGCTACAATTCCAGGCTGGTCGTGGGGCCGCTGGATGAAGCCATCCTGCGCGTCCAGACCAGCGACGGCCGCGGCGTTGATTACCGTTACACGGTGGAAAGCAGCGGATGGACCATCTACGGCACGCTCACCCAGGCAGATTACGGCGACGGCACCTCGGCGACTTACACCTACACGCTGCCTTACAACCGCAATGGCCGCCCCATCATTGCCTCGGCCAACGATCCGCGCTACCCCGGCAGTGCCGTGATGATGTCATACAGCTACCAGAACACCGGCGTTGACGGCTTCATTTATCAGGAAAAGACCTTGGGCGGCACGCCGCTCATCACCGTCACGGCGACCAATGACGTGGACCGCACCCTCACATGGGCCAATGGCCTTGTCGAACAGCTCACCTTCGGCAGCGTTCAGTTGACCTCGCGCAGCAACAGCGTCACCGGAGCCAAGACCGCCGCTTACTTCGACAGCGGCTTCGGCATGAGGTCGGGCTGGACGGATGCGGCCAATGGCGCCACCTCCTACGAACGCACATGGGTATTCGGGGCGATCAAGAAAACCACGTATCCCGACAGCACCTACACCACCCGCACATTCACCGATGAGAACCGGCCGTTTTACACCGCCAGCGAAACCGATGAACTCGGGCGCACCACCAGCTACACAAGGGATGGTCACGGCCGTCCCACGCGCATTGACTACCCCGACAGCAGCTATGAGACCTTCACCTACAATGGCTTCGGGCAGATTCTCACCAAGCGCCTGCGCAATGGCGCTACCAATACTTACACCTATGACAATACGGGTCTGCTAACCAGCCTCACCGATGGAGCCGGTGGCACCACCACCTACGCCTACGACGAGTACGACCGGCTGGCAGAAGTCACCGATGCAAGGGCCAACACGACAAGCTACGAATACAATGAGCGGGGCCTTGTCACCCGCATCACGTATCCCGACAGCACCACCAAGGAGTTCATCTACGACGCCTACGGCAACCGCACCAGCGTGACCGACGAGGCGGGCAAGACGTGGACCTACGACTACGACACGTTTAAGCGCCGTATTCTCGCGCTCGATCCGCTCAACCGCCTCACCCAATGGAGCTACGGCCTTTCGCCCGGCGGGTGCAGCAGTTGCCATTCCTCCGCCAATCCCACCCTTATCACGCTGCCCTCGGGACGCCAGACTGCCATGACCTACGATGCGGCGGATCGCAAAACATCCCAAACCGAGGGCTACGGCACCGGAGAGGCGGCAACCACCGCCTACACCTACTATGACACCGGCGAGTTGGAGAGTGTCACTGATCCCCTCAATAACACCACGACCTACACCTATGACTCACGCGGTCGCCGTCTCACCTCCACCGACCCGCTGAGCCGTACGACGACCTTCACCTATGATGCCGTGGGCAACAAGCTCACCGAACAGCGGGCTGATGGAGCAACCACAACATACACCTACACTCCGGCAGATCAGGTGGCGACCGTGAAGGATAATGCCAACAAGACCACCAGCTATACCTACGATGGTCTCGGCAACATGCTCACGCTCACCGATGCCTTGAGTCACACTCACACCTTCACCTATGACGGAGCCGGGCGTCGCAAGACGTTCCAATACCCCGATAGCACTCAGGAAGGCTACGGTTACGACGCCGTCGGCAACATGGTGAGCTACACCAATCGTGCCGGAGGCGTCCGCACCGCCAGCTTCGACGACCGCAACCGCGAAACTAACACAAGCTGGAGCGATACCACGCCGGGCCGGACTTCTACCTACGACGCCGTCGGTCGGGTCACTCAACTCTCAACCATCAACTCTCAACTCACTTTCGCCTACGACGATGCAGGCCAGCTTCTTTCGGAAACTCAAGCACCCGCAGGAGGAAGTTCTGTCACCGTCAGCTACGCTTACAACGACGACG
>JAIXLE010000083.1 GCA_026931725.1 Bacteroidales bacterium
GTGTTGACGGAACCGCCGATGCTGCCGGAACCCGTGATGGTCCCATTCCGGTTGTAGATGATCTCCTGGCCGGTGTGATAATCCTGCCGATCGACCTGACCGTGAATCTTCTTGTACAGCTTCGCCGGGCTGCCGTCGCTGCCTTTCAAGACGACTTTATCCGTGTCGTAAACGATCTTGGTGCCGAAGCCGTGGTACTTGTCGGTTTGGAATTCGGCGTTGCCGACAGCCGTCATCCACTGCTTCGCCGGTTGAGAAGGCTTGGTGCGTGCGCTGGAGACATCCAGTACCTGAGTACAAGCCAGGAACACGCCGCGTTCGGGTAGGTTGTGTTCCTCGACATCCAGATTCAGATTCTCACTCGGCACCTGAACCACCCGTGCCCCATCTTTGAAAGAGGCTTCCTGGAAGATTTTGCCTTTGTCGCGTGCGATCATCTGGGCTGGGAATCGCACGATGGTCAGTTTCATCTCCTGCTCATCTGTCTGTCGTTTTGCGCGATTCGCCGGGGCAGTTGGACCCGGTGCGTCCTGGTCTTTGGAACCGAGTTGCAGGATGCGGACTTCCCCCGGCCCAGCCGCGACCATCTGCTGTTCGCGGCCATCGTTTTCGACGTTGATTTGCCGAGCGGTCACACGCTGCGAT
The DNA here is from genome assembly GCA_026931725.1 of Bacteroidales bacterium. Lineage (GTDB taxonomy): Bacteria > Planctomycetota > Planctomycetia > Gemmatales > Gemmataceae > JAIXLE01. The sequence continues at coordinate 646 of JAIXLE010000083.1, forward strand.
TTGTCAATAGTGGTGTCATTGAAAAATGTCTCCTGGTGGAACGTGACCATCCGCCCCGCCCCGGACGCACGATCCACTTCATCATCGGGAACGGGTGTACAGACAGCCGTGCGCAGTTGGGCCCGCTCCTGCGCGGGGCCATTCTTTGCCACGCCGGGGCCAAGGTTGTTGAAGTAAATCGGTCGATCAAAGGTCACGTCCAGTCGATGACAGATGACCCGACTGCGGGTCCAGGTCGGTTGGTTCGTGGACACGGGCGATGCACGGCGATCCGTATTCCCGGCGCGTGTGGCCAGGACAGCCGATGTGGGTTCGGTTCGTCCCACCGTGGCGGCCACGATCCGTTCCCGGTTCTTGGGTTGCTGCACGGCATGAACGAGTCCGACGAACTCGGCTTTGCTCAGGGCACCCTCAAACCGCATGCGCTCGGACCATTGAATTTCCAGTTCAGAAGCCTGATCGGTCTGGCCACCTGCCAAATCCGAGGAACTCGGCATCTTGAGCAGACCACGCCCATCCACGGAGGCCGCATTGTTGGGTTGATCGAGGACCACGATGGGACCGAACAACGCCATGTCCTCAAAATAGACCTGGGCCGGTTGCGTTGGTGTCCCACCGTGGACGGTCAGCACTCCGCCGGACGGGGACTGATCGAGAAGCAGTTTGGTTCCGTAGATGTCGGTGCCGCGCGTCGATTTGTGTGGGTCCGCGGGATCTTGGTGGACCATCACCCGATCTTCACAACGGGCGCGTTCCATTTCGTACTTCAGCCCTGGGCCACCCGCGACAGTGTCCGGCGTGTTCCCTTTGCGGCCCGTGTCGGGAACCGGGTATCGCCGTACGAATGCATCCACGAGTCGGGCGGAAATATAGATCGGGGGCTTGGCTTTCTCAGGCGGAGTGGAAACTGTGGGCGGGGTCGCCGCGGGTTTCGCGGCGGTTTCCGTTGGGGCGGTCGTTGGGGATGGGGATGACGGCGCGGGACTCGCGGGTTGAGACATGGTGGACGGTGTCGCTTGGGCGAGCGCGGCGGGTGGGGGGACATCACGGAATGTCACCGTCAACTGATCGGTTTTGCGGATGATCGCCTCCGCGGATTGGCCATCGACGTTCCCCACGGCCACGAGTCGTTGCGGCAATACTTTCGGTGTTTGGGATGAGGATGAGACATCCCCTTGTGGAACGCCCCGGTCGCCCCCTGGCTCGGCAAGCCAGAGTTGGAGCCGGTCGGCACTGAGACGCATCCCGCCCTTGGTATCGAGGAACGTACCGCCACCGTTGAAGGTGAGCAGACTTTGTTCCCGACCGTTCGTGATTTCTTTTCGGTGCAGCAGCGACGTACCCCAGGTCGCTTGCAAGGTGTTGTCGTTCGACGCGGCATCGAACATCTCAATCCGGCCTGGGCCGCGGACTTCGATGTCCGTTCTTTTGCGTTCGCCGGATGTGGGCTTGGGGTCGATGGAAGTCAGGTAAACTTCCGCCGGAGTCTGGGTATCGCCGCCCTGCATCCGGTTGCGTTCCCGTACCGCGACGACGGGAGCGCCTTTCAAGATGGTCGTGCTGCGGCCCGCGTTGGCATCGACCATGTATCGCAACTCCTTACCCTGTGCGAGCAATTGTTCGCCTTCAACTGAGACGAAGACATGCTCACCCGTGGCCAGGAGTTGTTTGATCTTCATGCCCGAATTGACGGACGGTGTCGGCCCCGCATGGGCTGCTGGTGGGCGATCCTTCGGATCGTTGAATTCGACTTCCAACCGTTTGCAGAATAGATTGTCTTGCCCGCCTTTGGCGGATAGGCGGGTGACGGTGACATGGTTGGACACCGCCGGATTCGCCGCTGGGGCCGCCTCGAAGACGGCGGTGTTCGTTTTGAAGTCGTAGATGAACGGCCCGAGGGTTTCCACGACTAACAACGTCTTGGATTCCAATATCCGGGCAATGGCTGCCGCATCGGCCAAACCACCGATCAACCCCGGAGCCGCTTCGGGCAGCTTCACGGTTGGTGTGGGAGTCGCTGGAGCATCGGTCGGGCCGCCGGGGAGGCCCGATTGGCCATCCGCCCAGAGGTTCATCTGCATCCGTTCTGACAATTCAATCCGTTCGACACCCGCATAACCGGAAGCGTTGCGTTTGTCCTGGTGTGCGTTCGCGTCTTGCTCGGTGAGGAAAATCTTGATTCCTTCCGCCGTGATGGTCGGTGGCGGCAAGGTCAGACCCAGCAGGATGTTGGCCACAGCATTCCGGCCACGCAGGTCATCACTGCGAGACGGGACCGCGTTCAAATTTTGCCCACGCAGCGGCCGCGGGAGATTGCGACGATCCACGACTTCAATCGCGGCTTCGCTCCAGATTTGTGGTGAACCGGGCGGCGGTTTCGGTTCAGAAGCGTTGGCAGTCCGATAGTACAGCGGGCCGGGTGTGCGGAACACCAGATGATTTGCCGCATCGGCGGAGCGTTGATTGTTGATGATTTCGATACGGCCCCGGCGGGGGTCGAGTGTCGGCGTGTCGGGAGTGCTGACCAGTTCCATCCCAACAAGTCGGGCTTTCCCGCTGAGATCCTGCGTGTTCTGCACGGGTCGATCGAACTGCAACACGGCCTTGTCGGCGTGGAAGGTGTTGATCTCGGCGATTTCCCCCGGTTGCCGGGTGCCCGGCGGCCGCGGCTTGCCAAAAAAAGCGACGCTGAACGGGGCCACGGTGACATACTCGCTCGGTTCCGCGGCGAACATGAGTTGCCCACACGCGAAGACCATCCCCTTGTCGCGGATTTCGAGCTTGGTCTTGTACTCGATGGAGTCCGTGACTTCCGGGCTACCGGGGCCGAACGCTTCTTGCAACCGTAAGAGAGTCGGTGAGTAGGTTTCTTCGGGAATGTCGAACGACTGGAGGCCATCCTCGGTTTCCAGGTAGGCCGTAGGCAACGCGGGCAGTCCGTCCACCGCTCCCAGGAACTGGGAATAGACGAAATACGCGGCCGAAAACCCGGCCATGCCGAGTAGCAGCAACAGGATCCGGCGTGGCGTCCACACAGTCGATGTCCCCCGTCAACCGGACTCGTGATACTGCTGGGTTAATCCATCCCAGCGGCCCTGGAGCCGCAGCAGCCATTCAATCGCCTGACGAACCGCGCCCTGTCCACCGGGAACCGGCGTGACAAAATCGGCAACGGCTTGCACTTCGGGGCAGGCATCGGCCACGGCTACCGCCAAGCCGACCGCCCGCAGAACCGGCAAATCCGCCAGGTCGTCTCCCATTGCACAAACCGCGTCCGCCGTCAACCCGGTCACGGCCAAAACTTCCGCCAGGGCCGTCTGTTTCTGTTCCTGCCCTTGCCAGAGCCGCGTAATACCCAGTTCCGCAGCTCGGCGGGTGGTCGCCGCGGAGGTCCGACCCGATACGATCACGGCCTCATAGCCCGCTCGGTGCCAAACCTTGATCCCAGAGCCATCCCGAACGTGGAAACGCTTGATCTCCGTTCCATCGTCGGAATAAACAATTGTGCCATCGGTCAGCACACCATCCACATCCAGCAGCAGCAAGCGAATCGCTGCGGCCCGGCGTACCAACTCTGCCTGTTCCGCCAGTCCCACAGCAGAGGATGTTTGCTTCATGTTACACCGCGTCCGCAGCCAAGAGCCGGAGTGGTGGACGGTTTCCGGTGGCGGTATCGGTCGGATTCAGGCCAATCAGATCGGTAATATCGACCATGCCGACCGGGTGGCCATCCGTATCCACGACAGGCAGTTCACTGATCTTCCGATCTCGGAATAAGTCCATCGCCTCGGTCACACGGGCCGTCGGTGGGATGGTGACGGGTTCCCGCGTCATGACGTTGGCAATCGGCTGATCGAATGCCGGATCGGCTCGTGCCTCAAAGAGTCGGGCCAGATCACTATCCGTGAACAGGCCAACCAGACACCCGACCGGATCGACGAGCATGACCGCGCCGGTGCGCCGTCCCGTGTGTCGCACCTGCGCGAAGACGGCTCGCACGGTATCGGAAGCCGCCGCGATCCGCAATTCCGACCCCCGACGCATGTAGGTTTCGACCGTGGCGAGTTTGCGGCCCAGGCTGCCTGCCGGGTGATAACGGGCAAAATCTTCAGCCGTGAAACCGCGTTGTTCGCTCAACGTAAAAGCGACCGCATCGCCGAGCGCGATCATCACGGTGGTGCTGGTGCTCGGCGCGAGAGCCAACGGGCAGGCTTCCAGGATTTTGCCGTAAACGATGGCCGCGTCTGCCATCCGGGCAAGTGTACTCTGGGTTTGGCCCGTCACGGCGACAATGCCCGCCGTCAACTTCCGCAGCGGGCCGAGGAGTCGAACCAGTTCTTCGCTTTCGCCGCTGTGGGAAAGGAGCAACGCCACATCATCGGGGTGGAGCATTCCCAGGTCGCCATGCACCGCACGGGTGGCATCCAGCGTGTAGGCACGGGTTCCGGTGGAATTGAATGTGCCGACGAGTTTTTGCCCAACATCGGCCGATTTGCCAACCCCGATGACCACCACACGCCCCCGGCACCCAGCCAGTAGCTGAACAACCTGAGCGAAGGAATCATCGAGCCGCCCGGCCACCACTTGAATGGAAGCCGCTTCCGCCCGGAGGATTTGCCGAGCAAATGTAAGGGTATCATGATCGAGATGCTGTGCGGGTGCGGCCATGAGTGTGCGTCCTTGCGGCGAACAGGCTTCCCGGTGTCATCCGTGACCCGGACCAACTGACGACGTTCTATACCGATCCGCCCTCCGAGTGCAACCGCAAGCCGCATTGCCGCATTCTGGATTCTGGAGTTAGGGTTCACGGTGCCAGGGCGAAATCCTGCGTGAACGTCCGTACCTCCGTGGGGATTTCCAGAGTGAGGGTCGATTTTGCATGGAACTGGGCGGGGATCACTGTGAGAACCGGCAGCACGCCCAGACACCGAATCCAAGAGAATGAAGCGAATGTGCCCGCCATCCACAGGTTCGCCTTTTTCCTAGTCCATCAGAAAAGATAAAAATGTGTGTGATGATGTAATTGTTCGTTATCGGAGCCACTGATCCGGTGCGTGATTCCACAACCAGAACCTCACACCGGGTGTACATCGCCATTTGGGAAGCAGAGAAACGGAGTCATCGGCTTGGGATCGCGTTACCGTGCCTTTAACCCCTTCAACAAGTTGGCATCGTCGCGGTTCAGACCCCAGATGGCCAAGGAGAACTCGGCCACAGCGGGTTGCGCGGTTTCGGGTAGACGCAGCACGGCCCACCAGCCACCCTCCTTCGGTACGAACCGCCAATGGGTTCCGGGGGGACCGGATGCCAACTCCAATACCGCGGCTCCACGCTCCCGGCGCGGCAAAACGACCCGGCTTCCCACGGCGGGTGTTTCCACCTCCGCCGCCTTCAGATCCAACGGAAGGGGTGCCCCCGATGGCCCGTACACCCGTGGTGCCCCTGACGATTCTCCACCCAGAAACCACACCGTCTGACCTGCGGGTGCCTGCACGGCAAACGTCCGCAACAAACCAGCGGCCACCGAGACTGGTAGCGGTGTCGGTTTCTCCGCGACGGTCAACGCCTTCTTGCCGGTTTCGGCATCATCAAGTGAATAACGGAATGTCGGTTGGCCTTTTGTGTCGAGCCCGTAACCCTCAAAATGAACGAGTCGTGGTCCGTTGTAGAGGGCATCTTGCGGCAGTTGCCGACCGTAGGCCGGGTTTTCGGCCCGCTTGGTGAAGTCGGGCGGGGTGCGACTCGCCGTGACGGCCCACGGATGACCGGCCGGAGCCGTCCAGAACTTCGGCCCGAGCAGAATGGCCGGTTGCCCCCCGCGGTTGGTCCAAACGGGGGTCATGTTCAAGAAACTGCCCGTCCAACCGTAACCGATCCGGGCTTGGGCCGCGTCGAACACCAGATTCACGCCGCCGGGGTAGCCGACCGCGATCGCCTTGGTCCCGGCATTGTCCGGCATGAAGGTTCGCAGCAGTTCGGGACGATCCTTCACCGCAACGACGACCCCCTTCGGCGGTTCCATCCCCGGAGGCAGCGGCAAACCGGGACCGAGCGCGAGGTACGCCCAGAGCGCCTCGATTTGGGGATCGGCTTCGCCTTGGAAGAAACGATCAATCTGCGAGCGACCATTGATGAAGTTCTGCGGCATCTTCGTACCGGGAACCAACCGTTGCGGCTGGTGCATCCAGCGGACGTACCACTCGTGACGGACACGCTGATTGATGGTGGCCAGATCTGGGCCGCGGGTGCCACCACCGGGAACCCCCGAGATGTCGTGACAGGCCACACAGCCGAAGCCCGTTTTACCTGCCAGTTCCCGCCCCGCCGCGATGGTCGCGGGAGTGTCGGCGACTTTCCCGATGGTTTCATCCGTGACATCGCCTTCGAGTTTGGGCAGCCCGTGGGTCAGGAAGCCGACGTTCTGTGGCCCGTACTGGGGCATTCGCAAGGTCATCCACGGTCGCGCCCGGCCCGCTTGCGTGAGAACCTGATGGAGCCAAGGAGTCCGCAGTTTCCGCCCCGCTCCGGTGAGCCGAGGGGGTTGAACATCATCGGCATTCTGGGCATTTTCCAGCTTCTTCATCATGTCGGAGAGTGCGGGGTCGATGCCGCCTTCCCCGTCGCGGTTGTGGCAGTTCAAACAGAAGAACCGCTTGATAGCGTGTCGAGTCTGATAGACGGGCGATTCTGAGCCGGTTCCGTGGAATCCCGTTTGGAGAAATGCGGTGAGGGCCGCTTTCTGGTTCACATTCAGCGCGAACACCGGCACTTGCGTGACATTCGGTTTCTCCGCTAAGCAACTGGTCGCGGCATCAGTCTGCGGTTGGGCCTGGGGTTTCGGGAGCGGTACGGAGAGTGTCGCCGTCAGTTTCTTCCCACCGGGAGCGATCGTGTGGCAGTTAATGCAACCTTTCGCAATCACCAGCTTTTGACCGAAAGCGATCCAACCTTCCGCCGGTTTCTGTTTCGGTTCGCGGGGCATGGCCTTCGTCAAGGTGTCATCTTGTTGCCGAGCGAGGAAACGGGCGATGTCGGTGGCCTCGGAACCCGATAGCGTCATGTTCGGCATCCGACCATGTGGGTTGGTGGCGTGCGGGTTGAGCAGGAATCGCGCCAGTCCTTCGGCCGTGAACTTGCTGCCGACGTGACCCAAACGGTAGTACCCGGTCGGTCCCGCTGTGCCCAGGGAGTAGAATTGGTCCTCGGGCGTGAAGACGGGCTTCTCGTCCGCATCGAGGTCTTCATTGACGAACTGCGTCGGTGGGCCGGTGAGTTTGTCCCCGTGGCAGGCGGCGCAACCCGCGGTGATAAAGAGCTTGGACCCGTTGCCGATACTTTTGCGGTACTGGTTTCCATCGACGGGTTTCGGTTCGGGAACGGGTCCACCCAGGCTCGCAAGGTACGCTGTGACCGCGTAACGCTCCGCCTGCCCGGCAGGGGTATCGGCGAATAGCTTGGGCATCACCGAGTTGGGGCGCAGTTTCCGCGGGTCCGCCAGCCAGGCATCGAGCCAACCGGGGTACGCCCGTCGGCCAATCTCGGTCAAATCGGGTCCAGTGCGTTCCACCAATGTCCGCATCATGGCCGTGGGTTGGGTCGGGCGATGGCAGTGGATGCAGCCGTGTTCCTCGAACAGAAACCGACCGTGTTCCTGAGCGACCGCTGCGGCAAAATTCTGGGGACGTTGGCTCGGAAGATGCCCGAAGAAGAAATACGGAATCGGCTCAGCCGTGAAACCGGGACCGGACCAGATCAGATCCACTCGGAGCGGTTGTCCGACGCGGGTCAAGGTGGCTACAAACGGTTGAATGCCGGGCAGCAGTTCGACTTCCACGCCCCGCACCCGCTGCGCGGAACCGATGGCCTCGGCTGGAGAGCTTGCGGAAAAGACGGGCTTCCCATCCACGGATACCGTGAGTTGCCCGGCCAGATCGGCATCGAACCGATACTTCCCCGGCAGCAGGATGTTGATGTACCCCTTCCAGGTGAACGACTCCCCCGCGGTCAGTTTCGGATGCGGTGACTCGCCCGGTGCCAGCGTCAGAGCCACGGCCGGTTCGAGTCGAGACAGCGGCGACTGATTCGGCTCCGTGATGGTGAGTACGAGTCCGGGTTTCAAATCCGCTCGTCGAACGGACTGACCCCGACCCACATCGGGCGTGAGGGCAATGAGGGAAACGACCAGCCATCCGAACCGCAACATGGGGCGGCCTCCGTGGTGCCGAGAGGGTTCACAAGAGATGTGACGATTATTCCGAAAACCGACGATCAGGGAAAGCGCGAATCTGGGGGCAGACTAACTCTTCTTCCGACTCTTCTTCGTGGGCTGTGACGATGATGAGGGCGTATCCGCTGGGGAGGCTGGAGACTCGGGACGGCCCGATGGGGAGGGACCAATCAGAAAGCCATGCGGGGACAGGAGTTCGACCAATTCCTCGGCTTGGGTGTAGGCTTCGAGACTATTGACCTGGGCTAACCCGATCGCGGAGTACCACATGCGCTGGCGATCCCGTGGGGCCAGAACATCCGGGTCGGCTCCGATCTCCTTCACCAAATCTTTGTCGAACCGCAACTGCTTCAACTGCGCGGATAGGTCACGCCACGTCACGCCGGTGGACAGGACGCGGCCATCCGTGGTGGTAATCCGACGGCCAATGGCGATGTGAAACACACCCCGCAATCGTCCGGCGATGAGATGGTGCCGCCGGACGGCTTCGAGGAATTCAGCGATACCATCCATTCTCGCTCCGACCCTCCGGGAGGAACAGTTGAGGACGGTTCCAGCCACACCAATCGCCATCGACGCGGACAGTATAACCTAAACAATCTATTCAAATTGCCAGATTCTCCAAATTCGCAGAAATGCCCAATATCTGCGTCTCTGTCATCGGTTGTATCGATTCCCGACACACTGTGAAAGACCTCCTTTTCGACAAGGTATTTGAAAATGTGCGGAACTTCTTGTCGATACAGCAATTAAAAATCTGCTCACTGTCCGATTACTTGAGAACTCGCCAGCGCGGCACGGAGTGATTGGGCCGCTTCACGCGGTTGAGGGGAGGTCGTAATCGCGGCTGATACGGCGACCCGTTGACCACCCGCCGCGATCACCTCAGCGATGTTCGTGGCGTTGATTCCACCTAAGATAAATGCCGGGAGCGTGGCCACCGTCGTGGCGGCCTGCACGAAGGGAAGCCCCGGATACTCGGAGAAGGACTTCGTGCGGGAAGGGAATGTCGGGCCGACACCAAGATAATCGGCCCCTGCGGTCGTCGCGGTCTGAACCTGACGGGGATTGTGTGTGCTGACCCCGATGAGCAAATCTGGACCAACGATTTTGCGTGCATCCGCCACGGAAAGATCGTCCTGCCCCAGGTGGACGCCATCGGCCTCGACCAGACGAGCGATGTCCGGGCGATCATTGACGATGAACAAGACCCCGGCATCGCGTGTCCAGCGGCGAACAGCGGCGGCCCGTTTCCGTAGTTCCGCATCGGGGAGTTTCTTCTCCCGCAACTGCACGACATCCACACCACCTTCCGCCGCTTCCTGGATCGTGCGTTCCAAACTGAAGGCACAGTTCCGCTCGGCGATCAGCAGGTAGAGCCGGGCGTGCGCGAGTTGGGCGCGTCGATCCCCAGCCGCAACGATCAGGAGTTCCCGTTCCAGGGTGTAGGTTTCGTAGCGGAGCGGTTCGATGAGGCGGGCGAAGTCCGGGTCCAGGATTTTGCCGTATTCCTCAACACTGCGGAGGGCTTCCTGCAACCGTTTGAGATTGGCCGTGGCCACACATGCCAGCGATTCGCGGTGATACTCGGCTTCCGTGGTAATCGTGGTGCCGACATCACCCAGCGTATCTCGCGTCATGAGGAGGAGAGAACCCGGCAATCGTGCGACGGCATCTGCCAAACGATGACGCAACGATTTCATCTGGCTGGCCAGCGCCCGATGGTTCAAGACAAATCGGCAATAATCCTCGATGACGCGGATGGCTTCCCGCGCCCGGTTCCCGTTCGCATCCACAATGCGGGCCGCGCCGGGTCGAGGGTCCACGGATTCGAGAATCACACGATCTGTCGCGGTTGGCGGTTCGGTAGCCGGTGCTGATGGAACCATCGTGGCAGTGACGGGGGGAGCCGAAGCCGAGGATGCTGGTGATTCCGCGGGTGTGGGAAGTTCAATATCCGGGGAAAGCAAGGCTCGTCGGAGAGTTTCCATCGGAAGCCCGTGATCGGCCAGCAAGGAACGCAGTGCCGCATCGGCTTCGAGCGTGGCAAGGAGGACGAAGTCCGTCGTCAGCGTGGCATCCCCACGGAGCGTAACCGCGAGTTCCTGGGCGGCGGTGTACAACGCCTCCATCAAAACGGGCGGGGAGTTCGTGGCTAAGGCTTCCACGGAGGTACGGATATTTTCCCGATCGACCCCGTGTTCGGCGAGCAAACGAATCGGTTTCCCGTCTTCTTCTCCCAACAATCCTAAAAACCAGTCCGCATGCCGGATAACGGGTGAGCCAAGTCGCTCCGCAGTGACCCGTGCCGCTTCGGCGGCCCGTTCCACAGCCGGGCTGAGATCCAATGGCACGAAGTGGGGGCGTGGTGTTCGCATGGTTCCCTCATTGTAGGACCGCACGGCAGGATTGCACCTCGACCAACCGTGATTGCGAAATCGTTACAGCCGTATCAACCCATTCGCGGAGCGATCCCCAAGCCGGATTTGTCGCTCCGGGATGTGAACCCAGTATGAAGGCTGGTCGATGGGAAGTGTAGCCCCTACCGGCCCGGTCAGAATCCGCTCACTCCGATCGAGTTAGAGGCTAGTCGCGCACGGACGAGCAGACTGAGGATTGGTCATGAGGATGCACAAATTAGGATGCGTGAATTCCAACTGGTGGAAACACACCGTTCGGACCCCTTGGAACACCGCCGCGGTTCTGACGGCATTGGCTACGAGCAGTGGGTTTGCCCAGACCCCGATGCCGAGTATTCCCCCATTGCCTGAACCCGTAAACACGGGGGAGAGCCTAACACAACCCGTGGCGAGTGAATCGAACGCCACGCCAGCCGCGCCAACGCGTGAAGCGGCGATCCAGAAATACTCTCTCGGCGAGTGTCTGGAGATTGCCCGCACCAATCAACCGACACTGAAAGCCGCCCAGCAAAGCCTAGCGGCCGCGCAAGCGGGATTGCAATCGTTGTGCAATATCCACAAGTTCACCACGATTCTAGCCCCCGAGATACCGACACGCCGCCAGCAGGCCCAATTGGGTGTCATCGTCGCGGAAGCGGAAGTGCAGAAAGTCCACCAAGAAATTAACTACGATGTGTCCCGGTTATACTGGAGTTTTGTCTACGCCCGACAGCAGCAGACCACCGCGGATGATGTTATTACCCTGCTGGATGAAGCCATCAAGAATGCCAAGCGCATCCTGGATGCCGGTGTCCCGGACCCGAAAGGGAAGCTGAATACATTTTCGGTCTACGCCTTGGAAGACACCCTCGACGATGTTCGCAAGAAGCGGGTATTGGCCGTGACCGGGCAGCAACTCGCCTTGGCCGCCCTCAAGGAAGCGATGGGGGTCGAACAAACGACCGCGTTGGAACCCCGCGATACGGAACTGCCCGTCATGAAGGGGAAGTTGGTGTTGGAAGAAGTGGTGCGGTATGCCATTGAGCGTCGGCCGGAACTGATCCAAGCCTCGACGGGTTTGGTCGCGTTCCAACTGGAAGCGACCGCCCAGAGCCAGCGCCGATTCACGCTCCAGGTGCCGACGTTTGCCGCGGGCAGCGACATTCATAGCCGCACACTGCCGCAACCCGTGCGGAATGGCGAGTATCGCCCCGGTGCCATCTCCCCAGAAATGCCGTCAACATTGGTGGGTCGACGCAAAGACCGCACGTTGCGAGCATCCGTGTTGGCGGGTCGGCAAGAATCTTTGTACGAGAAGTCGCTCAATCTGGTGAAGCTGGAAGCGACCAACACCTACCTATCGTATCAGTCCGCCACGGATCGCCTGGAACTGACCCAGGCACGATACGAAAGCGCGAAGAAGATGGTCGAACAAGCCCGACTCGCGGCCGTGGCCAGCCAGGATCCCGAATTGGTGTTCCGCTCCGAGGCACTCGCAGGTAAAGCACAAGCGGAATACCTCGAAGCCGTGTTTGAACACATCAAAGTGCTGACAGCCTTGGAACGCGTCACCGGCGGTGCGGTTCATCCCGCTTATCCGGGCCGTTAATGTTAGGAACTTCCCACTCCCTTTCGCTCACACGAAAGGGGAACCTTTTTCACTGATGCCAACGTATCCCGCCGTGGCGGGAAGGGAGAGGACCGTGCAGCGAACCCGATGGATCCCGGCGCTCGTGTTCGGAATGATTTTCAGCGTCCTCGGTACGCCCGCCAGCCGGGCCGATGATCCGGGCACGAATGCATTGACGGTTGGCATGGTCAAAGGCATGTTCCGGGATGTGCAACCGGCCCTGCTCAAAGTCCTGTCGCGGCCATTCCAGGAACTGATGTTCAGTAAATCCGGTTACTCCGGTGATGTGGCCATCCTCAGCGATGCTTATGCTCTTGCCGATGCGATGCAGCAGAAAAAATGCGATCTCGGCGTGTTTTACGGTTTTGAATATGCCTGGGTGAAGCGGGAACACCCGGACTTGGTTCCCCTTGTGGTGACCGTCCCCACCGGACGCACGATTCAAGCGGTGGTGGTGGTCCACAAAGAGAGTGAAATCCAAACCTTGACCGACATCGGCAACGGAAGCGTGGTCATGCCGCGAGGCACGAAGTCGCACTGCTTAGCGTATCTGGACAAACTCCGTACCGGCCTGAAATCGGATGCGGCCAAACCCAAAACGCTGGTGAGCAAGACGGCGGAAGATGTCCTGAATAGCGTCGTCATCTGCGAAGAGTGCGCTGCACTGGTCGAGACAACGGCCCTTTCCGGTTACAAGGTGTTGCACCCCGGCGCGTTCAAGCAACTGCGGATTTTGAACGAATCCGAACAGTTCCCTCTCTCGGTGATTGCCTATAAGAAGGGGAGCCTTACTCCAGAAGCGGTGGCGAAACTCAAGGAAGGATTACTCGAAGCGCACCGCGCCCCCGCGGGCAAACCGCTTCTGCTCCTCTGGAACCTAAAAGGTTTCGAGGAGGCACCGGCGGACTATGATGCTCAGTTGGAAGAGATCAGCAAAGCGTATCCGCCTGCTCCCCGGACGGCTACCGCCCAGAGTGGCCGGAAATAATCGGTCTGCTTACGACCCGTTCTCTCCCCGGTGAGCCGGGAGCATCCCACGAACCGGCCCCCCGGTTTGGGATGTTCCCGGCTCGCCGCGCTGCTGTATAGACTGTAACCGGCATTCGCGCCATCGGTTGACTTGTTATAGTTCCTATACAGGCGTACTCTGAGCGGGTCGGGATTTGCGAACATGGCTGAACTGATCGAAACTGTGTCCATCGCCCAGGAAGCGCGAAACCGATTCCTGCGCTATGCGATGTCCGTCGTGACGGGTCGGGCGTTGCCCGATGTCCGGGATGGACTCAAGCCGGTGCAGCGGCGGATTCTGTACGCGATGTACCAGGATTTACACCTGACATTCGATCGCAAAGCGCTCAAATCCGCCAAGATCGTCGGCGATGTGATGGGGAACTATCACCCGCATGGCAACCTCGCCCTCTACGATGCGCTGGTCCGACTCTCCCAGGATTGGGTCATGCGGGTGCCGCTGGTTCACGGCCAGGGGAATTTTGGCTCCGTGGACGGCGACCCCCCCGCCGCGGATCGTTACACGGAAGCCAAGCTCACCAAACCCGCCGAGTACTTGCTCACCGAACTCGATCAGGACACGGTCGAACTCCGCCCCAACTACGATGGCACCCGCCAGGAAGCGGTGGTACTTCCCGCTCAGTTCCCGAATCTGCTGGTCAACGGCACCCAGGGCATCGCGGTCGGCATGGCCACGAACATCCCGCCGCACAACCTCGGTGAAGTGCTGCGTGCCTGCATCCACCTGATCGACAACCCCGATGCCACCGTGGCTCAGTTGCTCGACCGCGTGAAAGGCCCGGACTTCCCGCTGGGCGGTAAGATCATCTCCGATCGCGCCACCCTCCGCCGCATTTATGAAGAGGGCACCGGCAGCATCAAGGTGCAGGGAGAATGGAAGCTCGAAGAACTCAGCCGGGGTAAACATCAGATCGTTGTCTATTCGATCCCCTACGGTGTCGACAAGGGGAACCTCGAAAACCTGATCGGCGACATCATCGACACCCGCAAACTGCCGCAGTTGCTCAGCATCACCAACGAATCGAACGAAAAAGAGGGTATGCGGATCACGATGGAGTTGAAAGGCGGCACCGATCCGAACTTGGTGATGGCCTACCTGTACAAGCACACGGAGTTGCAGAAATCGTTCTCCTACAACGTGACCGCCCTGGTTCCTGATGAAGATGGCCGAACACTCGTCCCCAAAGATGGACTGAGCCTGAAAGACATTTTGCGGTACTTCCTCGATTTCCGCCTCATCACGGTACGTCGGCGGTTTGAATATCACCTGCGGGTGTTGCAGCGACGGATTCACATTCTCGAAGGGTTCGCGATCATCTTCAACGCCTTGGATCAGGCGATTCAGATTATCCGCCACAGCACCGGGAAGCCGGACGCATCCACGAAACTGATCGCCACCTTCGGCCTGGATGAGGAACAGGCCGGGGCCGTGCTGGATGCCCAACTCTACAAAATCGCCCAGATGGAGATTCAAAAAATCCTCGACGAACTGCGGGAAAAGCAGGCACAAGCCGCGAAGATCGCCGCAATCCTGGCCTCGGAACAGAAACTCTGGGGTGTCATCAAGGGGGAATTGGAAGAACTCGGCAACCAGCCGTTCGTCAATCGCCGCAAGACGCGCATGGCTTCGGATGAAGACGTGCTGGAGTTCCACCCGGATGACTATATTACCCGTGAGAACACGAATGTCGTGCTGACCCGCGACGGTTGGTTGAAGCGTGTCGGTCGGTTGGCTTCGGTCGAGAGTACCCGTGTCCGGGACGGCGATGAAGTGATTGCCGTGGTCCCAGCTAGCACGCTCGACACGGTCATTTTCTTCGCCGATGATGGCACCGCCTACACCATGCGGGTCAACGAAGTCCCGGCCAGTTCCGGTTACGGGGAGCCGATTACAAAGTTCTTCAAGCTCGCCGATCAGGTCAAAATCCTCACCGCGATGACGACCGATCCGCGGTTCACCCCGGCGGACATCCCCGCGGAAGGCGACACCCCCGGCGGGCCGTTCCTGATGATCGCCACGAGTGCGGGTTTCGTGCTGCGTCTGCCGTTGGCGAACTATCGGGCCGAGTCCACGAAGTCTGGCCGCCGTTACGCCAAACTGGAAGAAGGGGACAAAGTCGTCTGTGTCAAACGGGTAGACAATGAATCCGGGGTGATGCTGGCTTCCAAAAGTGGCCATGTCATTCACTTCCCCGTGGATCAGGTGTCGATCCTGTCCGGGGTCGGCAAAGGGGTCATTGGCATCAAACTCGACGATGCGGATGTCTGCCTGGGTGGGGTGCTAGTCGGTGGCCGCTTCGACAAACTGGTGATCGAAACCGAATCCGGGAAGTCGCAGGAGTTCGGCCCCGGCGCGATCAAATCCCAGAATCGTGGCGGCAAAGGCGACAAGCCATTCGTGCGGACAAAGTTTGCCCGTGTCGTCCCGCTACCGATCGAGTTGACGGATTGGGACGCCGTCGAAGGGAAAGGTGAAAAGAGCGAACGCAAACCCAAAGACCCCACGGAGCCCGGTGGGTCGCTATTTGAGTGATACGCTATTTGGGGAGTGGATCACTCGAACAATCAGGATGCGCTGATGAGCAATATCATTCTAACATCGAAAAGCGACGCGGATCGCAAGTTACACCTCGAAATCCCCGTGGACGCACCCGACACGGAATTCGAGGTGGAAGTTGCCGTGCGGCAGAAGTCCCCCGGATGCGCACTGCCGCCGGACTATTTCAGCCTGATCGGCTCCATCAACGATGATACCTTCTTCCGGCATCCGCAAGGCCCACTCCCTGACCCCGTGGAACTAGATTGATGTACCTACTCGACACTAACGTCTGGGTGGCGTTGCTGAGAAAGACATCTCAGAAGGTTGCGACTCGGTTCCAAACGATTGCCCCGACTGGCAGCGTTCGGACTTGTTCCATTGTCGTTGCCGAACTGCGATATGGCGCGATCCGCAGTGCCAAGGCCACTGCCAACCGTGCGGCCATTGATGCTCTGTTGCGTCCGTTTCCGCAGTTCTCGTTCGACGATGCCACCGCCGATCATTTCGCGGACATCAAGCGGCAGTTGGAAACTCTTGGGACACCCATCGGCCCTTACGACCTCCAGATTGCCGCCATCGCTCAGCAACATGGTTGCACCCTGGTCACACATAACACCACGGAATTTGGCCGCATCACAGGGCTTGCGATCGAAGATTGGGAATCGTGAACAACTTCGGGTCACGCACCTCTGGTCTCGCTTCAGAAAAGTAGGAACATGAGTACCGCCACTGCTTCTCACTACACCGCCGAGCAGTCCATCCAGGTTCTGGAAGGGCTGGAGCCCGTCCGCAAACGCCCGGCCATGTACATCGGCGGTGTCGATGCCAAAGGTCTGCACCATCTCGCCTGGGAAATCATTGATAACTGCGTCGATGAGTACCTCAACGGCCACGCCGACACGATCACGGTGACGCTGCATAAAACTGGCGATGCCCTCACGGTGCAGGACAACGGCCGGGGCATCCCCGTCGACATTCACCCCAAACACAAGAAAAGCGGCCTCGAACTGGTACTGACCGTACTACACGCGGGCGGCAAGTTCGGCGGCGAGAGTAGCGGGTACTTCCATTCCGGCGGCCTCCACGGGGTCGGTGCCTCGGTGGTGAATGCACTCTCAAAAAAGCTCATCGCCACTGTGCGCCGAGACGGTTACGAATGGCAACAAGAGTACGCCAAGGGAATCCCGCAAGGGCCGCTCAAGAAAGTCGGCCCATTCCGTGGTCGCGGTACGATCATTCAGTTTCACCCGGACCCGACGATCTTCAAGACCACACACTTCGATGCGGACACGCTGAAAACCCGACTCGAAGATATTTCGTACATCCATAGCGGCCTGAAAATCAGCTTCCGCAACGAGATGAACGGCGAGACAATCGAACTCGCGCACCCCGGCGGTATCCCGGAGTTCCTCGCCAAAATCGTCACCACGACGCAGAAAACTCCCGTGACCCAGGTCGCGTTCACGGCCAAACGCGACAGCGGCGACAAGATGGAAGTGGCCCTCCAATGGACCGAATCCACGGAAGAAACGATCCGCTCCTACGTCAATGGGATTCGCACTCCGAACGGTGGCACCCATGAGAACGGCTTGAAAGCCGCCATTCGCAAAGCGGTCAATAACTACATCGAAACCCACGACGAAGCGAAAAAAGCCGCGAAAGGCTACAAGATCACCGCCGAGGACATCCGCGAAGGGATTGTCTCGGTTCTCTCCGTGTTTGTCGAGAACCCGGAATTTGAGGGGCAGACGAAGCAGAAACTCAACAATTCCGATGTTGAAGGAAAAGTGGACACGTTCATTCGCACCGGACTCGAAGCGTGGCTGAATGCGAACATGACAGCCGCCGATGCCATCGTGGGCCGCATCGTGTTGGCCGCGAAAGCCCGCGAAGCCAGTCGGGCCGCCGCTCAGGAAGTCAAACGCAAATCGCCCGGCACTCGCCGCATGAGCCTGCCCGGCAAACTCGCGGACTGCAAATCCACCGACCGTGACGAAACCGAACTCTTCATCGTCGAAGGCGACTCCGCCGGTGGCTCCGCGAAACAAGGGCGCAACAACGTCACCCAGGCCGTACTCCCGCTACGCGGAAAAATCCTCAACGGCGAAGATTTGCCGACCACGAAGGTACTGCAAAATCAGGAACTCAAAGACCTCGTCACCGCCATCGGCACCGGCGCGGGGCGGGACAAATTCCGCTATGAAGGGTTACGCTACGGGAAGATCATTCTGCTCATGGATGCCGACGCGGACGGCTGCCACATTGCGACGCTGCTCCTCGATTTCTTCTTCCGACACATGGAAGAATTGATCCGAAAAGGACATATCTACATTGCGCAACCGCCGCTGTATCGAATTGATGTTGGGAAAGATACGCATTGGGCGAAGGATGATGAAGACAAGGAACGGATTCTGGCTGGGCTGCGGGCGAATGCGAAACCCGAAATCACCCGGTTCAAAGGGCTTGGTGAGATGGACGCACGGGTATTGGGGAAAACCACCCTCGATCCCCGCTCCCGGACACTCTTGAAAGTGGCGGTCGAATCGGTTCTGGATGCTCAGAATGCGTTCCGCGAACTGCTCGGCAAAGATGCGGAATCCCGGTACACCTTCATCATGGAGAAAGCGGGCCAAGCGGTGAGCGAAGAACTCGATGTCTAACGTGGGTTCATGCTACCGTACCCTTGTTCCCCTGCGTATCCCACCCTCGGAACCGGGAACGACCGTCCCCGGTTTTCCGGTAAAAACGCTACTCGATGGATTCGGGTTCGGCGACCATCCGACTGTATCGGGCCAGTAACATCTGAACCGCTTGCACCGTCTGCCATTCGTCGAAGCCGAGTTTGATTTCGGTGCCATCCTCGTTCGCCTCAATGGATTCGCAGGCTTGGGTGATGCCGCGATGTAGGTAATCGAGGATTTCGGTCAACCGGGCCGCCTGGGAACCGCTGAGTTTCAACGGAAGCGGGGGCATATCTCGTTCGCGGGCACTCCATTCCACCGGCGTGGCCGCTTCTAGAGTGGGTCGGATCGCGTTGGCTGCGGCCGTCTGCCCGGAGGCGGCCTTCAGTTCATCGGAGCGGATCGTCTGCGCTCCCCCTTCAGCGGGTTGTGCGCCACTGTCGCACTGGCGGCGGTGGTCGATCTCTTCCATGGTCCCAAACAAGAGCATCGTTCGACCGATGGAAACCTGGTCGCCCGGTCGTAACCGTCGAATTTGAATGGTACTCCCGTTCACGCGGGTGCCATTCGTGCTATCCAGGTCGGTCAGGATAATATCATCTTCTTCGGCTTGCACTTTCGCATGATAACGACTGACACGCTCATCGTTTAAACGGAGTGCGTTCCCTTCCTCACGACCAATTGTGACGGGAACCGATAGGTCACGGAAGACGCGCCCCTTGTCGACACCATCCAGTACGAGGAACGTTACGGTACGCATGACACCCCTTCGGATCGTCGGACAGGAATTGGCGTTTCGGGCGACAGGAAACGGGCCGCTACTCTTATTGGTATAGCACAACTCACGCCTCAAGTGGCGCGGGAACTGGATTAACTCGGTTCTGCCGAGTAAATTTTTCCTGGATTCGTATTCCGTGTGAATTTTTTCCTGACATCAAAACGTCTGGCCCCCCACTCGTAGTAATTGGTCCACGATGTCCGGTTGTGTCGCGGAAATCGGAATACATTGGGGCAGACTGCGGAACCAAGTCAGTTGCCGTTTGGCGAACTGGCGGGTGCGGGTCTTGATCGTTTGCACGGTTTCCGACCAGTCTGCTTGGGGGTGATCCAAATACGCCAACAGTTCCCGATACCCTAACGCCTGAGCGGCTTCGGAACTGAGAGGCGGTTGCCGGTCCCGCAGTTGGCGGACTTCTTCCAGCCAGCCAGCGGCCAACATGGCATCGACGCGGGCTTCGATCCTGCGGTAGAGGACATCGCGCGGCCATTCCAGAACGTAGCCCAGCAAGTGCGATTGGGGGGGTGGACTCGCATGGCCGAACGTCGGACTATCCCAGGTTTGCTGAAAGTCGCTGAGTGGGCGGCCCGTCAAGGCATGCACTTCCCGAGCCCGGACCACACGCCGCACGTCGTTCGGATGGAGCCGATCGGCGGATTTCGGATCGACCAGACGTAACCGTTCATGAAACGCCAGAGGGCCGATGGCCTCGGCTTCCTGTTCCAATTGTCGGCGGAGTGCGGGATCGGTCGGCGGGGCATCGAACAAACCGCAGAGCAACGCTTTGAGATAAAATGGAGTCCCACCAACGAACAGTGGCCGATGCCCACGGTTCCGAATGGTGGCGCACGCCAGCGCCGCTTGTTCCAGCCACCACGCGACATTTCCCGCTTCCGATGGTGCGAGAACATCAATCAAATGGTGCGGAATGCGGGCTTGCTCCGCCGGGGTGGGCTTGGCCGTACCGATGTCGAGCCCACGGTAGAGCGTCATCGAATCCATCGCCACGATTTCGTAGCCGCCACGCTCGGCCAACTCCAGCGCGACCGCGGACTTTCCCGAGCCGGTTGGCCCAGTCAGGATCAGGCAATCCGCGAATGCGGAAGGATGAGGGGGCATATCAATATCGCATCCCTTTCCAGGCACGAACTGGACTGTCGATCGTGATTCCACCGTCAAGAACGGGCCAACGCCAATCATGGCGATCAGAATCATCTCGGCGATCCGTGAGGATCTCATACACGAACCCGATGTGGGTGTCTCAAAATCTACACTTGTCGGACAACCGGGGACTGTCGTCCCCGGTTCAGTAGGACACACCGAACCGGGGACGACAGTCCCCGGTTGTGTTCCACTTCCAAATCAGACCGTCTTACTGGGTTCGTGTATCAGGCGGTTCCGGTGCGGGCGATTCCCAGGGCTTGCCAATATGCCGGGAGGCTGGCCGTGCAGGTGAGCGGTTCCCGTGTGACGGGGTGCGTGATGGTCAGCGTGCGGGCGTGCAGGGCAATCACCTTGTCACGCGGGTTTTCCCATGCCGGGCCGAACTCCCGCACGCTGCCATACATCACATCGCCGAAGACCGGGTGCCCCCGCCAAGCCGACTGCACGCGGAGTTGATGCATCCGGCCTGTCTGGGGGGCGAGTTCCACCAGCGTGCCACCCGCGAACCGTTGCAAAACGCGGAAATCCAGCCGAGCGAGTTTTGCCCCCGGTTCCTCGGGCGTGGCTCGCACCGTGCGCGCTTCTTCTTTCACTTTTCGTACCCAGTCTTCCCAAGTGCCGCTGTCCGCGTCGATGCTCCCTTCGACGGCGGCCCAGTACACTTTCCGCACCTCACGCCGCTCGAATTGTGCATGAATGCGCTGAGCGGCTTTGGTGTTCAGCGCGAAGGCGACTACACCGCTGACGGGGCGATCGAGTCGGTGCGGGATGCCTAGATACACGCCACCCGGCTTGTTCCGTGTCTGCTTGATGTATGCTTTCACCATCGCTTCCAGGCTGAGAATGCCTGCCGGTGCCTGGGTCAGCAGCGGAGCCGGTTTGTTGACGACGACAAGATGATAGTCATCGTGCAGCACTTGTTCCCCGGCCAGCGGGGGGGATTCCCCAACCGTGGGAGGTGATTCCGGCTGTTCGGGTCGTTCCGCCATCACGGCATCCTCACCAAGCCCGTTCACCATCCTACAATGACAACACGACAACGCGACCGCCGGGGCGGATCCTCGCTCAACTTCATGTTTATGGGCTACACCGCATTCTGACAACAATTCATCGGCTGAAATCGTATTCAATATCGTCAAGATGATCGTTTGGGTTTCTGTGCAAAAAAGCTGGCAATCCGCTGGCGGGAATCCTCCGAACCGGCGAGCCGGAGAAACGCTTCCGTTTCGATCGTCAGTGCCTGTTCCAGGGGCTGTTCCGCGCCGCGGATCACACAGAGCATCGCTTCCCGTACCGCATCCGGTTCGCTCGGCACGGCTGGCCGGAACCCGCGACGATCCGCTTCGGACATCGGCAATCGCTTCCAGGAACGAATCGGTGCTGGGGTCGTCGATTTCACCAGAATCGCCGCGGTTTCGATGAGCGTATCTGGTGAAACGACTTGCCGCAGCAACCCGGCTTGAAAGGCTTCTTCCGCGGTCCAAGGCTCTCCGCTCAGCAGCAACCCGCAGGCCCGTTCCAACCCGACAATGCGGGGGAGTCGTTGCGTGCCGCCCCAACCCGGAATCAAGCCGAGCTTCACCTCGGGCAAGCCGAACTTCACCCCGGCATCCGCGTTGGCTAGCCGATAATCGCAGGCGAGCGCTACTTCCAAGCCGCCACCGAGAGCGGGGCCGTTCACCGCCGCGCAGGTGGGCACCGGGATCGACTCCAGCATGTCCAGCACTTTTAACCCCTGCTCGATCAGATCGCGGACGACTGGGTCGTTCGGCGCGGGGACGTTCGCCAAAAACTTCAAGTCCGCCCCGGCGATGAAACTGTTCGGCTTGCCACTGGTGAGGACCAGCCCACGCAATCCCATCTGTCCGCTGAGTGTCACCAGCACATCTTCCAACGCGGACCACATTGCCGAGGTCAGGACGTTCACCCGACTTTCCGGTTGATCGAGCCGGATCACGGCGACACCATCCGGGCGGTTTTCGATCGCAATGAGCGGGGAAGCCATGATGAAACCTCCTGAAAGGGGAACGACTACGCTTGTCGATCCTGGATCCGAATCCGGGCACGTTCCAAGATCATCGCATGATCGAACGCCAGTTCTGGCAACTGATCGAAACGGAACCAGCGTACCGCGGCCGCATCATCCCCTGCGACTGCCTGGACCTCGTGCGCCTCCATCTGTGCCAGAAAGACGACACTAATGGTCCAACCGCGAGGGTCACGCCCAGGGTCGCCAGCCGTGTAGAGTTGTTCGAGCGTGTCGACCGTGACTCCCGTTTCTTCCATCATTTCGCGTTGGGCGGCTTCTGCCAAGCCTTCTCCTGCATTCACGAAGCCACCCGGCAACGCCCATGCCCCGGCAAAGGGTTCCCCTTTGCGTTGAATCAGCAACACCCGCGGCATCCTTTCCCGCGTCACCAGCACCAGATCGACGGTCAAGGCCGGGCGGGGATAATCGTAACGGTATCCGCCCCGTTTCGGTGTTGGCATCGGAACCTGCTTTCCTGACAAGGGTTTGGAGCGTTGAACAGTGAGACGCATGAGAGAGTTTGCAATCACGAGTGCAGGCCAGGAATTCGGCCGCGTTCCTCCCATGCGGGTAGAATATCCGTGCCTGGCGGGCAACCCGCTAGCCGATGTGAGGTGTTTTATGGTTTCCGACCGGATGGAATGCCGGGAAGTGGTCGATGTTCGTGACCCGCTGTTGCCCGCCGCCGAGCGATTGTATCAGGCGACGCAGCACCCCGATGAAGCGATTCCGTGGGAGTGGATTGTGCGTTCCGTAGGTCGCCGAACCAGTTGGCAGCCGGGCACCCGCAATCGGCATCTGGTGCTGGCCATCCCGGAGACTGCTGCGGACGAACCCGCAGTGGCCGGGTTCGCGTATGGGGTCCATTTGCCGGGGTATGGTGGGTACGTTTGTTATCTCGGTGTTGACGGCCTGTTCCGCAAACAGGGTGTGGGGACAACACTGTTTGCACAGATGTTCCAACTCATGAAAGAGGATGCGGCGTGTGCTGGTGAACCGCTCCCATTCGTAATCTGGGAAAGCCACCAACCCGGCCCGGCGGGCTCAGAGACGGAGGAGAAACTCTGGGCCGCACGGGTCCGCCTCTTCGACCGCGTGGGTGGCCTCTGGCTGGAGGGTCTGGAACTGCTGACCCCGAATTTCGGTCAACCGGAAGCCGCGCCGATTCCGTTGCAATTGTTCCTCCGCCCGATTGCGGAACCGGCTTCCGCCTTCCCGACGGAACGGCTCCGGGCGATCGTCGCGGGGTTGTTGATGGGCATTTATCAGGTGCAACCCGGTCATCCGCTGTACGATCGCACGCTAGCCCCGCAATTCCGCCCCCGATTGCGTCCCGCGCGGACTGCCATAGAGCCGGAATTATGATTATCCAGTTATCTCTTCTTTGTAGGCTTCATTTTGGATGACAATTTTAGGTCTGGTACTTGGGTCTGTTCGGTAACGGTTACGGAAAATGGGGTCGTTTCTGGGGCTGTATAGGGCGCGGGAATGTTCTGGATTACGTTAGGTGTATTAAAATAGGACTCCCCTTCTACAAGCGGAGTTCCGTCTTTTTTGGTCCATTTGGAAACGACGATTTTGTAATCTCCCATCGCAACGCCGGGGATATTGCGATGATTAACGATGGAATACTTGCCCTCTGCATCAGAAACAGATGTGCCGCCAGTTTCAGCAGGACCATTTATTGGGATAAACTCAATCGTTGCCCCCACCAGCGGCTGATCATCTAGAGAAACGGTTCCTCCAATGGGGGCCATCTTCTCGTTCGCGGCATTGGTACCACACCCACTTGCGAACGCGATCAAACACAACCATAGCGCAACACGATACATGCAAGTTATCCTGAAATATGAAATGAAAGCAATATTAATGCTATATCAATCCGTATGATCCACGATCGGAATGGCAGAATTTGCTAATGGCCTCCTTCCGCCAAAATTTTTTGCAACCCGATCGATCAATCCAGAGGCGGCGTAAAACCATCTGCCATGCGAGCGGTCTGGGCCATAATTGTGCCTGTTACAGACTCCATCACCATCCGAACGGAACCATCCCCCATCGCAAAGTAGCAGGATTGCGAGTGGCGACTTCCTGCTTGCCCCCAACTATCCAGTCGACCAAGCATGTAATTGGTACCTGTACCCCAACGATTCATCCCGCCATTGGGATCAACCCCTGTCTGCACCCATCCCCGATACCCCCATGCATTGGCGCTCCCATTTCTTACGTTCAGCGTGCTTTCGCCGATCATGAAGGTATTGCTTGTTCCGTCTGTCACTTCCACGATTTTGGTATTGCTATTTTCGCCGAACATATACTTGGCATTTTGCGCACGACGTTTGTAATAATTGCATCCTTGTCCCGCTGCCACGGGAACAGTGGTACCAGGAATTCCCGCATCTCCTGTTTCCGTAATAAAATCGTAGTTTGTCCGAGCCCCCGCGCGTGAAGGAGCTGGATTATAATAAAATACTGAACTAGCACCTATAATTTGCATTGAAGCCGGGCCATCGGATGGGCACAAAAATACTTTGACAATAGTCGACATTAATGTGCCATTCGCATTAGAATTCGCATCAGGCGTGGCTAATGTCCCATTCAAGTTGCCGGGAGAACAGCAAGTCCCGACTCCTTTAAAATTGGAAAAAGGCAGATTGAGATCGAGTTTTTGAAACAATGCATCTTGTTCGATGTAAGGCAGGACCAAAATCCAGCCACTCATATTTAATATATTCTTATCACCCACGGCCCCATTGGGATCGCCTGCCGCGTTACTGGCACACCAACCGTACCCCTTGCCCGCTGGGGGTAGCGTTCCATAACTGGATTCGTAACCGTGAATCCCCAACGCGAGCTGCTTCAAATTGTTTTGGCATTTCGACCGGGCCGCGGCTTCTCGCACTTTTTGGACTGCTGGCAACAATAGTCCAATGAGAATCGCAATAATTGCAATGACTACCAACAACTCAATCAGAGTAAATGCGAGTCGACGATGTCGAGTCTTCATCACGCCCCCCCTATTCGGGAACAAAAAACGGAATGTTGAACGAAATGATAAAACGCCATCCGATAGAATCGAGTCCCTCCACCGGAGCATCGCGATTGTACAGTGATCTCAATTTGTGGACAATGGAAATCCCCAGGACTTCTTGAACGCGGGTGGGCATCTTGTACTGGGGTGGGAAATTGTGGGGTGGCGGACTCTCATAACGGAACGGAGCCAATCCGTTCCCCAGAAGGTTGTCATGTCCCCGACCTGCACTCAGGAAATATCCGGGTTCATTCGCGCACGGACTTCCCAGCAAACGGTTGATATGCGATGATCGTCTGGATCGCGTCGACGGCAAGATTGGCCGTGAGTGCTTGACCATCACACGCACGCGTTTCCATTTTACCGGGGATGGACGGCTCGCAATGGCTGAGCCGGAACGGTGTATATCCCCAGGTGATGTATCGACTGTATGTGATAGCCTGTGAGCGGCCATTCCCTCAGAATTTGGAGGACAGCATGGTGGTATTACCCATTCGCCGCTCACGCGGGTTCACCTTGATTGAATTGTTGGTGGTGATCGCCATTATCGCCATTCTGATCGGGTTATTGCTGCCCGCCGTACAGAAAGTGCGTGAAGCGGCCGCTCGTGCGAAATGCCAGAATAATGCCAAACAGTTGGCACTTGCGGCCCAGTCTTATCACGATGCCAACGGGCATTTCCCTCCGGCTTACTTTCTTGTCTCATCACATACGAATGGTGACTATGGCGCGGGTTCACATCTATTGCCGTATATTGAACAGGCACCATTGCAGGCTAGCCTCAATCCTGGAAACTTTGAAGGTACGATTCCACCCGTGAATACATACACCCAGGCGAAGATACCGGCTTTACTGTGCCCATCGGATCCAGTTTCCGCAAGTACAAACTCTCGGGCGAAGAATTATGGCAAATCGAATTATCCCTTTAGCGCACAAATTATGATCAACTGGAATACATCATCAAAAACGAGAGTTGCGATCAACAGCATCACGGATGGCACGAGCAATACATTCATTGTCGGTGAGCGGGATTCCAAGCTGGGCCTTGCCGCGGTCTGGATTGGTCGGATCAATGGCATCACGGATGCGGTCGCCTACGGGCGTGCCGATTTACCGCCGAATACGCCTTATGCCGGTGGATCCGACCCGACCTGCACGCGGCACGCCTGGACCAGTGCCCATGTGGGCGGTTTGAACTTCGGATTCTGTGATGGTTCCGTGCGATATATCCGAGATACCATCAGTAGCCATCATGGCTTCACCGCCAGTTGTGCAGGTGGTGCCGGTAACACCGCGAACTTTACATATCAAAACTTATATCGCAAAGATGATGGCAATGTGATTGCTAGCTTTGATTGATATAATGATGGCACAATATGCGAGGAATTGTTATGAATTGCTCTCGATTGCGTGGGGTCATATTTGGCTGTTTGGTGATAGGGATTCTCATTGGGTGCGAAGGAGCAAGTACAACCGAACTCAACGGCAGAGTCACACTCGATAATCAACCTGTTGATAATGGCAGCATTTCACTATTTGGAACAACCGATGCAAACGCAAAAGTGTCCGCATCCATTGTTAATGGTGAATATGTAATTGATGCACAGCGTGGATTAAAACCGGGAGAATACAAAGTCGAAATCCACTGGCTCAAACCGACTGGCAAGACGATTCCTTCTGCTGATCCGGGATTTACCATGGATGAAACCCGAGAAGCCATTCCCCGGAAATATCACGACAATACAGAATTGACGGTTCAAGTTGATGTCGGTCGGAATACGAAAGATTTTCTGCTGATGTCAAAATAATAACCGCAATGATGATACACTTGCTCATATTCCGAACAGGTGTATCATGCTGAATACTCATCCCATTATCAACGAGCTATCATGCGTGTGCAGGGTAAACCGTGTCAGACCATCTGGGAAACGCCCGACGCGACGGGGTTGGAGGTGATCGACCAGCGGGTGTTGCCGCACCGATTCGAGACAGTAACGCTGACTACGCCCGAACAAACCGCGGAAGCGATTCGCACGATGGTGGTGCGCGGTGCCCCGCTGATCGGAGCCGTCGCCGGGTACGGGGTGTACTTCGCCGTGAATGCGGCCAGTGCGCATCTTGACAGGATTGCCCAAAAGGCCGCGGAACAACTCGCCGCGGCCCGCCCCACGGCGGTCAACCTCCGCTGGGCAGTCGAACAGATGACGGCCCGCATTTTGGCTGCCCCGGAATCCGCGAAATGCGCCGTAGCCCTGATGGCGGCGCGGGAAATCGTTGCCGGAGAACTCGACCGCTCCCGACGGATTGGCGAACATGGGGGGACGCTCATTCAGACGATCGCGGCCCAAAAATCTGGCCCGGTGAACATCCTCACGCACTGCAATGCCGGTTGGTTGGCCACCATCGACTACGGCACGGCAACGGCACCGATCTATTGGGCGCACGATGCCGGCATACCGGTTCACGTCTGGGTGGATGAAACCCGGCCACGGAACCAGGGTGCCGCGTTGACGGCGTTTGAACTCGGCGAACACGGCATCCCGCACACGGTCATCGCCGATAACGCGGGCGGCCACCTCATGCAGAGCGGCCGCGTGGATCTGGTCATCGTCGGAGCCGATCGTGTCGCCGCCAACGGAGACACCGCGAACAAGATTGGAACCTACCTGAAAGCGCTCGCCGCGCGCGACTGTGGGGTGCCGTTTTACGTCGCCTTGCCGTCTTCGACCTTCGATTGGTCATTGCCGGACGGTGCGGGGATTCCGATTGAAAACCGTTCCGCGGATGAAGTGCGATTCATCGACGGCCTCGGCCCGACTGGCCCGGTGACGGTGCGGCTGGTCCCGGAAACCAGCCCGGCTGAGAATCCCGCCTTCGATGTCACCCCCGCGCGCCTAATTACCGGCTTCATCACGGAACAGGGCATTTCGTCTCATCCGCTGAGGCCATCGTAGGTTTGTTGCCGTGTTGGTTACTCGAAGAGGTTGGGGCTGGGTTTCTCATCGGACTTGGGTTTCGGGACGAGTTTCCCCAGCAGAAGCCAGGCTTTCGGCATCGCCAGACGGCCACGCGGCGTGCGGACGATGAACTGTTCCCGCAATAGATACGGTTCGATTTCGTCGGTGAGCGTATCCGTGGCGATGTTCATGGTCGCGCCGATCGCTTCCACGCCGGTCGGCCCGCCGGAGAACACCTCAATCAACGTCTCCAGGTATTTGCGGTCGTTTTTGTCGAGTCCTTCGGCATCGACTTGGGCCATATCCAGGGCCGTATGGGCAATCGACTCGGTGATACTGCCATCACTTTTGGCGGCCGCAAAGATGCGAGCCCAGTGGAGGCGGGCATTCGCCACACGCGGTGTGCCCCGGCTCCGCTTCGCCAGTTCGAGACAGGCACTGCCGGTGATCGGCGTGTTGAGTTTGGCGGCATTCACTCGAACAATCTCAGCGAGTTCCTCGACAGAATAGTATTCCAGATGTTCCCGCATCTTGAAGCGATCCCGCATCGGCCCGGAAAGCATCCCGCCGCGTGTCGTCGCGCCGATGAGGGTGAACCGCTTCAACTGCATGGAGATCGTTCGGGCGTTGACCCCTTCCCCCAGGACGATGTCGATGCGGAAATCCTCCATCGCGGGGTAGATGAATTCCTCGACGACCCGCGGCATCCGGTGGATTTCGTCGATGAACAGCACCGAGCCTTCTTCCAGATTCGTGAGAAACGGCAGCAGATCGGCGGGCTTGGCGAGGGCTGGCCCGGAAGTCATTTGGAGGGTGGTGCCGAGTTCGTTGGGCAGGACGGTGGCGAAGGTGGTTTTGCCGAGTCCGGGTGGTCCATCGAAGAGGATGTGCCCGAGTGGTTCATCGAGTTTCCGAGATGCGGCGACGGCGATTGCGAGCCGTTCCGCGACTTTGCGTTGCCCGATGACTTCGCGGAGCAGTTTCGGTCGCAAGGCCGCATCGACCTTGGTGGATTCTTCCACCGGCGCGGCACTGCCAATCACGGTTTCACGGGCCATGGATCGCGTCTCCAGTTCCGATACTACCGAGCGGGACGATGTGTTCTGTTACCCACGTCGTGAAATCGTCGCGTGAGACTTGTCCAGCGGCGAGGTGGAGAAACACATCTTCTTGCTCATCAACGG
>JAIXLE010000172.1 GCA_026931725.1 Bacteroidales bacterium
CTGCTCCATCCGATCGCGGACGGCGGCGAACTGTGGCGGTTTGTCCGCGAATAAGGGAGTGGTCGCAATGACCAGCCCGAGGAGTGCCAGACGAAACATTCGCATGGTGAATACTCTGAAAAGAGTGAGAAACCGTTACACAGAAGTACCCTGAATTTTCCCGACCGGGGAACGCGATGGCTCAGGCCAGAACCAGCCGATCGCGGCGGCCACCAGAGGAACGGCACCGACCGTCAAAAAGACCTCAGCGTATTGGCCCGGCCCCACGATCGCCCCCACGATCATCGTCACCCCGGAAATCACCAGCCAGGAGATGCAGCCACAAATGCCGAGAATCTTCGCGGTGTGCCGAGGTACGATGTCCTGAGCCAGTGAGAAGAAGATGGCGAATCCCCCCATCGCGGCGGCGGCTACGATGAAGAAGAACAGATACTTGGCCAACAGCCAATCTTCCTTCGGCAGGAACGCCGCTGGTACGGTGGCTGTGAGTACGATCGTTCCGAGAATCAGCATGACGATTTTGCGGGACATTTCCACGGTGAACCCGCTGCGGGCCAGTTTGCGGGTCAGCCAACCGGATGTCAGGCTACCCAGGTCGGCGGCGATGAAGAACCCCGCCAGCACGGCTTGTTCCACTGGTCCAGACACGGCCAGGTCTTCCGTCAAATAACGGGGGAACCACTGATTGTAGAAGTGCCAACATAAGTTGACGCAGACACCCGTTCCCAAACAAATCCAGAATAGCCGCATCGTGAAGACACTGGCAAAGCGTGCGTCCGGGTTCGCTTCAACCGTGCCGGGGTCCGGTTGGGGTGGCGCATCAATGGCCATGGCACGCTCCCCACGGGTGAAGACCATCCAAGCGACCGCCCAGATTACGCCGATGCCGCCCACGAGAACGAACAGGTTGCGCCAACCCGCCCCGGTATCCGTGTTCACGAAGCCGAGTACCAGAAGCGGTGTCATCATCGCGCCGATGCTGGCCCCACTGTGGAAGATGCCATTCGCCAACCCGCGGCTTTCTCGGGGAATCACCCGACGAATGCAGGCCACAGCGCACGGCCAGTTAAACGCCTCGCCGACCCCGAGTGCCACCCGACAGGCGATCAACGCCCCCACCGCCCCCGCTGGCACCAACCCGGTGAAAATGCCCGCCGCGGACCAAATGATAATGGCCCCCAGATACAAATAACGCAGGCTGAAGCGATCAATCAGAAACCCGGCCACCACCTGAAACAGCGCGAACGACACCCCGAACGCGAATTGGATGTTCGCATACACGGCGTTCCGATGCGCGGGGTCGGGCTCGAACTCGGGTAGCAGGTAGCGTTGCGTGTTGTTCAACGCCAGTCGGTCGGTGTAGTTGATGAGCGTAGCCAGGAACAGCAACCAGACCACCCCCCACCGCCAAGCCGCGATCGGCGAAAGTGTCGACGCGGAACCATCAGAGCGGGTTGGCAGCACAAAACACCCGAGCAGAAAGAGCGTGACGAACAAGCGGGAATTTGCCGATCCTAACGCCGTTTCCCGGTTGGAGCAAGAATATCCAGAGAATACGAGGATCGGCAAAACCTCACCGTGGATGAGCCCCTGCCCATTGGGGGATGCCCAAACTAGGATGGGCCTCATTTCCTGACCACGATTTCGGAAAAATTCCACTACGGAAATAGCGTTCTTCGCATCGCGGCGGTACAGTTCTCCCTATTCCACCCTTGGTTGGTATTTTTTCCCACTCACTTCCTTTGGGAGTGGATGTATGATCGCAATTGATGAAGCGTTCGTGGATGCCGCGGCCCCGGACACTGATTCCAGCAAGAATGGTCGCGCACTCGTCTTGAAGAACAAGTTATCCAACCTGCACATTTCCGATGAGGGTGACATTCTCTTCGGCGAGTGCGCGGGGAGCGGAAAGACTCCCTATTCCTGCTCAGCCGATTTCCTGCGACCCGATCAGCCGACCTATCGCTGTTCGTGCCCGAGCCGCAAATTTCCCTGCAAGCACAATCTGGCGTTGATGTACGCCTACGCCCAGAAAAAGCCGTTCACGCCCGCCCCGGTGCCCGCGGACCTCCAGGCCAAGCGTGAGAAACAGACCGCCCGCGTCGAGAAGAAAGCCGAGGAAGCGACGAAACCGAAAAAGGTGAACCAGGCCGCCCTGGCCAAGAAGGTCCAAGCGCAACTCGACGGAATCGACGTTCTCGAACGCCTCACGCACGATCTGGTACGACTCGGCATCGGCAACATGAACCCCAAGATTGCCACCGACATCGCCAATCAAGCCAATCAACTCGGGGATGCCTACCTTCCCAGTGCCCGCGTTGCCCTGCATCGGTACACCCAACTTTTCACGAATCCATACGGGACTCTGGAAAAGCAGTCCACCGCCCAGGCTGAACAGACGCATACCGAGGCTCTGACCCTGCTCGCGCAATTGCACGCCATCATCAAACAGGGACGAACCTATCTCAACAAACGATTAGAAGATCCCAATCTCGCACTCCCCACGGATTCTTCCATCGCCGCGTGGCTCGGGCACGCCTGGCAACTCGCGGAATTGAAAGCACATGGGCTCGTCGAAACCGATGCCGAACTCGTGCAACTCGCCTTCAATTCCCACGATGATCGCGCCCGCCAGGAGTTCATCGACACGGGCATCTGGATGACACTCGGCAACGGCCAGATTCGCGTGACGCAGACCCTCCGTCCGTACAAAGCCCTCAAGTTCATCAAGAGTGAGGATAGTTTCTTTCAGGTCGCCCAGGTAAAGGAACTGTGTGTCTACCCCGGTGGTCTGAACCCGCGGATGCGCTGGGATGCGATGGTGCCCCGGCCCCTGGAAGCCCCGGATTACGCCACCATTCGCCAGCACGCCCGCCCCAGCTTCGCCGCCGCTGTGAAAGAAGTCAAAAACACCCTCAAAGCTCCGCTCGCGGATAAGACTCCCATTCTCGCTCTGAGCTTCCAACGGATCGGCAAAGTGGGTGATACCTTCGTTGTCGAAGACGCAGCGGGGGAACGTCTGGCAATGACCGACACCGGCATGGCTGAAGAACCACCCAGCTGCCACCTGCTGCCGCTGTTGCCAGCGGAGGCACTGACCGGGCAAGTCCTCCTCGCCCGCTTCCATCACGATCTGGATACGCAGAAACTCCGCATCAAACCGCTCAGCCTCATCACGGCTTCCAACACGATCCGGCTCACGCTGTGAGACGATCGGCGATTCTGGATGGTTCACCTTCCTTCAAACGAGTCTCCTCATGAGTATTCCCGTATTGACCCAAGTGTACCAAGAAGCTCGCCGACTCGCGGTGGCGGGGAGTGTGGTTGCGCACGGCGACTTCCGGTTGAAGAAACTGCTCCCCGCTCTCGATCAGGCCGGAGCCAAGGCTCCCGTATTCGCCAAAGTCGCGGAATCCGCACGCGCGGTGATCGAAGGCCCGGAAGAAAAAGCCTCGGAAAGCCTGCTGGAACTGACCTCTCTGGTCACAGCCGTCCTTTACACGCAGGGAGAAACCGGCTGTCCGGGACCGCTCGAACCGATCACGTCGATCGCACTCGGCGGGAGTGCGAATATCTCGGCCCGTCTTCTCAAAGAGGTACTCGAAGCTCTGACGAACACGGGTTCCGGCCGCTTGGAGCAGGTGAAAGATGCCCACGAACGCGGCTTGTTCCGGGATTTGCGTCTCGTGCGGGCCGCCGTGAACGGACTCGACGATCCTTACGCCGAGATCGCCGAGTTCCTCGCGGATCATGTTTTGCCGCTCTACGGTAGCGCCGTACTCCCGGATGTCCGCGCGCAGTATGACCCGAAGGGGACGAAAGGGCACCCGCGCCGGTTGCGGTTGCTGCACAAACTCGACCCAGTCGGCGCGCGGGAACTGGTGCTGCAAGCGCTGGAATCCGGTTCCAAAGAGGTCAAAGTCGCCGCCATCGGCTGCTTGGGCGCGGCTGATCTGCCATTCCTGCTGGAACAGGCATCGGCCAAGGCCCAGGATGTGCGTGCGGCCGCGTACCAAGCACTCGCGGGTGTCGATCACCCGGACGCGGTGGCCGCGATCAGCAAGGCCATCGCCGGGAAAGACATTGAAATTGTCACGGATGCGATCAGCGAGAGTACCGGCAACTCCCGGCTCGCCACCCTGGTTGCCGCCCAAATCGAAACCGAACGCGACACGCTGCTCTCACTCCGCGACAAGAAGAAAGTGAGCGTATGCGCGAATCGGCTGCGCTTTCTGGTTCGATCCGTCTCCCGTTGGGAGTTCCCCGGAACGGATGCGATCCTGCTCGATCTCTTCCACCGCCGCGACGAGTTGACGAAAATCAAGGGGGAACATCAGTCTGGGGCCGATGTCGCCGAAGCCGTCGTTACGCAGATGCGGCTGGGATCGACCGCACTCCAGCAGACTCTGGCGCGATCCCACGCACAATTGGATGCCCAACATCTCGATGAAGCCGTGCGGGCTGGCCGTTTGTCGCTTGCGACGTCGGAGTTCTACGAACAGTTCGCGCCGTATCTGGAGGCACCGCTGGCAGGCAAGAAGAAAGGGAAAGACCCCACGAGCGAGAAACGCGATGCCGTCATTCAGGGGTTGGAAGCTCGCTACATCTACTACTATCGTGGCGATCGCCATGAAACGATCCCGCCGCTGGATCCCCGCTGGTCCGATCTGGCCGTGCGGATCAAAAATCTACCCCTCATCCATGCCGCCCCACCGGGACAGGCGGGCACGGAAGCGTATCTCTGGCAAGAGTTCGAGTCCGCGATGCAGAAGCCCAAGTTGCCGGATGAGCATTACCAATTGCTCACCGTGATAGTCGATCATCAACACCCACGGGCCACGGATGCCGTCATCGCCACGATCGAGAAAATCGCGGGGAAAAAGAATCAGAATACCTATACCTACTGGTTTTACAGCATCATCCAACGACTCCCGAAAGATGCGATACCGCGATTGGAAGCGTTGGTGCCCCAGCTCAAGGGCGCGGATGCCGATATGCTGATAAACGCCATCGAAAACCTCCGCGAAAACCACTAACCCACACGAGATTCGATCATGGCCAAGAAGAAAGCGGATGCCGCCGAGACAACCACACCCCCGACGACCAATGCCGCTCCCCCAAAGCCGAGCGGCGTTCTCCGTGCCCCCGCCGAGCAGATGTACGCCGAGGAGTTGGAAGCACTCGCCAAAGCCGACAACCATGAACGGCCACCGGGCTGGAAACTGTCCCCACGGGCGGTGCATACCTACATCTGCGGCGGCAAAGCCGGTTCGATGACGATTTCGCCCAAGTATCTCGGCTACCCCCGGTTGGTGGAAATCGCCATCAGCACGCTGGTTACGGATCGCGCCTTGCTGCTCATCGGCGAGCCGGGCACGGCGAAATCGTGGCTCTCCGAGCATCTTGCCGCGGCCATCAACGGCGATTCCACCAAGGTCGTCCAGGGCACGGCGGGCACCACCGAGGAACAGATTCGCTACACCTGGAACTACGCCATGCTGATCGCGCGTGGCCCCAGCCCCGAAGCCCTGATCCGCTCGCCGATCTTCCGGGCGATGGAGTCCGGCAGTCTGGCGCGGTTCGAGGAAATCACCCGCTGCGCCGCCGAGGTGCAAGATGCTCTCATCAGCCTGCTTTCGGAGAAACGGCTCTCGATTCCCGAGCTATCGACCGAGGTTCCCGCCGCGAAAGGATTTTCCGTCATCGCCACGGCGAACACGCGGGACCGGGGAGTCAACGACATGTCCGCGGCTCTGAAGCGGCGTTTCAACATGGTAGTGCTGCCGACTCCGAACACACTAGAAAGCGAAGTCGCTATCGTCCGCAAGCGGGTGCAGGAACTCGGCACACACCTGGAACTGCAAGCGGCCCCGCCTTCCGAAGATGCAGTCACGCAAGTAGTAACGATCTTCCGCGAACTCCGGGGTGGTCAGACGCTGGATGGCAAGAACAAGTTGAAATCCCCCAGCGGCGTGCTTTCCACTGCGGAAGCCATCTCCGTGCTGGCGAACGGCATGGCCTTGGCCGGGAACTTCGGTACGGGCGTGGTGTCCGCGCACGACCTCGCCGCCGGGCTGCAAGGGGCCGTCGTCAAGGACGAGGAGAAAGACAAAGTCGTCTGGCAGGAGTACTTGACCAACGTGATGAAGAAACGCGGCACCGACTGGCGTTCCCTCTTCACCGCCTGCGCGGAGCATAATATATGACCAATGGGAATCTTCTCATGAGCGAACACAAACCACCACGAGTGGTCGTATTGGCGGGAATCAATGGAGCCGGGAAAACCACGGCTTCGCGGGAACTGCTCGCAGAGGTTCTCAAAATTCCGTATTTCGTCAATACAGACACAATTGCTCGCGGGTTAAACGCTCTGAACCCAGAAGGAGAAGCCGTTCGAGCGGGCCGCATCATGCTCACCCAACTTAACGACCTTGCCGCGGCCAAGGTGGACTTCGCCTTTGAAACAACCTTGGCCGCACGGACTTACGCGCGCTGGTTGGCGACTCTCCAGGTGAATCAGGGATACGAGGTATACTTATATTACTACTGGCTCAATTCTGCGGAATTGGCTATCAGCCGTGTCACGCAAAGGGTGCGAGCCGGTGGCCACTTCATTCCCGATGACACCGTGCGTCAGCGATACGCTCGGAGTGTCCAGAATTTTTTCGAGTTGTACAAACCGATGGCGAATTACTGGGAAGTACACGATAATTCATTTGGACAGAGGCATCTATTGGCACTCGGTTCTGAAGATGATGAGTTGATTGCCGATGAATGGACCTGGACGCAGTTTCGGAGGAGTGGTGACTATGAATAAGACTATTAGCGAAAAGTTAGCTGAGCATATGAAGCTCATTCCTGAAGTAACTGCGGCACACGAGCGTGCCAACCGCGCCGCTCTCCTGGAACATGCTCGCATGGGGCGTTCCGTTTGCGAATCCCGTGATGGGCAAGTCGTCTGGATCACGCCCGCGGAAATCTTCGCCCGCTACGGACTCGATCCACACGGCCAACCGAAAGCCTAACCACCATGCCCGCCACGCTCCACACACCACCAGCCCCCATGCGGAATACCCAGACGGGGATGCACATTTTTGGGGTCCGCCACCTGTCACCAGGCGGGGCGTGGCATTTGCGGGCACTGCTCGACCGGGTGCGGCCCCAGGTCATCCTCCTCGAAGCCCCGGCCGATGCCGTCTCTCTCATCGCGGATCTTACCCGTTCCGGCACGCAACCACCCGTTGCCATTCTCGCCTACACGGATTCTGTCCCGGTTCGCACATTCGTCTACCCCTTGGCCCGGTACAGCCCAGAGTATCAGGCACTCTTGTGGGCGAAGGAAAACAAGGCCCGCGTCGAATGCATCGACCTGCCTTCCGCAATTTTCCTCGGGTTGCAGGATGTCGAAATCGAACGCCAACAACGCGCCGCGGCCCCCGTTCGGAACGCAGACGCGGACACGGACGCAGACTCAGACACAGCCACGGAACCCAACCCGCCCGGTGACACGGAAGCCCCCGCCCCCGAACCGATGCGATCGATCTACGAGCGAATCGCGGAACGATCCGGCGAACCCGATTATGACACTTACTGGGAACGGCGGTTCGAGCATAATCTCTCCCCGGATGCGTACCAATCGGCCGCGTTCGCACTCGGTGAGCAACTCCGTGAGGAACCCGATGCGCCCCTCTGGCGTGCGGAAAACCTCGTCCGCGAAGCCTTCATGCGTCGGCGCATTCAGGAAGTGCTGGCCACGGGAGTCAAACCGGAGCGGATCGTCGCCATCGTCGGGGCGTTCCATGCCCCCGTCCTCGGCCCCGAACTCCCCGCGATGACCGATGCGGAACTCGCTTCCCTCCGCCAGCGGCCCAGTAAACTGACGCTGATGCCATATTCCTATTTCAAGCTCTCCAGCCAGTCCGGGTACGGTGCGGGCAACCGGGCTCCGATGTACTTCCAGATGCTCTGGGAACAATTGCAGGATCACAACCTGCCCGAACTGCCACACCGCTACCTGTCCGAAGTGGTTCGGCACATCCGCGAAGCGGGAACCCACCGCTCCACCGCCGAGGTGATCGAAGGCGTGCGACTCGCTCGGACACTGGCCGCCCTGCACGGCGGGTCCGCTCCGACACTCGCGGACTTGCAGGATGCCGCCGTCACGCTCATCGGGCATGGCGAAATGTCCACGGTGGCGGAAGCCCTCCAGCAGGTCAACGTCGGCACGGCGATCGGCACCTTGCCCAAAGGCGTGAGCCGCACATCCATCCAAGAAGATTGCGATCGGCAGATGAATCGGTTCAAACTGGAGAAGTACAAAAAGACCGTGGCCGAGGAACTCTCGCTCGATCTCCGCGAGAATCGGCACGTCAAGTCGGCGGAGGCCGCGTTTCTCGATCTGGGGCGTTCGACGTTTTTGCACCGACTCCGGGTACTCGGTGTCGAGTTCGGCAAAGAACTGCCCACGGGGCAGCAACAAGCAACGTGGGCCGAAAAGTGGAAGTTGCAATGGCAGCCCGAATGTGAAATCACCCTGGTCGAAGCGATTCTGCTCGGCGAAACAGTCGAACTGGCGACCGCGCACAAATTCAACCAGATGCTCGCGGATGCCGTGAGCATCGCCGTGGCGGCGGATGTCGTGCAGGATGCCTGCCAATGTGGACTGGGAGCGTCGATGGACGCGGCCCGGAAACGGTTGCAGGAACTCGCGGCCGTATCCTCGGATTTGAAGGCGATCGCCCATGCCGCGTTCCGGTTAAGTCAAGTGAGCCGTTATGGTGATGTCCGCAAGTTCGACCCCACGCCGTTGCTACCATTGATTGAGGAACTGTTCGTTCAGGGGGCGTTGGCTCTGCACGCGGCGGCAGCCTGCGACAACAAGGCGGCGCAAGAATTCATCACATCCTTGGATCAACTAAACTGGGTGAGCTTAGAACATCATGAACGGGTGGAAGCTGACCTCTGGACCGAGCGGCTCCGTCAACTCGCGGACGCGGACGACCGCAACCCGCTTCTCTCCGGCTACGCTTGCGCAATCTTACTCGAACGCGGCTTGATGGCGAACGACGATCTCGCACGGGAAGTCTCACGGCGGCTCTCACCGGGCATCCCGGCGGACCTCGGAGCGGGCTGGTTTGAAGGGCTGTCCATGCGGAACCGAGCGGCACTCCTAGCCCGCCAGGCACTCTGGGCAGAACTGGCCAACTATGTCAGCTCGCTGGACGACGAACAATTCCAACGCGCCATCGTCTTTCTTCGGCGAGCGTTTGGTAGTTTCTCACCGCATCAGAAACGGCAAATCTGCGAGAATCTCGCCGAGCATTGGGGCATCCACGCCGACGCGGCCCAGGAGATGCTTTCCGCTCCGCTCAGTGAGGAAGAAGAACAAAAGCTCTCGGATTTGAGTGCGTTCGATTTCGGTGACATTTGAGAAATGCGGGCCACTTATCGAACCGGGGACGACAGCCCCCGGTTGTGTTCCCTCACGGGGTTCGTGTCAGAGTGGGTTACTGCAACTTTAACACCGCGAAGTCCACTTCTCCCGAGGGCCGGAGAATCTGGAGCAGGGCACCGCGTTCGGCATCAGCGGCTTTCAACGCGGCGAAGAATGCATCGGCGGTGGCCAC
Organism: Bacteroidales bacterium; assembly: GCA_026931725.1. Taxonomy (GTDB): domain Bacteria; phylum Planctomycetota; class Planctomycetia; order Gemmatales; family Gemmataceae; genus JAIXLE01. The sequence continues at coordinate 9,627 of JAIXLE010000172.1, forward strand.
GGCGGTCTTATCGACTTTCGTAATCACCAACCCCGCACGCAAGCCCGCATCGGCGGCGGCACCGGACGGCTCCACGCTCACCACCAGGACGCCGCTAGCGGTGCTGGCATAGCCGAGAGGTTGACCATTCGTTGCCGTCAAGGTGGCCACGCTCAGGCCATAATCTTTATTTTTGGTCGTGCGCGGCTCGGTCGATTTCTGACTGGTCGAAGTGGTACGAATGCCAAATTCCTGCGGTTGTTCCTCAATCGTGACGGCGACCGTAACCGACTTTCCATCACGAATATAGGTGAAGTCGGTCGCTTTCCCCACGGGCAGTTTGGCCACGAGTCGCGGAATCGCGTTCCATTCTTTCACGGTTTGGTCGCCGACTTTCGTAATCACGTCCCCGGCTTGAATGCCCGCCTTGCCCGCCGGAGAATCTTCGTACACTTTGGTCACGAGGACGCCGGTATCGGGTTCCACGCCGAGACGCTTGGCGAGATCGTCGCTCATGCCGCGAATGCCGACACCGAGATAGCCCCGTCGGACGACCCCGGATTTCATCAGTTGGTCAGCCACATCGCGGGCCAGATTGCTGCTGATCGCCAGGCCGATTCCCTGGAAACCGCCCGAGCGGGTTTTGATCGCGGAATTGATCCCGACAATCCGGCCATTGAGATCGACGAGCGGCCCACCACTGTTCCCCGGATTGATGGCCGCATCGGTTTGGATGAAATCTTCATACTGGTTCAAGTGTAGATTCTGGCGGCTCTTTGCAGAGATGATCCCGTGTGTGACCGACCCAGTCAGTCCAAACGGAGCGCCAACGGCCAGGACGCGATCCCCGACTTCGGCCACGCTGGAATCAGCGAAGGTAAGGAACGGGAATGATTTGCCGGCACCGTCGAGTTTCACCACGGCCAGGTCGGTTTTGGCATCCCGGTGAATGTCGGTGGAGGTGAAGCTGCGGCCATCTTGTAGGGTCACTTCCACGGAATCCGCACCATCGACGACGTGGAAATTGGTAAGAACGACACCATCCGCGCTGATGAGAACGCCGGAACCGAAGCCGAGATTCGGGCTCGGTTGCGGGGCGCGGGAACCGGGATTCTGCGGCATCATCTCAAAGAATCGGCGAAATTCTTCGGGAACGCCGGGTGGCAGTTGGGGCACGGCGCGGGGTTGTGTATTCACTTGCTGCCGTTTGGAGACATCGGCTTTCGCCTCGATGCTCACGACGGCGGGAACGACCCGCTTGACAATCTCACGGAATGATGTCAGTTCATTCGGTTTGTCGAGCGGTTTCACGGCTTGGCCATGCAGCTGGGTCGTGGCGACCATGGCTCCCGTGGCTCCGAGAATCAGACAGAGGGCCAGTGCGGGCCAGGAACGGACGTGGGAAATCATCAACAAATCCTCCGATGATGATGGGTGAGGATTCCGCGGCTCCCACCAGAAGATGGGGATTTCATCAATTCAACCGAATCTGCCGCGGTCTGTAGATTCTACGCCCCCAGACTGTCCGATGTTCACGGTGCGCACTATATTGGCGAATTCTCATTTTGGCTTATTCTTCGTCTGAGCTGCGGTTCCAACGGATGCGGCAACCGCGACCGAGCGTTTCCGTGACGGTGGCGCGTTGGCCGTGCAAAGCCGCGTCGACAGCCAATTCTAGGAAAGAAGTCTTCGCGTCAGCGGGCGGGCTTTTATCGTCCATCGCCCCCATGTAGGCAATTTTGCGATCCCGCCCGATGACGAAGAACTCGGGGGTGTACATGGCCCCATAGGCTTTGGCGATCTTCTGGCTGGGGTCGTAGAGGTACGGGAAGGGGAATTTTTTCTGGTCAGCTCGCTCCTTCATCTTGGGGAGCCGATCCGCGGGCACCGTGTTGACGTTGATCGCGACGAGGCCCACTTTGGAGCCTTTTCCGGCATGTTTTTGAGCGAATGCCAGAATCCGATCTTCGTACCCCTCAGCCACGGGGCAACTGTTGCAGGTGAAGACGACCACGACAACATCATGATCTTTGAAATCTTGGAGAGAGTGCTTCTGGCCATCCGTGCCTTCGAGGTTCTCCCAGGCGGGAGCCGGGTCGCCGACCGAGAGTACCTTGTTGAACTGCCCCGCCCGCGTGACTGACGGGATGGCCAACAGGGTCAAACCGAGAACCAGCAGGCGAGTCATCTTTGTTATCCTCATGAGGGTCGGGATACACAATGCCGGGTCTGTTACTTGGCCTTCCCATCGACGACCTTGGTTTTGGTCAGAATGTCTTTGATCGTCTCTAGAGCTTTTTCACAGTCGGCCCGCGTTTTGTAACCTTTGGGCGAGATGGCGAGCGATTTATCATCGGAGCCTTTGATGCGGAATCGGAAACCGTCCTTGCCTTCGTAAATCTCCGCGACACCGGGGCTGTCCGTGCCCGTTTTCTTCTTGGTAACTTGCGCTGGGGCCGTTGACAGCAGAGCCAGACTGAGCGTGGCCAGGGTGAACAGTAGACCGGAACGACGAATCCACCGCGACATGGGGAAACTCCACAGGAGCCCGTGAGAACCCGAGACAGTTTGTCCGCCTCGGGGCGCAGTGATTATCACATCGTGGAGATGATTCTGGCAAGATTCTACTGAGATTTTCGCTCGCGGGCTCACAGTGGCGGTCGGCGGGTGTGCCAGTCGGTCGCGGCTTCGTACATGCGGGCGGAGCGGAAGAGGCGTTCTTCCGCGAAGGGCGGCGCGAGCAGTTGCAACCCGATCGGCAACCCATTGGATGTGAAGCCGCACGGCAAACTCACGCCGGGAATACCTGCCAGATTCGCGGAGATCGTGTAAATGTCTGACAAATACATCGTCAGAGGATCTGCCGTTTTCTCTCCGATCGGGAACGCCGCCGTCGGTGAGGTCGGACTGGCGATGATGTCGCATTGCGTGAATGCCGTGGCGAATTCCTCGGCGATCAATCGGCGGACCTTCATAGCCTGCAAGTAGTAGGCATCGTAATAGCCGCTGGAAAGCGCGTAGGTGCCGAGCATGATCCGCCGTTGGACTTCGGGGCCAAAACCTTCCGTGCGGGAACGACTCATGGTCGCAATGAGATCGCCCTTGTCGGCGGTACGGTGGCCGAAGTGCATCCCATCGTATCGCGCCAGGTTGCTGGATGCCTCCGCCGTGGCGACGATGTAATAAACCGCGATGGCATGATGGGCCGCGTGCGGCAAGGTCACGTCCACCAGCGTCGCGCCCTGGGCCTGATATTCCCGCAGTGCCGCGCGCACGGCGGCTTCGACTTCCGCATCCAGGCCCGTTTTGAGGAACTCTTGGGGAATACCGATCCGCAGATTCTGCAGCGGCTGATCGAGCGATTGCGTGTACGCCGGTACGGACTGATCGACGCTGGTACTATCCCGCGCATCGTGGCCAGCGATCACGGCGAGCAGTCGGGCGGCATCCGTGACCGTGCGGGCGAATGGGCCAATCTGATCGAGCGAGTTGGCGAACGCCACCAGACCATACCGCGACACCCGGCCATACGTCGGCTTCACACCGACAATGCCACAATGGGATGCGGGTTGCCGGATCGAACCGCCAGTATCGGTGCCGAGCGACAATGGTGCCTCTCGTGCGGCCACCGCAGCGGCGGACCCCCCAGACGAGCCACCGGGAATGCGGGTCGAATCCCACGGGTTGCGGGTCACTTGGAAGGCGCTATTCTCGGTCGAGGAACCCATGGCGAATTCATCGAGATTGGTCTTCCCGATCAGCACGGCATCCGCGGCCCGGAGCCGTTCAATCACATGGGCATCGTAGGGAGGAACATAATCAGCCAGCATCCGACTCGAACAAGTCGTGCGAACACCGCGCGTGCAAAGGACATCCTTCACGGCCACCGGCACACCGGCGAGCGGCCCCAGCGGGGCACCGGCTCGACGTTTGGCATCGACCGCCTCGGCTTGTTGTCGGGCCGCGGCTTCGTCGACCTGCACGAAAGCCTGTACGGTCGGCTCTCGCTCCCGGATCACGGCCAGAAACGCATCCGTGATCGCCCGCGCGGAGACATCCCCGGCGGCCTGGAGAGCCAATAATTCCGACGCAGTTCGGTCTGTTATGGTCATGCGTAAGCCAGAAAGAGTCGTCACAATCACCTGAGGGAAGCCGCGCGATCCCAGAAGGAGATAAGATCCGAACGGGGCTACTCGTCGGAGAAGACGGCGGGAACGGCAAAAAAGTTTCCCCCACGATTGGGGGCATTGGCCAAGGCCTCACCCGTAGGCAGGGACTCACGCGGGGCATCTTCCCGGAAGACATTTTCCACCGGGATCGGATGGGCCATCGGTTCCACTCCCGTGGTATCGACCTGTTGCAATTGATCGACGAAATCGAGGATACGGTTGAGTTGCCCGGCCATCACGGTCAGCTGGTCTGGCGAGAGTTCCAGCCGAGCGAGAGCGGCGACTTTCCGAACCTGTTCAGGCGAAAGCGACATGCGCGCACCAAAGAACCGGCAGAGAAACTCTACCGGAAACCGAAAGACAAACCCGCGGAGCTTAGATCGCAACCGTGGCGAACGGGAGCCTTTTCACGGGCTTTTGAATCCGGCCACTGCGGATGCACTGGACGCAAACCCGCTTGCGAACGGTTTCCCCGTTTTCGGAAACGCGAACCCGTTGCAAGTTCGGCTTGTACCAACGGCGGTTGATGCCGGTGATTTTTTTCCCGACCCCACCGAGGTATTTGGCTTTCCCGCGGTATGTCTTCTGGTTACCTTTGGCCGGTTTCTTCGCGCAGATGGCGCACTGCATACCCATGACAAATACTCCTCCGTCGCCCGGAATCGCCGGGGCGGGATGATTTCAGAACCATCACTATATCGAACGGCTGCCCGCTGACAAGCGATTCCGAAAAGTTCCACAATCCCTCCCAGATTCAGGAAGCGACCCCATTGCGGTCGATAGAAAGATATGAGACGATCATGACTCTCCTACCTGCTTAATCCCGCCCGGTTGGATTCCGCCATGATACACCCGGCCCATCCGCAATTCTCCCGTCGTACTGCCATCCAAGCGGGCACCGTAGGGCTATTGGGGCTCGGACTTGCGGAACTCGCCTTCCTCCGTGAGGCACGCGCGACGGATGCCTTCCACCGCGAGAAAATTCAGCCCAAGAAAGCCGTCATCTTCATCTTTCTGTCCGGCGGGCTCGCCCAGCATGAGAGCTTTGACCCCAAACCGGATGCCCCGGAAGCCATTCGGGGCGAGTTCGGCACCATCCCCACACGCATTCCGGGTGTACGGATCACGGAGCATCTGCCCAAACTGGCCGCTCGCTCGCACCAATGGTCGATGATTCGTTCCTACACGCACCGCACGAACGATCATAGTCTGGGTCATCATATCGTCCTCACTGGCCGCTCCGACACCCCGACCGGCTTCAACCCGAGTCAGCCGCAACCCAGTGATTATCCGTCGATTGCGGCGATGGCTGGCGTGACGACGCAACCCCGCAACAATCTGCCACCAGCCGTGGTTCTCCCCGAAAAACTGGTCCACCGCACCGGCCGTATCATTCCCGGACAATTCGCCGGGCCACTCGGACGCATCAACGATCCGTGGTTCCTCGAAGCCTCCCCGTTCGCCGCCAATGCCTACGGTGCCTTCCCAGAATATGAATTCGACCACCAGCAACGCGCCTACACATCTGCCCGCAGCGGATTCGTCATGCCGAACCTGAACTTGCCCGAAGGCGTGGACCCGCTCCGCTTCGATCAGCGTTTGGATATTCTGCGGAAAATCGACACCCAACGCCGTGGCCTTGATGCGGCCGCCGCTGGGCTGGACAAATCCCGCCAGAACGCCATCAACCTCCTCACGAACCCGCAAGTCCGTTCCGCGTTCGACATTCGTCAGGCTCCCTCGGCTGACATCACCCGCTATGGGAACAACGCGTTCGGTTGGTCGCTGCTGATGGCCGCTCGCCTCGTCGAAGCGGGGGTGAATCTCGTGCAGGTCAACCTCGGGAACAACGAAACCTGGGACACCCACGGCAACGCCTTCCCCCACCTAAAAGAGAAACTCTTGCCACCGACCGATCATGCGGTGTCGGCACTGCTCGACGATTTGAACGAACGCGGCTTGCTGGAAAAGACCCTGATCGTGATGGCCGGTGAGTTTGGCCGAACCCCCCGGATTAGTCAATTGAAGCAGTTTTACAAAGGGGCGGGCCGCGATCACTGGGGAGCCGTGCAATCGGTCTTCCTTGCCGGGGGCGGCGTGCAGGGGGGCCGGGTGATCGGTTCCTCCGACAAGATCGGCGGTCACCCGACTGCCGATCCGCAAACCCCGGAAGCCCTCGCCGCGACGATCTACGATACCCTCGGCCTGCCTGCGAACATGGCTTGGTCCGACGCGGAAAATCGCCCCCATTCGGTCTATTCCGGGGAACCGATCCGCGGGCTATTCTGATCGAAACACGCCCTTTCCGAAAAAACGCTCCTCCTGGGAAACGGGCGATCAAGAACCACCGGGGAATCAGAAATCGCTCGTGTTGCGTGCTTCTCACTTGCACGGGCTGGCCAGATGAGCGACAATTTCCCCATACCTGCCACGGCTCAGAGTCGGAGACAGAACCGACTTTGTCTGAAAAAATACACCTGCTGGTTGTGTGGAGCCTACCCACCGAGGATATCGTCATGTCGTTGCACCGCAGTCAGATTGTGACAGCAGTCGCAATCCTCCTCTCTTGGTCCGTGGCCCCCGCCCCCGCGGCCGCACCTGCCCCACTCCCGACCCCGGCGGACGTGAAAACCCTCACAGTCTACCCGACCCGCGTGAGTCTCCCCAACGGCGATGCTTCCCATCAAATGGTCGTGACCGGCACCCTCCAGAATGGCCGGCAAGTGGATCTGACCCGCGCGGTGCGCTATACCGTGACGGATGCCAAACTCGCGGAAGTTTCGGCCACGGGCCGAGTGACCCCCCTGGCGAACGGGTCCACCCAACTGACCATCTCCTTCGGAGACAAGACCGCCAGCGTGCCCGTGACGACCGCTCATATCGGTGAAAACCTCCCCATCAACTTCCCGAATCAAGTCGTCCCCGTCTTCACGAAACTCAGCTGCAATAGCGGTGGGTGCCACGGGAAAGCCTCGGGCCAGAATGGGTTCAAGCTCTCGTTACTCGGTTTTGAGCCCCAGTTTGACTACATGACGCTTGTGAAAGAAAGTCGCGGTCGTCGCCTGTTCCCCTCCGCGCCGGATCAATCGTTGTTCCTGCTGAAAGCCAGCGGCAACGCCCCTCACGGCGGCGGCAAAAAGATGATTCCCGGTTCCGATGAATATAAGATCGTCCGCCGTTGGATCGCTTCTGGAATGCCCTATGGCCAGGACACGGACCCGGTAGTCACCAAAGTCACGGTGTACCCGGAACATCGGATTCTGGACCGGAACTCGCACCAGCAGTTCGCGGTGTACGCTCACTATTCCGATGGCACGGTGGAAGACATCACCCAGCGGGCGCAATATGAATCCAACGATACGGAAATCGCCACGGTGAATGGCCAGGCGTATGTCTCCACGCTCGGCCTCAGTGGCGAAGCCGCCATCATGGCTCGGTATCAGGTCCATGTAGCCGTGGTCCGGATCACCGTGCCTTTGGGGGTCAAAACTCCCGATTGGCAGTTCGCCGAAAATACCCTCGTCGACAAATTCACCGTCAAAAAGTGGAAAGAATTGGGTCTGGTGCCGTCGGAACTCAGTAGCGATGCCGCATTCATCCGTCGGGCCTCCCTCGACATCACCGGAACGCTCCCCATCCCAGAACAGGTGGCGCAGTTCGTTGCCGATCCCGATGCCAAGAAACGGGATAAACTCGTCGATCGCCTCGTGGACTCTCCCGCCTACGCCGACTTTTTCGCGGGGAAATGGGCGGACATTCTCCGGGTGAAACGCGGTGGGAAGCCGGATCGTGCCGCGGGCACCTTCGCCTTCCATGCCTGGATTCGAGAAGCTATTGCCCGCGATCTGCCGTACAGCGAATTCGTGCGTGGCATCCTCACCGCCACCGGCGACGAAAACGGCAGCCCGGCGACGGTCTGGTACAAAGAGTTGAACAACCCCGAACAGTTCGTCGATGACATGGCCCAAGTGTTCCTCGGCCAACGGCTCGCCTGTGCGAACTGCCACCATCACCCGTTTGAAAAGTGGAGCCAGGACGACTACTGGGGGTTGGCCGCGTTCTTCGGACGACTGGGCCGCAAGAACATCCCCATCGCGGGTGGCAATAATGCGCGGGCCACAACGCAGATCATCTTTACCACGGCCAGCGGCAGTGTGACGAACAAACGCACGAATCAACCCGCGCAAATCAAGCCGCTCGATGACGCACCGATGACGCTGGCCGCCGAAGACGATCCCCGACAAGCCCTGGCAGACTGGATGACCAACCCCGCGAATCCGTTCTTCGCCAAAGCCGTCTCGAACCGCTATTGGGCGCACTTCTTTGGCCGAGGCATTGTCGATCCGCTCGACGATATGCGGGTCACGAACCCACCCACCAACCCAGAATTACTGGATGCCCTGGCGCAATCGCTCACGGATCACAACTTCTCACTCAAATCTCTGGTGAAGCTGATCTGCAAGAGCCGTACCTATCAGCTCAGCGCGGCACCGAATGAATGGAACCAGCACGACAAGCAAGCCTATGCCCGCTACTACCCCAAACGGATGTCCGCGGAAGTGCTGCTCGATGCCGTCAATCAGATCACGGCCAGCAAGTCCGCGTTCAACGGTTTGCCAGGAGACGCTTTTGCTCCGGCTCGGGCGATTCAGCTTCCCGATGAATCGTTCAACTCTTACTTCCTGGATGTGTTCGGTCGCCCCGCGCGGGCCAGCGCCTGTGAGTGTGAACGGGTTTCCGAGGCGAACCTTGCTCAGGCATTGCACCTGCTCAACAGCGATGAGGTGCAGGGAAAAGTGAGCGCCGCCAATGGCCGAGCCGCCATGCTCGCCGACCCGAAAGATACCCGCACGGATGCCGAGAAGGTCACGGAACTGTTTCTGTGGGTCTTCTCCCGGAAGCCGACAGCGGAAGACCTGAAAACCGCGCTGACCCACATTGAGAAGAACGCCGCGAACAAGAAAACGGCCTACGAAAACATCGTCTGGGCGTTGTTGAATACGAAAGAGTTCGTGTTCAACCAATAAGAGCGGATGCTCGGAACGATTTGCGATCGTGGTCACGGACCCGCCACGAACCGCCAATCGTTCCTTGCCAATGACCTACACCCGCGTGACGCGGGTGGCCCCGTTTTCGAGTGCGAAACGGTAGCCATCGGGGAACGCATCGGCGAACTCTTCCTGATGGCTGACCAGAAGAATGCAACTGAGGTGGCCCCGCAGGTTCTGCAATTCCTGAATCATCACTTGTCGCCCTTGGCGATCCAGGCAACCGAACCCTTCATCAATGATGACGCTTTCAATCGGTCGATGCTGGCGACTGGCGTACTGGCCGATCGCCAAAGCGAGGCTGACGGCGACCCGGAACCGCTGACTGCCGGAGAGAAACGCCACATTGATCGGCGCTCCGCCCGTGATCCGGTTGGCACACTCCAGATCGAGCGCCTTATCGGCCGTGGAACCGTCATCGGCTCCCACCACTTTGAGGAAGAGTTGGCCGCTTGATAGCCGATCCAGCACGGTGTTGGCATAATCGACGATTTGCCGTTCCGCTTGCCGGACGAGGTGCCGTTGCAGGCGATCGCGGCCCAGCAGTTCGGAAAGCAGTTTGTAGCGGGTGTGTTCACCGTCAATCTTGAGAAACTCGGCATGGAGATGATCGCGTTGTTGCCGGTAACTGTCCAGCAAATCACGGTGACGGCGGGCATCCTGCCATTCCTGATCGCGTTCCTCAAAGGCGGCGCGGGCAGCGGCGAGTTCGGCTTTGATAACATCGGGCCTGCGGCGAGCCGCTTCCGGGAACGCATTCGCCGTGGCGGTGAGTTCCTCGATTTCCTGCCGTTGCCCCGCGAGTCCCCCCCGCGCGATGGCAAGTTGTTTGTATTTCTCCTCCGTGTTGGCCGAGATTAACGCATCGTGTTCCAGTGACCAGCCATGATAATCGGCCATTCGGGCCGCTTCGACCGGCTTTTGCCAGGCTTCGGGTAGGTTCTTGCGGGTGCGTTCCATCTCGGCACGGCTTTGCTTTCGCAAGGCTTCTTCAGTTTGCAATTTCCCGGACAAATCCCCCAGCAGTTGGATGGCCGCGTGACTTTCCCGGCCCAGTTTGTCGATTTCGGTTTCCAGTTGCAGGGCGGCTTTTTTGGCTCCCTGAATCGCGCTGGTGAGTGTGGCCTCTTCGGCGTGCAGAGTCCGGTGTTCCTCGCGGAGTCCGGTCAGGTCTGCTGGCAAGTGGGCGCGGAGTCCCGTGAGGTGGTGTTGAATGGTGTCGATCCGCGCGTTCAGTTTCTCGCAGCGTTCCCGAACATCGCGGGCCTCGTTCAGCTTCCGTTTGGCATCGGGGAGCAAGACGGTTTCTCGACGCAAGCCTGCCAGTTCATCCCGTTCGGGGTAGGTTGTCGTGGTCCAGTCGTTCGGGGCGGCGGGGGCGATACGTGAACGGTATGGCTCCGGCATTTCCGCGTACCGTAGGCTGAGAGAATCCACGAGCCGCTTGACTTCCAATCCCGCGTGTTTGGATTCGACACTCAGAGCGCGGTATTCTTCGCGTCTGGCATCCTGTTCCTGTTTGATCGCTGTGACCTGATCCGCGAGTGCGTTCTCGGCGAGAATCGCGGTTTCTCGGGCGCGGACGGCTTGTCGGTGGCGTTCGTTCGCGGCGTGCAGCTCGGTTTCCCGGAGGCGTTTTTCCTCGGCGAAATGCGCGGCGGTCAACGGTTGCCCACACGCCCGGCACGATTTCGCACCGGCCATTGTGGCGAACTCAGCCACGGCTTGTGCGGCCTGATCGGCGAGTGTCCGAGCGATGGCCACTTGGCTATCCGCTGCCGTGCGGGTTTGCGTGGCATGGGCGAGTTCCGCTTCCCGTTGCGTCAGCTCGGACTTGCGTTGCTCACCGGCTTTCCGCGTGGCGCGCTGTTTTTGCTCCGTTTCCGCGAGAGTCTTGCGTGCCACGGACAGATCGTGCCGTTCCGTGGAAAAGCGTTCCAAGATAGGAAGAACGCGGCACAACTCCGTGAGACGTTCGACTTCCCGCTCGGCGGCACGGAGTGCGGCGGTCGGGTCATCCGGCAAGTGTTGCCGTTCGGCCCGGAGGCGGTCCTGTTCGGCTTGCTGCTCCTCAGCGAGGCGAGCGGTTTCGAGAATTTTGGTTAGTTCGCGGAGTCGGGCGTTGAGCGTCTGGAAGCGGGTTTCATCGCGGGTCTGCTGGTCCCGCTGACGGGTGCGTTGCTGGTGCGCCCGTTCGAGATCACGCTCGGCTCGCTGTTTGCGTTCCGTGGCGGCGAGACGCTCTTTTTCCAGCTGCTCGGTCTTCTTCTCGGATTCCAGCAGTTGCCCACGCACCGTGACGATGGTGTGAGCCGCGGGCAAGACGCTCCGCAGTTCCTGGAGCCGAGCATAAGCCGTTTCAATGGCCACGGCTTCACCCAGAAGATATTCTGATTGCTTCAGTCGAATCCGGGCCGCGTCGAGGCGGTGTTGCACTTCGGCCCAACTGCGGGCTTGCGTTTCCCATTCGGTGATCGTGTGAATCTGCACCTGGGCTTCGTGTCGGGCATCCTCGGCCGCGACGATGCGGAGTTCGGTCGTGGCGTACTCCGCATCCGTCACTTCGGGCACGGCGGCCGTCTGGTGCGACAAGGCTTCGAGCCGCGATTTGCGCTCCAGCTTCTTCGTATTCGCCTTTTCGTGCAGACGCTGGTAGCGTTCGAGATCGACAATCCCCGCCAGCACCTCGGCTCGGCCACTGGGCTTGCTGTCCAGGAGTTTTTCCGCCTTCCCCTGAAGTAGCAGGACCGACGAGGTGAAAATCTCATAATCCAAGCCGATGCGGTCATGAATCCAGCGGTCGAAATCGACTTTCTTCCCCGTATCGGGAACGGGTTCCCAGTTGTCGCTGGCTGCTGATCCGCCTGGCTGGTGGAAGATCTGCTGCGTGCCCGCGATGGTCCCCCGTTTGCTGCGGCGGAGCGTGCGGCGAATCCGATAGCGGGTATGATCCTGAAGGAAATCGAACTCGACGCTCATCGCGCTCGATTCCTTGTTGATGAGTTCGTTCGCGTTCTGGCTGCCGCCCCGGTGGTAGCCGAACAGGGCGTAGGTGAGGGCATCGAACACGGCAGACTTGCCGCTGCCATTGGTGCCGGTCAGCATCCAGACCGGCGCACCCTCGAAGCGGATTTCCTGTTCTTCCTTGTAGGAAAGAAACCCGGCAATGCGGACACGCTGTGGGATCATTCCAGTTCCTGAATCAGTTCATCCGCGAGTTGGAGCAAATGATCCCGATCATCTTCGGAATGCTGAATCAGCTCTTGCCCCAAATAATCGCGGACCAGTTCGGCAAAACTCCGGCTGCGATCGACTTCCCCAGAAGCCAGGGTGCCGGGAATGAGTTGATGGGTTTCGTGCCAGTCTCGGGCATACCATCGCGGAAAGAGACGGTCGAGTTCCGTGAGAATCGCTTCCAGATTGTGCTGCCCGGCGGTGTAGGTCACATGCAGATTGACGATGTCACCCGCCGTGGATTCCGCCTCGGCCCGCAATCGGGGAAGGTCTACATCCGGGTCCGCGATCACGACTTCATAAATCGCCGTGGACGGCAGCGGTAACGTGGTCAAGTCTCGCATTTTTCCGGTGTGATCCAGATCGAAGAGAACGACACCTTTTTGATCGTGCTGTTCGCCCAAGTCCATCCGTTCGATACTGCCACTGTAGCGGACATGTTCCCGGCCACCGAGGAATTGCGGCTTATGAATGTGGCCCAGGGCGACATACGCGAACTGATCCCAGTACGACTCCGTGTGAACAACCACGTCTTCTTGTTCGGTCATGCGGAAGAGTGATGGTCCAATGTCGGAACCATAACAGTTCACATGCGCGATCAGGGCCGCGGGGAGGGTGGGGTTGAAGGTAGGATGCACGAGAAAATCACGGAGGGTCTGCTCGAACGCCCGTGTCAGGAGAATGTTTTTTTCGTCGGGGCTGCTGTACTTTTGCCGAGCTTCGGTATGCAAATAGCGGGACGCGGTGGGGTACGGCATCAGCACGAATTGCACTTCCTGCTGACCGGAACGGTCCCGCAACCGTAAGAGGGACGGTTCCGCCGCGAGGTAGAGTCGCCCCGGTGGCACCAACTGCCCCGGCTTGCCGATGGTCGGTGCGGCCAACGTCATTGCGTGCCGCAGCGTCTGGCAAAAGTTTTCGTTATCGTGGTTTCCGGTGATGGTGAGGATCGTTCCCCCTTCCGCCAGGAATTCCGCGAAGACATCCTGCCAGTGGCGAATGGTTTCACGCAGGGCATCCGGGCGGGCCAGTTCGCTAAAGAGATCCCCCGCGACGATGAGGACATCAATGGGATGCTCTGAGCAATACCGAGCAATCCGCTCCACCGATTGCCGGAGATCGTCGGTGCGGTCGATCCGCCCCAAACGGTCGTTGAGGTGCCAGTCGGCTGTGTGCAGCAGTTTCATAACCCGCCATTGTGCGCGGATGGGTTGCCGTGGTCGAGGTCAGTCGTACCGAATGCGGAATTGCCGAATGGGGAAAACGGGGCATACCAGGTTCTTGGGGGTCGGAACCTGTTGCGGTTACGGCATTTCGAGGTGGGGTTCCTCATCGCATTCCGGGGCGACACCTCTTTAATTGAACCAACTGCACAATAGGTCATTCCGGCAACCAGGGGATACTTCCTCCCACCCGATCGAAAACCAAGCGAGTATCAGATTGTGTGACTTGGAGGTGTTCATTTGTCACGGCACGGGTGAACTCATCCGCGATCTTCTCGGTATGGCCTTGCCATTTGGCCGCGAACCCGTGGGTATGGGGGTAGGAACTGGGGGCATTGGCCAAGAGAGCGTCGTTGGCCATTCCCGGTGGCGTGATCGGGTCTTCGTCTCGGATGGGGATGGGATGGCCGTTTGTCGATCCCCCAGGGGAATCGTAGGTGCAGGAAATTGCAGAAAGTGTAGTCCTTGACCGAACTCGCCGAATCCCGACGATAATAGAACCACGATCGTTACCCCGAAGCAGTGGGATACTATGCGCCGCCGTCGGCCGTTTCAGCCTGAACCGCTTCCTGAGCTGCATGTTGTGAACGCGGCCCAGTTGGCGGATTGCCTGGATCATCTGCGATCCTGCTCCGTACTGGGGTTCGATACCGAGTTCGTTGGTGAGGATACTTACCGCCCAGATTTGTGCTTGCTGCAAGTGGCCACTGCCGAACGGTTGTATCTGATCGACCCCATTCGGTGCCAGACACTCGATGATTTTTGGGAATTGCTGCTGGATCCGAATCGCCTCACGATCGTTCACGCGGGGCGGGAAGAAATTCGCATGTGCTGGTTCGCCACGGGAATGGCCCCGGCCAATCTGGTCGATGTGCAGGTCGCCTCGGCGCTGGTCGGTTTGCAATACTCGATCGGCTACGCCAGTCTGGTGCAGGAGTTTCTCGGCATTCGGATGCTCAAGGCCGAAACGCTGACCGACTGGCGACGGCGACCGCTGACCACAGCACAGATGCAGTACGCCTTCGACGATGTCCGCTACTTGTTGCCCATCTGGGAGCGACTCTGCGGCAAGCTCACCCAACGGCAGCGGCTCAGTTGGGCCCAAGAAGAGTTCGCGGCGGCCATTCGCCGAGCGGTTGCCGATGATCCGACGATTGAGCGATGGCGGAAACTCAAGGGGACAGGTGGTTTACATCCCCAAGAACTCGCGGTGCTGCGGGCACTCTATGCCTGGCGGGAAGAGGTCGCCGAGCGGCAGAATCGCCCGGCTCGCACGGTGTTGCGGGATGATTTGATTGTCGAAATTGCCCGGCGGTCGACGGGGAAGAACCCGGATTTCAGTACCCTACGCGGGTTGCCCCGGAAGGAAATCACCACGATTTCCGCCGTGATTCAGGCCGCTTTGCAGTTGCCGTCGGATCAATGGCCCGCCGCCGTGGATCGAGAAGCAGACTCACCCCATGTCGGGGTATTGGCGACCTTGCTGGGGGTATTGCTGGCCGATTACGCCGCCCGAGAAGAGATTGCCCCGGCTGCGTTGGCGACGGTTTCGGATTTGAAAGCGTTGGTGCGGTCACGCCAGCCGGGCGGTCGGCTACCCGCCGATTCTCCGTTCTTCCAGGGTTGGCGTGCGGAAACGGTGCTGCCTCACCTCGAAGCCGTGCTGGATGGTCGGGTGTCCATTCGGGTGCAGGATGTGGCGAGCGCTGCCCCACTCAAGATTGAATTGCCGGAAAGTGAGCAACCCTCCCGCTTCGGTTCCAAATAACGGGATTGTGCCGATACAATGGTAGAATCTGAATTTCATACCGAGAGAACCGCAGCATGTCATCGCTGAAGTGTCCGAACCCCAGTTGCCCATTTCTCTTTGACCCGACGCAAGTTCCTCCCGGCGCGGTTTTATCCTGTCCGCGTTGTGCGATGCAGTTTACTCTTGGTCCCACTGCTGCCCCGCCTCCGGGTTACGGTGCCCCGCCTCCAGAACAAAATTTTGGTGCCCCACCTCCGGGTTACGGTGCCCCACCTCCGGGTTACGGTGCCCCACCTCCGGGTTATGGTGCCCCACCTCCGGGTTATGGTGCCCCGCCAGTGGATCCACAACTGGATTATGGGACACCATCTGAGGGCGGAGAAGAACCGCCGCCGACCCCGGTAACGCGCGGCGGCGGTTTGGGGAGCATATTAGCCGCACTGGGCGGGCTGATGCTTCTGTGCGGTGTTGGCCTGGGTGTATTTTTCTTTGCTATGAAGTCCAAACATCGGCTGATCGATCAGTCTGGCAGTGGAACTAGCGACGAAGTCCGCAAAGTCGACTTCAACTTTGCCTTCCAGAAACCACCCGCGCCGTGGGCCCAGGATCAGGAAACGCAAAATAAATTGGGCGTGAACGTCGTCGCCTACAAACGGCCTGAACCGCAAGCCTGGATGGCTTTCGGGGTGAGCGACTACGAAAAACGGAACCCCACCGTGTTTGAATTGCAGAAACGGATGTCCGATCAATTGACTCGCGTCTTCGACAACTTGCCCGAGAATCTGGAAGTGCAACCCGTGGAGTGGGCCGGACAGCAAGCCCAAAAGTGTGAGTTCCGCGGGGTCTACATGCCGACGGGCGAATCCTGCTTTGGCTACTGCTTCCTGCTGGCCCACAAGGGGGTCGGTTATTGGTATTACGTCTGGGCTCCCGAACGCAACATCGAGGCTGTGGGTGGCGAACTGATCGCCCTGGCGAACGGTTTCCGCATCCTCGGCGTGCGCGAGAATTGGGGTGAAAAAGTCGCCGAGCAACGGGTGTACCGCAGTAAAAGCAAGTTGTACCGGCTCACGGACTACACCAGAATCTGGGAGAAGCCGAAACGCAAGGAGGCCACCGACGAGGACGAAAACGGTGACATGGTGCTGCAAGCTGTCCTCAAAGGTAAGGACCGTTCCGATTTTGCCCCAACCGCGAATCTGGTAGTCCTTGTCCTCGGCGAAGCCCCCGGCGACCCGCTCGCCGCCGCTCGGGATTACATCGAACGCCGCTACAAACTCTTCCCGGAAATCACCATCGACGAATGGACAGGTGATGCCGCTGGTGACCCACCCGGTGGCCCTGAGGACGAGAACATCCCCGTTGTGCGTCTCAAAGTCCGTTACGGTGCGGGGGGCGCGGTTCGATCTGCCGATACTCTCGTTGTGTTCACCGCGATCACCTCTGGTGGCAAAACCATTGTCGCCGAGGGATCCTGCCCCTGGCGTGAACGATCCATCTGGGAACGGCGACTCATGCAGGTCACCCGGAGTCTACGTCCCGGCGACGCGCAGTAGACAGACGCGGACCCACTCACGGCCGGAAGGGTGTCCCAACGGGCGTGGTCGGCTCCGGTGACCCAGCCACCCCATCATGGGTCATGCCATTGGGATTTTGGACTTGTGGCGGGTAAATCCGCCGAGACGGTGGCACCGGCGGCCCCGGTGGCAGGATCGCGGGCTTGGGCAGGGCAGGCTTGGCCAATCGCGGGTCGTCCTCTTCGGGGACAGTGGACGGCGGCAGACTTTGTCCTCGCGCCCGTAGCATGTCCGCATCCTGAATAAGTTGGTCCGTCCGCACAGGGCGGGTTGGCTCTAATGTCAACTGAACCCGCCGCACGTCCTCGATCCGCCCTGGCCATAGGACATCCGCGATAAAGTCCAAGGGGGGATAATCGTACCACTTCGCCTTGAGGCGGACTTGTTGCTTCAACGGTTGGTAGTTCGGCGCAACGGCCTTGAACTCATAGACACCGGGGTAGGTATACCACGCATCCGCCGGAGCCGGGCCGATCGGCTTGCCATCAACATAAATCTGCGCGCCCGGCACGTTGGATTCCACCACGAACCGCCGGTCCACGCATCCGGTCGCCAAGCCGAGCGTGAGGACTAATCCCGCTACGAGTACACCCCGCCCGGTTCTCATGCTGGCTCCCCCCCGCCAATCGTCATTCCCCATAAGACATCGCACATAACGATTGCAAAAATCGGAATCAAGACCGATTCACCCGCCGCACGAGGGTGATCTTGCAAGATCCCGTCAGGACAGGGTAAACTCCGCCGATTCTCTCGGGCAAGAAGCCCGCTCGCCAGCAGGATGCCGGTATGAACCCTGGTTCGACACAATACATCTGCGGTGATTGGACGCTCTATCTCGAACGGTTCCTGGAACCCTACACCGGCATACCCTTACTCGGGGTGGGTGGTGATGGTCCCGATGGCCCGACAGATGGCCGTATCCTCATTCAATATGATAATCAGCCCGCGTCCTATACGACGCTCAAACGCGTCACGCCGCCAGACTCCGCGCCACGGCTAACCTTTGGGACACAGTTACCGCTAGAACCCCAGGTGGAGCGTATCCAAGTACTGCGCGAAAATGGGACATCGCAGACGCGGCTCCTGGATGAACCTTGGGTCACGATTGCCCCTCGACAAGATCGCATCGCCGCCACACCACCGACGTTGCTCGCCCGTGTCCTCAAAAACATTACCAGTGGGGAACTGTTTTCCCTCTGGCGCTGGCGAGCGCGATGGGGACGCTGTGCGGAATTGACGTTGCGAGCCAAGCAGAAATTGCGGTACAAACTGCTCGCCCGCCAGTTCCGCCCGCAGGCACCCCACGATGCCTATGTGTCCCATACACGTCTCACACCACGACTCCAACAGGCCATGACGGACGAACTGAAACGGTTCCGTTATCGGCCCACAATCTCGATTCTACTACCGACCTATAATTCGGACCCGCGCTGGCTCCGTGAAGCCATCGACTCCGTGCGAGGTCAAATTTACGACCGCTGGGAACTGTGCATTGCGGACGACGCATCGACCGACCCAAAGCACCGACAATTTTTGGATCAACTGGAACGACAAAACGACCTACGGATTAAACTGATACGGCGAGCAACGAATGGGCACATCTGTGCGGCTACCAACTCCGCCGCCGACTTGGCCACCGGCGAATTCGTCGCCTTGTTGGACCACGACGACCGACTGGCACCACAGGCATTATTTGAGATCGTCCTCGCACTACAACATCATCCCGACGCGGGACTTCTCTATAGTGACGAAGACAAGATCAATGAGGTGGGTCATCGTTATGACCCTCAATTCAAACCGGATTGGTCCCCAGAACTGCTCCTCAGTTACAATTACATCAATCATCTGACCTGTATCCGCAAAAAACTGTTCGAGCAAGCCGGGCGATTTCGACTGGGATTTCACGGTTCACAAGACCATGACTTATTGCTACGGGTGACGGAACTCACGGAGCGTGTGGTCCACATCCCCAAAATACTGTATCACTGGCGGGCACACGTCGCATCGACTGCATCGATTGCGGGTCAAAAGTCCTACGTCCACACGTCCGGTCGACAAGCCGTGGAAGAAGCCTTACGCCGCCGACATCGACCGGCAACCCTGTTTGCACCACCGTTCGCCGAGCGATTGGGACTTCCCATCCTGGCTTTAGATGGATTCGACGATGGTCCTTCTGTTGCGGTCATCATTTATGGCCCGATAGCCACCGGGACAGAGACAATACGCGCCCTAATTCAGGGGACCACATACCGAAATGTGACACCGTATCTCGTGGATGATACCGGCACACCCGCCGAGTCTCTGAATCGCATCGCGGCCGCTCGAACCGAGGATTATCTCCTCTTCCTGGCAGCAGGTCTTGTCCCCAAAAATCCACGCTGGTTGTCCCAGTTACTCGTGCAAATGCGACAACCAGAGGTCGGCGCAGTGGGTGGGGCAATCCGGGACACTCGCGGAGTGCTCCACAGCGCAGGAACAGTCTTGGGACTGCGCGATGGCATCGCCCCAGGACATGCCTTTTTGGGGACACCTGCGGATACGGTGAGTTACTACTTCTATGCGGAAGTGACACGCACCGTATCCGCGCCGGGACAAGGTTGTCTTCTCACACCACGATCGACATTTGACCAACTGGGCGGGTTCGATGCCGAGCGATTTGGCCGAACACTGTTTGATGTAGACTACGCAGTGCGACTGAGTGGAAGTGGTCTGCGTTCCGTTCATGTGGGGGGAGTGGAGTTCATTTCCTCACATGTCCCCATGGAGCGGCAGGATGACCCCGAAGAACTGCGGGCATTCCACCGGGCCTATGGCCGCCCGCGTGACCCATACTACAATCCCAACTTTTCGGAACGAGACTCCTTTCGTCCCACTTGTGATGGTCCTTTGTCGCTACCTGGGGAAGCCAGTAATCCGGCAGTGCGAACTCTGGTAGCGGCTCACAATTTGAACAACCCAGAAGGGGCACCGCGGTATCTGTCCGAAATCGTGTTGGGACTAACCAAACGTGGGACAGTTGCCCCGACTGTCTTCTCACCGCTTGGCGGTGCTGGAGAAAAGGTCTACCATGAGACATCCATCCCCTGCGACATCGCCGATGCGACATGGAGTCGCCGCTTTGTCGATGGGCTGTGGACACCGCGTGAATACGAAGTTGCCCAACAGTACCTACGGCGACTTCTCCGAACAAGGCGGCCCGAAGTGGTCTTGGCCAACACAATGTTGACATTCCCAGTGATCGAGGCCGCGGCACGGGTCGGCATCCCCGCAGTCTGGATCATCCATGAGAGTTACTCGGCAAATGTCATGGAACGCCTGTTTCCGCCATTCACCCGAGGCCGCGCGGAAGCCGCCTTTGCCATGGCCGCACGGGTGATCCCGGCTTCACATGACACAGCCCGCATTTTGGACCGTCTCAATTCTCGTGGCAACCAGCGTGTCATACACAATGGACTGAATCCGTGCCCGTTTGATGAGTATCTCCACGCTGTGTCCCGCGCGGATGCTGCGCGACTCATTCCTGGGCCAACTGGGAAAGTTCGCATGATCTCGGTCGGCACCGTGTGCGAGCGAAAAGGACAGCACATTCTGGTTGAAGCCGCCATCGAATTGGCGCGGACCCGTTCTGATTTTGTGATTCAGGTTATCGGACTGCGGGAAGGTGTGCCGTATGC